>SLHP01000193.1 GCA_007136095.1 Nitriliruptoraceae bacterium
GCGATCATCGGCACGGGGCGCATCGGCGAGGCGCTGCTCTGGGGTCTGCTCCGAGCGTCGTCGGTGGCCCCCGAGCAGGTGATCTGCACCACCCGCCGTGACGATCGCTGTGAGGAACTGACACGTGACCACGGCGTCCGCGCCACGACGGACAACCGGGTCGCCATCGAGGCTGCCGACGTGGTCCTGATCGCGCTCAAGCCCCAGGTCCTGCTCCACACGGTCCGGGGGGTCGGCGACTCGTTCCGCCCGGATCAGACCGTGATCTCGATCGCTGCCGGGACCACGATCGATGCGATCCAGGAGGCGATCCCCGGCGAGGTGCCCGTCGTGCGGGTCATGACCAACACCCCGGTCCAGGTCGACGAGGCGATGTCCGTGGTCTCCGGTGGCACCCATGCGGGTGAGGCGGACCTCGAACTCGCCGAGGAGATGATGCGCCACGTCGGGCACGTGATCCGTCTGCCGGAGTCCTACCTCAACGCGGTCACCGCCCTCTCCGGGTCGGGGCCGGCGTACTTCTTCCTCCTCGCGGAGGCCATGATCGACGCGGGCATCCTGCTCGGTCTGCCGCGTGATGTCTCAACGCAATTGATCGTGCAGACGATGGTCGGGAGCGCCAAGATGCTGCGTGATACGGGCAAGCACCCCGTCGAGCTGCGTGAGATGGTGACCTCGCCGGGCGGTACGACGATCGCCGCGATCCGGGAACTGGAACGCTCCAAGGTCCGGGCGGCCTTCCTCGACGCCATCGAGGCTGCCAAGCATCGGGGCGAGGAGCTCGCGGGCGACCGCTGAGGTCACGCGGCGGCCCCGAGCCGGCCTGTCGGCCCGTCGGTGATGCGTTCGTCCGTGCGGTCCACGTGCGGTCTCCCACCCTGGGACCGGGTCGGTCGCGAACCACCGTACGCTGACCAGTCCCCGAACCCATCGAGGCCGTCGGTGTGGCGCCATGCTCCTGTGATCCTCGCGAGCCTCGCGCTCGTCGCGACGGCCTGCACATCTGCTGCTGATGTCGAGGTCGAGTCGGCTCGGGTCACCAGCGGTGAGGTCGTCCAGACGGTCGCTGCGGGTGCGCAGTTGGAGGCCGCCGATCGGGTGACCGTCAACGCGCCGGTCGGGGGCGAGGTGGCCGAACTGCTGGTCGGTGACGGCGACCAGGTGCGTGCCGGTGATCCCCTGGTCCGGCTCGAGTCCGACACGGTCGACCAGCAGGTCCTGCAGGCCGAGATGGCGGTGGAAGCGGCGGAGATGTTCGCCGGATCGGCTGCCGATGTGGGGTTCGACCTGTCTCCGGTCGTCGGGTCGTTCGGTTCGCAGCTCGAAGCCGTGTTCCCTCCGCTGCTCGGTGCGCTCGGCGACCAGGTCGCCACGTTGGAATCGGCGGCGCTGAACGCTGAACGCGAACGCCGCCAGCTGGAGGCCGACCTGGACGCCGCGAGGCGGGACCTCCAGAGCGACCTCGATTCGGCACGTGACGGTCTGGTCGACCTCGACGCGACCCGCCGGGATCTGGTCGACCGGGCGACCGACGAGGTGCCGGACGACCTGCTGGAGGAGATCGCGGACGAACTGCCGGAGGGGGTGGGCGACAACGACCCCTTCCCCGTCCCCGAGTTCGAGGTGCCGTCGATCGGGGTGCCGCAACTGGTCGACCCCGACGAACTGCACCGAGCGGCCGCAGACGCGCGTGCGCGCCTGGCCGAGGCCGAAGCGGGGTACCGCGACGCACGCGGCCAGCTCTCCCAGGTCGAATCCGACCTGGCGGGACAGGCACAGCAGGCCTCCGAGGCACAGGCCGCCGCGGCCAACGCGCAACTCGAGCAGGCGGAGATGGCGTTGGAGGCCGCCCGGGCACGCGTCGACGACCTCGTGATCGTCGCACCGGCCGCGGGGGTCGTCGAGTTGGCGCGGGGCGGGGATGGTGGTGGCGTTCCCGACGCCCCCGACCTTAGGGCCCTGAATGGTGCCGGCGACCTCGGCGACCTCGGTGACCTCGGTGACCTTGGGGGGCTGCTCGGCGCTGACCCAGGCGGCTCCTCGACGAGCTCCACCGGTCCGCTGGCCGAAGGCGTCGGGGTCGGCGCTGGACAGGCACTCCTGACGATCTTCGATCTGTCCGGGTTCACCGCACGCGTCGACGTCGATGAGATCGACATCGTCGAGATGGACGTCGGCCAGGCGGTCACGGTGCTCGTGGACGCCTTCCCCGACGCCGAGTTCTCCGGCACCGTGCGCCACATCGCGCTCGAGCCGCAGCGCCCGGCCGGGGGCGGCGCGATCTTCCCGGTGGAGGTGGATCTCGACCGTGTTCCCGACGAGGTCCGGCTCCGGGTCGGGATGACGGCCTCGGCGGAGATCGAGGTCCGGCGTGTCGAGGGCGAGACCGTGATCCCGACCTCGGCGTTGCTGCGTCGGGGTGGCGGCGAGGTGGTCTACGTGGTCCGCGATGCCGTCGCGGTCGAGGTCCCCATCACGGTCGAGGCGATCGGTGACGAAACCGCGGCCGTCTCCGGCGACCTCGAGGTCGGTGATGAGGTCGTCACCACGGGCGTGGAGCTGGTCGAGGACGGCACCGAGGTCGAGGTCGTGGGGTGAGCGCCACGGCGCCCGTACCGACGTTGCTCGAGGCGATCGACGTGACCCGCACCTACACGCTCGGTCGTGACGTGCAGGTCCCCGCGCTCCGTGGGGTGACCTTCCGGGTCGATCACGGTGACAGCGTCGCGATCATCGGCTCCTCCGGGTCGGGGAAGTCCACGCTGCTCAACCTCCTGGGAGCGCTCGACCGTCCCACGACCGGCGAGGTGCTCTACGACGGACGCGACGTGCAGGACCGCTCGGATGCGGAGCTCGCCCAGCTGCGCAACCAGCGCATCGGGTTCGTCTTCCAGTCGTTCCACCTGCTGCCACGACTGACCGCCGTCGACAACGTGGTGCTGCCGCTGGTCTACCGGCCCGGTTCGGCGCGGGACCGACGGGAGCGTGCGATCGCGGCGCTGGAATCGGTGGGCCTCGGTGACCGGCTCGACCACCGCCCGACCGAGCTGTCGGGCGGGCAGCAGCAGCGGGTCGCCATGGCGCGTGCCCTGGTCACCGAACCCGCGTTGATCCTCGCCGACGAACCCACGGGCAACCTCGACACCACCACCGGGGACGAGATCATGTCCCTGCTCGAGCAGCTGCACCAGGAGCGCGGGACCGCCCTGGTCGTGATCACGCACGAAGCGGAGATCGCCGAACGGGCCGACCGACGGATCGAACTGCGCGACGGGGTCATCGTCGGTGGCGATCTGGACATGGTCGAGGCGGGGTCGACGTGAGCCTGCGCGAGGCCTTCCGGGTTGCGATCAAGGCCCTGGTCGGCAACCGGCTGCGGTCGGCCCTGACCACCCTGGGGGTGCTGATCGGCGTGCTGTCCGTCGTGCTGTTGGTGGCCATCGGCCAGGGCGCGCGCGAGGAGATCACCGGCGCCATCGAGGGCCTCGGGTCGAACCTGTTGTTCGTCCTGCCGGGCGATGGCGATTTCGGGTCGGCGCCGACACGCAGCCAGTTCACGATCGAGGATGTCGAGGCGATCGATCGGGATCTGCCGGGCGCGTCCAACCGGGTGGCCGGGAGCGTGGTGGGTGGCGAGCCGCTGCAGGCCGATGGGCAGCGCATCGCCACCACGATCAACGGGGTGACCGCGTCCTACCTCGGTGTGGTCACCCGGGACGTCGCACGGGGGCAGCCGTTCGGTGAATCGGACGTGGCCACCAGCCGTCGGGTCGCGTTGCTCGGCGCGTCGGTGGCTGAGGAGCTGTTCCCCGGGACGGATCCGATCGGGCGGACCGTGACGATCGGCAGCATCCGGTTCCGCGTCGTCGGTGTGATGGAACGGGTGGGTGGCGCGGCGTTCGGACCGGATCGTGACCGGGAGGTCTACATCCCGGTCACCGCCGCCCAGCGGCTGTTCGCGACGGGTCGGATCGATGCCATCTTCGTGCGCGCTACCTCGACCGAGACGGTCGGGGAGGACCGGGCCACGGTCGAGCGGGTGCTCGAACAGCGGTTGGTGTCCGACGAGTTCAGCGTGCTGTCCCAGGACGACATCATCGGGGTCGTCGGGGACATCCTGCAGATCCTGACCCTGGTGCTGGCTGCGATCGCGGGCATCTCCCTGCTGGTCGGTGGGGTGGGGGTGTCGAACATCATGCTGGTGTCGGTGAGCGAACGGACGCGTGAGATCGGCCTGCGCAAGGCGCTCGGGGCTCGCACCCGGGACATCACCCGGCAGTTCCTGCTCGAAGCCATGGTGCTGACGGCGCTCGGCGGAACCATCGGGTTGCTCGGCGGGATCGGCCTGGCGCAGGTGGTCGCGGAGTTCCTGCCGATCCCGGCCCGGGTGACGACGTGGTCGGTGCTGCTCGCGCTCGGCGTGTCGATCGGGGTGGGCCTGGTCTTCGGGGTCCTGCCCGCGCGCCGCGCCGGCCGGTTGGATCCGGTCGCCGCGCTCCGCCACGACTGACCCCGCCCCGGCCGCGGGGTCTGCGCGGGGTTTGCGTGCATCTGCGTTCGGGGGGTGGGCGCTCCTGCACGCGAACCCCGGGGGACCGCGTCCGTGGGTGGCCGGCCGTACGGGGATAGGCTCTGCGGGGTGCTGGTGGAGGAGGTCGCGTGGTCGGTGAAGGCCCTGGCAAGGTCGGGCGCGTCGCGCTGATATGGGACGACGAGGTTGCGGCCTACGATTTCGGTCCCGGCCATCCGCTGGCTCCCATCCGGGTCGAGCTCACGATCGAGCTGATCCGCCGGTGCGGGCTGCTCGGGAACGGGGCGGACGAGTTGCTGCCGGGGCGGTTCGCGGAGTCCGACCTCCTACGGCTGCACCGGGAGCCGTTCGTGGACACGGTCAAGCGGTTGTCGGCGGACCCGACCGCCCGTTCGGACCCGGAGTTCGGGCTCGGTGAGGGTGACACTCCGGCGTTCCCGGGGATGCACCCTGCCTCCCTGCAGGTCTGTGCTGGCAGTGTCGAGGCTGCCCGGCAGGTCTGGGAGGGCGTGTCGGACCACGCGTTCAACCCGGCTGGCGGACTCCATCACGCGATGCCCGATCGGGCTGCCGGGTTCTGCATCTACAACGACCCGGCGATCGCCATCGACTGGTTGCTCGAACACGGCGCGGAGCGGGTCGCCTACGTCGACGTCGATGTCCACCACGGCGACGGCGTCGAGGTCATGTTCCGTGACGATCCGCGGGTCCTGACGATCTCACTGCACGAGTCGGGCAGGTTCCTGTTCCCGGGGACCGGCGCGGCCGACGACATCGGCGGTCCGGACGCGCAGGGCAGCGCCGCGAACCTGCCGTTGCATCCGGGCACGACCGGGGGCCTCTGGCTCGAGGTCTTCGATGAGGTCGTTGACCCTCTGCTGCGGGGGTTCGCCCCCGACGTGCTGTTCACCCAACTCGGTTGCGACACCCACGCGACCGACCCGCTCGCGCATCTGCGCCTGACGGTCGACGACATGGCGACGATCTACGCCCGGTTGCACCGGCTCAGCCACGAGATCTGCGACGGACGGTGGATCGCCACCGGCGGTGGCGGGTATCAGCTCGTCGAGGTCGTGCCACGGGCCTGGACCCTGGCCTTCGCGGAGATGACCGGTCGATCGCTGCCGATCGAGACGCCGATGGACTGGCAGCAGGTCGCCGCTGAACGCACGGGAGTGACCCCGCCGCGCGCGTTCACCGACGATCCGATCGTGGAGACCGAGGCCATGGCCGGTCTCGCACGCAGGACCGCTGAGGAGTCCGTCGAGGCGGTCCGGCGACTGGTGCTTCCCCGGCACGGGGCTCGTTGAACCGACGGGGTGCGTCCCTGACCGGGTGACCTGGAGGGTCCGGCCGCGCGCTCTGCGCACGCGCTGACGTAGGTGACGTGCCTGCCGTGGCTCCTGGGGCTGATGAGCTATACCACTCGTGACGATGCTCTGGTTGCCTGTCGTCACGGGGAGAGCGGCGGTGTAACGTTCCGGCCATGAGCGATCACCTTCTCACTGCCGCCGAGGTCGCGGACCAACTCCGGGTCTCGACCATGACCGTGTACCGGTTGATCCGTCGGGGAGAACTGCCGGCGGTGCGCGTCGGACGCAACTACC
>SLHP01000038.1 GCA_007136095.1 Nitriliruptoraceae bacterium
ACGCCAACTTCCTGCTCGTCTCGCACTCCCCCCACGAGTTCACGTTGGACTTCTGCCAGTTGCTGCCCGGCAAGGAGAAGGGCAAGGTCAACGCCGAGATCGTCTCGCGGGTCCGCATCGCGCCGACCATGGTCGGCCGGGTCCTGAACGCGCTCAACACCAACCTGTCGAATTACGAGGAACGTTTCGGTCAGGTCAAGGCGCTCGGGTGACCGGGACCAGCCCCGGCATGGACGGCATCGGGCTCGCGCCCGGGATCGAACCCGGCGGACGCTTCGACCAGTGGTCGCCCGCGCGGGTGCGCTACGTCGTCTGCGACGTGGATGGCACGCTGGTTGGACCGGCGGTGAACGCGAGCGCCGAGGTGGTGGCGGCGATCGCTCGTGCCCGGATCGCCGACCTACGGGTCGGCTACGCGACCGGCCGCATGCGTGACGCCGTGGCGACACTGCACACCCAACTGGATGCTCCCGGTCCGCACATCCTGCACAACGGAGCCGAGGTGCGTGCCGACGGACGGACGGTCGCCGCCTGGACGCTCACCCACGCCGAGGTCGACGCGTTGCTGGCGTTCGATCAGGAGCGGGATGACTGCTACCTCGAGGTCTACACGTCATCCGGGTACCTGGCGTCATCGATGGACGAACGGGCGCGTGCGCACTGGGACATCCTCGGAGCGCAGCCACGCGGCGTCATCCGCACCGGCAGCGACCTGGGCGACGATCCGGTGCTGAAGGCCACGTTCGCCGCCTTCACACCGGCAGCGGTCGGCGGGATCCTGGAGCGGCTGGCGACCCTGGACCTGGAGACGGGTGCTGCGGGCTCGCCGCTCACACCGGGTCTGTCGTTCATCAACGCCACCCGACGCGGGACGGACAAGGGCGCGGCGCTGCGTCGAGCGGCCCAGCACCTGGACCTGGACGTGCGGGAAGTGGCTGCGATCGGCGACGCGGCCAACGACCTGTCGATGTTGGCGGTCGCGGGGACGGCGATCGCCATGGGCCAGGCACCGCCGGAGGTCCGCGCGGCCGCCCACCTGGTCGTCCCCGACGTCGACGCGCACGGTGTCGCGATCGCGTTGGATGCACTCGGCAGCGGAGCGTTGGTGCCGTGAACGACGAAGAGCTGCCCCGGGACCGTCGTCTGCCGGTGATCGACCGGCTGTCACCCCGGCACGGCCAGTACGCGCGGATCATCGCCGCCCATGAGGCCGCGATGCGGTCCGGCGCACCCGGCTACGTGGATCCGGTCAGCGGCTTCTTCGTGTTCACGGCCGCCGAACACTGGGACCGCGGGGTGTGCTGCAACTCGGGGTGTCGCCACTGTCCGTACGACGACGGGCCACGCGGTCCCCGGGGTCTGCCACCGGGCGCGTGACCGACGCAGGTGAGCGTCAGTCCTTGCCCGGCACCGCGTAGTTCGGGCTCTCGTGCACGACCTCGACGTCGTGGACATGCGACTCGCGGGCCCCGGCCGCGGACTGCCTGACGAAGCGGGCGTTGGTCGCCAGCGCCGCGAGGTCGGCCGCACCGCAGTAGCCCATCCCGGAGCGCAGGCCCCCGACCAGCTGGTCGGTGACCTCCCCGACCGATCCGCGGTAGGGCAGCAGCCCGGACACACCTTCGGGGACCAGCTTCGAGGTCTGCTTCGCCTCCTTGGCGCTCCCCGCCTTCTCGTCGGCCTGGAAGTAGCGATCGGCGGACCCGGCCCGCATCGCATCGATCGAGCCCATCCCCCGGTACTCCTTGTAGCGGCGGCCACCGACCAGGACGAGCTCACCCGGCGACTCATCGGTGCCGGCGAGGATGTTGCCCACCATGACGGCGCGCGCGCCGGCGGCCAACGCCTTGACGATGTCGCCGGAGTAGCGCACCCCGCCGTCGGCGATCGTGGTCACCCCGATCTCCGCGGCTGCCCGCGCACAGTCCATCACGGCCGTGAACTGCGGCATGCCGACCCCGGTGACCACCCGGGTCGAGCAGATCGATCCGGGACCGACGCCGACCTTGACGATGTCGGCCCCGTGATCGGCACATGCACGGACACCGTCAGCGGTGGCCACGTTGCCGACCATCAGGGCGACATCGGGGAACCGGTCCTTGAGCTTCGCGGCGAACTCGAGGATCCCCGCGGAGTGACCGTGGGCCGAATCGATGGCCAACAGGTCGACCCCGGCGCGTGCGAGTGCCTCCGCCCGCTCCTCGCCATCCGGACCGACGCCGACCGCCGCGGCACAGAGCAGCCTGCCGCGGGCGTCCTTGGCGGCTGCCGGATACTTACGGACCTTCTCGATGTCCTTGAACGTGAACATCCCGGTCAGTCTGTGATCCGATGGATCCACGATCGGGAGCTTCTCGACCCGGTGCTCCTGCATCCGATCACGGGCCTCTTCGAGCGTCGTCCCCGGCACCGCGGTGACGAGCCCCTGCGAGGTCATGTAGTCACGGACCTCGGTACCGGGCTCGGCGCCGAGCCGCAGGTCGCGGTTGGTGACGATGCCGACCAGTCGCCCATCGTCATCCACGACCGGGAACCCGGAGACGCGGTAGTGCGCCATCAGTTCGAAGGCCGTGTCCACCAGGTCGTCCGGCTTCAGGGTCACGGGATCCACGATGAAGCCCGACTCGGAGCGTTTGACGGACTCGACCATGCCGGCCTGGACCGGGATGGGAGCGTTCTTGTGCACGACCCCGAGACCGCCCTGGCGCGCCAGCGCGATGGCCATGTCGCCTTCGGTCACCTTGTCCATCGCCGCGGACAGCAGCGGCAGTCGGAGTTCGATACCGGGGCACAACGTCGTGGAGACATCGACGTCCCGCGGGAGCACCGCGGAGGGCATCGGCGTCAGCAGGACGTCGTCGTAGCTCAGTGCTTCGGTGATCTCCATCGCGGCGCCAACCTCATCATCGTCGAGCCACGAGCGTATCGCCCACCTGCCTCCTCTCTCACGAACGATGGATGGTCCGGCGCCACTCCTGGACGGTCACTGCGATGGGTTGGTCACGGGAAACTGACGTTCGGGCAACCGGTGGGGCGCGGTGGCTCGAACCTCGCGCATGACACGTCCCACCCACCTCGTGTGGCTGCTCCTGTTCCCGGCGTTCCTCGGCTGTGCAGCTTCCACCCCGTCGCCGTCAGGCTCGGTCACGATCGCCGACGAGGTCATCGACCTGCACGTGGACCGGTGTTCGCTGTCGAAGGGCAGCTTCCGCGAGAGCCTGCCGGACGACGCGACCGAGACCCTGCTGCGTGCGACCGGCGAGGCCGCGGACGGTCGTCACGTGGAACTGACCGCGCGTCGCAGCCGATCGAGGACCGCTCCACACGCCGTGCAGACCGTCGAGATCACCATCGGGGACCCGACCGGCAACCTCGAGGCGCTCGTGCTCTACCGGGGCTACGACCGGGTCCGGGACCGGTGGGTGGAGATCGACGCGGACGACCCCTCCGGCCGCGTCGAGGCCTCCGGGCCCCTGCTTCGCTTCGACGGCCCGCGCCTCGAGGCGTCAGGGACCGTCGTTCGGCCCGATGGCGGTGAACGTCTCGATGCGTCCCTGGAGATCCACTGTCCCGTCGACCCCGACGACACCGCGGTGGTCGCGACCGGCCACGTTCAGGCGGCCGCGGCGCCGACCTCGCGCAGTGCGGCCTTCCACGCATCCTGGTCCCGCGCTTCCGGGATCGGGTTGCGGTCGGTGTAGACCACCTTGCCGTCCATATCGATGATGAACGTGCCCCGCACCGCCAGACCGAGGGCGTCGTCGAAGACGCCGTAGGTCGACGCGACCTCGCCGTGTGGCCAGAAGTCACTGAGCAGCGGGAAGTCGAAGCCCTGCTCGTGCGCCCACTGCCGGTGCGTCGGCGGCGAGTCCACGGAGATCGCGAGCGTCTCCACCCCGTCGTTGCGGAACACCTCGATCGAGTCGCGGATCGAACACATCTCACCCTCGCACACCCCGGTGAACGACAGGGGGTAGAAGACGAGGACCACGTTCTTCTTGCCGCGATAGTCGGACAGCTTCACCGGTTGCCCGGTCTGGTCCCTCAGTTCGAAATCGGGGGCGAGATCGCCGACCTGGACAGCCATGTGCAGACTCCTGGGAGAAGATGGGAGAAGAGGCGGGTGGGACCGCTGCCGGTCGCGGACAGCAACCGAGCGGCGCGTGAGCCTACTCGGTGTACCTTCGGAGCTCCGCGAGCACCGGGATGGCCGCGACCTTGTCGGTCGTGAGGTCGTCCCAGACGATGCACCCGGGCCGCCGCGGCTCCTGCCCCACCACCTCGATGACCTCATCGGGTGTGACGATCAGATCCAGTCGGACATCGTGCCCGGTGACCGGGATCGCGCCCGGCCCGAGCACCTGCAGATCGTGCACGGTGGTCGCGATCAGGGTGTGCTCACCGATCAGGCCCGCCTCCGAGGCGATCGCGAACTCCAGATCGCTGAACCCGCCACCCTTGCCCAGCCGGGCGCCGTCACGTCCGGCCGCGACACAGCCGGTGACCACCAGATCGACGGGCTCGAGTTCCTCCAGCGCCACGGTCCTGGCCGAAGCCACGGCTCCCTTGATCGAGGAGGCACGGCGCGGCGGGTCGGCCAGGTGGTCCGGATCGAGCAGGAAGAACGGGTCGCGCTGAGCCAGCCGTGGAACCGCCATGTAGACCACCTTGCCGTCCTCCAGGGCGCGCTGCCGGACCGGCCACTGGGGGCTGTCCGGGTTGGCCTTCACCGTGGCTGCGTCCTGCCACACCGAGGTGGCACGGAGCCGGTCCGCAGCCCGCTCGGCGCCGACGAAGTTGCTGATCCGATGCCGAGGTCCGGGGAACCTCCGGACACCCTCGACCTCCAGCCGCGACCAGACCTCGTCACGGAGGGCGGCCTTGGCGGCCAGGAGGTCGGGGTCACCACCGGCATCATGGTCGTGGCGACGACGCCGACGGTCGGTCACCGGCTACCCATCCGAGGCAGCGGGGTCGATCAGTTCGTCGGCGATCAGGGTGACCATGTCCAGGTCGGTGTGGACCAGGTGCTGGAGCATGACCCGGTCGATACCGAGCTCCCCCAGCCGGCCCAGGCGGTCCCGGACCTGCTCCGGGGTCCCGACGATCCAACGGGCGGACCGCTCCGCCAGGAAGGCGGCCGGATCGCCGTCCTCACCCATCCGCTCCATCACGGCAGCGGCGCGTGCGTGGAGCCCATCGGTCGTCGACCCGATGATGCAACCGGTCATCACCGAACGGCGCAGATCGGTGGGGTCCCGATCCGCCTCCTCGCAGGCGACGTCCAGGCGTGTGAGCCGTTCGGGCAGCTCGGCCGGGCCGACCCCCACCGAGTTGTACTCGTCGGCGAAACGTGCCGCCAGGGCGGCTGCACGTGGCCCCGCCCGACCGCCGAGGATCAGCGGTGGATGGTCCTGGACCGGTCGGGGCAGCGCCTGGACCGCGTCAAGCTGGTAGTGCGCACCCTCGAAGGTGACGACCTCCTCGGTCCACTGCCGGTGGATGATCTCGGTCTGCTCCTCCAGGAGCTCGAACCGTGTGCGCAGATCCGGGAACGCCAGGCCGTACGCCGCGTGTTCCCGGTCGTTCCACCCGGCGCCGATACCGAGCTCCACCCGGCCGCCCGAGATCCGGTCCGCCGTCGCCACCATCTTGGCCAGCACGGACGGATGGCGGAAGGTCACCGGCGAGACCAACGTGCCGAGCCGCAACGTCGAGGTCACCGCACCCAGCGCCGCGATGATGCTCCACGCGTCGGTGGCGTCGCGGGTCTCGTCCCCCATCAGTCCGTTGTAGTGATCGGAACGGAACAGGGCGTCGAACCCCCGCTGCTCACACGTCTGCGCCAGCGCGACCCACTCGTCCCAGGTCACGCCCTCCTGGCCTTCGATCATCAGGGCGATGCGCACGTCGTCGTTCCTCTCTCTCAGTCGGATGCGTCCGGGGGCCGGTACTCCGGCTGTTCCGCCTCGAGCTCCGGGAAGCGGTCCCTCTCGATGAGTTCATCGTCCTCGGGGTCCCATTCGGGTTCCCGCCGGACCGGCTGGACCGCGGTCGACGGGAAGGACGACAACGGACCGGATGGCTTGGCGTCCCACGACCGGAACGTCAGCGGCGTCTGCAGGTACAGCGCCATGAGCCGGGCGGTCGCCACGATGGAATCGAGGTGCGTGCGCTCGTAGCCATGCGTGGCATCGACCCCGAATCCGATCAGCGCGGCGCGCGTCTCCGCACCTCCCTCGAGCGCCGCCGCGACGTCGGACCGGTAGAACCGGAAGATGTCGCGATGGGACTCGATGTCGTACTCCTCGGCCAGCGCGCACAGACGACGGGTCAGGTGGTAATCGAACGGCCCGTGCATGTCCTGCATCGCGATGGTGACACCGGTCTCCGTCGTGTACTGCCCCGGGGCCACCACGGCGGCGTCGATCGACAACAGCTCCGCGACGTCCGCGGGGACCCCGCTGGACGCCCCGGTGCCGACCTCCTCGGTGATCGTGATCATCAACTGCGCCCCGACCTCCAGCTCCCGGCCTGAGTCGATCAGCGCCTTGAACGCGGTCAGCGCGGCGGCCACCCCCGCCTTGTCGTCGAGGTGGCGCGACGTCACGAACCCGGACCGGGTGATCACCGGGTAGGCGACCTGCGCGACGAAGTCCCCCACCTGGATCCCGAGGTCACGCAGATCCTGTTCGGTGTGCACCTTCTCGTCGACCCGGACCTCGACGTGCTCCCACCCGATCGGGTGCCTGTCGATCTCGTCGCCGAAGGCGTGCCCGGAGGCCTTGGTCGGCAGGACCGTGCCGGTGTAGTACCGGTGGATGTCGTCGGTGAAGATCGTGACCCGGGACCCTTCCGAGAAGCGGGCCGAGTGGGTACCGATCGAGACCAACTCGAGGCGCCCGTTGGGTTTGAGTCCCCGGACCATGCAGCCGATCGTGTCGGTGTGCACCACCACGGCCCGGTTCAGGCCGCCGTTGTCGCGACTCCTGCCCGGAAGCGAGCCGATCATGGCGCCCCGCCGGGTGAGTTCGAAGTCCAGCCCGATCTCCTGGAGGCGCTCACCCACCTTCTGCATGACCACATCCGTCCGTCCAGACGGACTGGGGATCCGCAGGAGTTCGAGCAACACCTCCTGCATCCAGGTGGTGTCGAGGTCGAGTTCCAGATCGTTCACGTCGTCACCATCATGGGTCGGGCGGGTCACCGGGCAGCAGGCACCGACGATACTTGGGTCGCTTCCCGCGCGGGTCAACCTCGGGCCCGACCCGCACGCCCGCGGTAGCGTCCGGCACCGTGACCAGTTCCCGAGACACCTCCTCGAACGATGGCCGGCGTCCCACCCGGACCCTGCTGGTCGACCGGACCTTCGGTCCGTGGTTCTGGGGCAACCTCGCGTCCAACACCGGGAACTGGCTGTTCAACGTCACGGCGGCGATCGTGGTCTTCCGGCTCTCGGGATCGGCGTTCCTGGTGGGGCTCGTCTCCGTCGCCCAGTTCGTGCCCCTGGTGGTGCTCTCGCCGATCGCCGGGGCCTGGTCGGACCGCGTGGATCGTCGAACGCTGCTGTTCGCCGGGCAGCTCATCGCGGCCGCGTCCGCCACGACGTTGGCGGTGATCACGCTGCGGTTCGGCGCCGCCGGCCTGCCCAGCGCCTGGCCGGTCATCCTGACCGCTCTGGGTATCGGCATCGGCGTGGCGATCGCCGCACCCGCCCTCAACAGCCTGGTGCCCTACCTCGTCGCGGAGGACGCCCTCGAGGACGGCATCGCGCTGACCTCCCTCACCTTCAACGTCGGGCGGGCGATCGGTCCTGCCGGCGCGGGTGTGCTGCTGGCGACCATCGGCCCGGTCGCTGCCTTCACGATCAACGCGGCCAGCTTCGTGCCGCTGCTCGTCGCGCTGGCCGTGATCCACCCGCGGTCGGTCACCACACGTTCGACGCTGGACCGCTCCGTGCGCGCCGGGCTGCGCTACGTCCGGGAGAACCGGGACATCCTGCTGCTGCTCGCCGGTATCGGCGCGACCGGGTTCGCCGCAGATCCAACCATCACCCTCACCCCGCCGCTCGCGGCCGACCTGGGTGGCGGCGACTCGCTGGTCGCCGCGATGGTGAGCGCCTTCGGTATCGCCGCCGCCCTGACCTCCCTGGTCGCTGGGCGGCTCCAGCGTGCCTTCGGAAGTCTCGCGGTGGCCCGTGCGGGCACCCTGCTGCTGGCCGCGAGCCTGCTGCTCGCCGCCGCGGCTCCCCTCGCAGCCCTGGCTGTCGCCGCCTTCGCGACGACGGGCGCCGGCTTCGTGCTCGCCATCAACGGCTTCACGACGTCGATGCAGCGCCGCCTGCCCGACGAACTCCGTGGCCGTGTCATGGCCCTGTGGGGCGTGGCCTTCATCGGCAACCGTCCCATCGCCGCACCGCTCCACGGAGGTGCCGCCGACCTCGCGGGTGCGCGCTGGGCGATGGGGATCGCCATCAGTGTGGCGCTGCTGGGAGCGGTTGCAGCGACACGGGTCTCGCGGTTCGATGCCGACGCCACGGAACGTCCGGATCCGGCATGACCTCCCGCACCACCGCCGGCCAGCAACTCGCGGCCCTGTCGATCGCACTCCTGCTGTGGAGCGGCGTCGCCAACCTGGTCATCGGTGACACCCTCTACACCGTGCGCAACCTCGCCCTGAACGGGCTCCTGCTCGCCGGATGGCTCTGGAGGATCGATCGCGGCGGCGGGCTGGAGGCCCTCGGACTGGCCCGATCCTCGCTGGCCGCTGGAACCCGGTGGGGGATCGGCGCCGCGGTCGTCGTCGCCATCGCACTCGTTGGCGCCGTGCTGCTGGCCGATCGCGTCGACGCGGTCGCCACCCTGCTGGCCGACGAACGCGCAGCGGCAACGGACGGCTCGCTGCTGTCCGCAACGTTGGTGAGGATCCCGATCGGGACCGCCATCTTCGAGGAGGTCGCCTTCCGTGGCGTGTTGCTGGCACTCGCGCTCCGGATCCTTCCCCCGCTGCGTGCCGTCGGTGCGACGAGCGTGGTCTTCGGGCTGTGGCACATCGCACCGACCATCGTCACGCTGCGGATCAACGAGGTGGAGGTCGCCTCCCTGGCAGGCACCGGCGCTCTCGCCGGTGCCGTCCTGGTCACGGCGGTGGCCGGCGCCGGGTTCTGTTGGCTGCGGCTGCGGTCGGGCAGCCTGGTCGCGCCGATCCTGGCCCACTGGGCCACCAACTCGTTCGGACTGCTCGCCGCCGCGACCCAGGGCTGGGAGTGACCCGCGCAACGCAGGCGATCCGTGATCACCCGTCGAACGGCATCCCGCGCGCGTAGTCGTTGATGACGGTGTGACCGACCTGCTCGGCGTTCATCCGGGTCACCTCACCCCCGGTGATGTGGGCGAGCCGTTCCGCGAAGGCCAGCAGCCCCGGCGCATCCTCGAGCAGGAACACGTCCAACTCGATGCCTGAGCGAGCCAGGCGCATCGCTTCACGCAGGGTGGCCTCAAGGGTCTCGGGCACGGGTGGCCAGTTGAACACGCTCTGTCCGTCGACGAGGTGGGCGGTCGGTTCCCCGTCGGTGACCATGACCACCCGCTTGACCGGCCGTGGGTCGTCGGCCAGCACCCGACGAGCGAGCAGGAACGCGTGGTGCATGTTCGTGCCGTACACCCGCTCGAAGCCGGCGGCCGCCAGGTCGGCAGGCTGCATGCGGCGGGCGTAGTCGCTGAAGCCGATCAGGTGGAAGGAGTCCTGCCGGTGCTTGCCCTCGATCAGCGCATGGAGCGCCAGCGCCATGCGCTTGGCCGGGATGAAGTGGCCCTGCAGCGGCATGGAGAACGACAGATCCAGCAGCAGCACGGTGGCCGTCCGCGGGCGGATCTCCTGTTCGACCACCTCGAGGTCGTCGGGGTGCAGCGTGACGCCACCGCTGCCGGGCCGGATACCCGCTGCAGCCCGGCGCATCACCGCGTTGCGGACCGTGGCACCGGTGGCGATCGGCTCGCGGTCACCGAACGTCCAGGCTCGTGACTGGCCGGTCGGCTCCGGGTCGGCGCCGACCTGCCGGGTCGCGGGCTGGCGGCGTACCCGCGCCATCAGCCTGGCGAGCGCCCGCTCCCCCAGTAGCCGGGCACCGCGCGGGGTCAGTTCGAGTTCACCGTCCCGGACCCGCATCGCCCCTGACTGCTCCAGCTGCTTCTCGATGCGCTTGAGCTCGGCCAGATCCGTGACGGCATCGTCGCCGAGCGCGCGGCGGAGCGCCTCCTCGTCGATGTCGTCGAGGGTCGCGCCCTCGTAGTCACCCGAGAGCTGCTGTTCGAGGTCCTCGAGTTCGGCCATCCGCTCCCACGCGTCGACGACCCGGCTGACGGGACCGCCGGGACCGCCGGGCTGGGGCGCGTCCGGGTCCCCGTCGCCGTCGCCGGGCTGGCCATCGCCGTCGCCGTCACCGGTGCCGGGCGCACCCGGGATGCCGTCGGGGAAGGCGCCCGGGAGGTTCTGCCCCAGCTGGTCGAGCTGGAACTCCAGGTCGATGTCGTCGAACACCTGGCTGGCCAGGTCCTGTAGCTGCGCCCGCTGGTCGGGCGGCAGGGACCGGAGGAACTCCTGCGCCGCCTGCGCGCGACGGGCCATCTCGGCGAGCAACTCATCGAGCGTGGCCGGGTCGCCGGGCAGCAGGGCACCGTGGCGTTCCTTGAACGCGGCGAACCGCTCCGGCTCGCCGGCAGGAGCCTCGCCACCGTTGGCCGCGCGGGCCTCGAGCAGTTGGTTGAGATCCGCGAGCATGGCGGCGATCGCCGCCACGTCCTCCGGGGTCACCGCCTCCAGGGCACCGGTCAGCGACTTCAGGTGTGCGTCCAACAGATCCTTGCGGAGTTTGTCACCGAGCTCCTCGAAGCGTTGGGCGGCCTCCGGGGAGTTGAAGTCGTAGTCCGAGAGCCCCCGGAACCGCCCGGCGGGATCCGGCGGGAGCGTGTCGAGCCGCAGTTCGTCGAACCGGGCGGCGTCGTCATCACGGTGGGCGAGCGCCTCACGTTCGATCTCGACGATCTCGGCCAGCTCGTCGGCCAACTGCCCGAGCGGACCGTCGAGGTCCAGCTCCGGCTCCAGCTCACGACGCTGGCCGGCCAGGTCGCGACGCAGATCATCCAGACCACGCCCCCCAAACACCCCACGTCGTCGCAGTGCGTCGAGGGCGCCCCGACCTCCGGACCCCATCAGCAGGTCGTCACCGAGTCGGTCGAGCAGTTCCCCGATGTCGGGCCGTTCGCCCAGGGGGTCCTGGTTCCCGTCCCATGCGCTGTAGCGGGTGCGAGGCATCGTCAGGCTCCATACCGGACCGACGCGCCCTGCAGGTCATCGCGGTTGAGTCGCCGCCCGAGGTGCAGTCCTTCGAGAACGAACTCGACGACCGACGCGGCAACCTCCGGGTCCTCGGCACGATCGTCCTCCCCCAGGTGTTCGATCCAGCGGGCGAGGCCGTCCACGCGCTCGCCGAACGAGGCCAGGACGTCGGCACCGGGCGTGAGGTCCCCGGTCAGCACCGTCAGTCCGTCCTCATCGAAGCGTCGGAGCAGTTCGTCGATGCTCGCACCGAGTTCGCCGGCGAGGTGCCGGCGCCAGACCCGCAGGAGAGCGCGTCCGAGGGCGATCTCGACGACCTCCAGCTCGCGGCCCTCCTCGAGCAGGTCGAACTCGATCCGGCCGAGCGCCGCGGGGATGACGGCGCGGAGGTCGACGACGCGGGGGACGGCGACGGCGGCACCGGTTCGGGCGGCGCGCCGGACCGCGCTGGAGACCAGCGTCTCGTGGGCTCCGACGGTGAAGCGGACGGACACCCCGGAGCGCTGATTGACCTCCGGGCTGTCACGCAGCCCCGCGACCAGTTCGGCCAGCACTTCGTCGAGGAACCGCGGCACGTGGACGGCGACATCGGTGGGAGGCGGCGCCGCCTCCGCGAGCACGATCGCAACCTCGTCGTCGATGGTCCGGGGGTAGTGGGTCCGCACCTGCGCTCCGAAACGGTCCTTCAGGGGCGAGATGATCCGGCCGCGGTTGGTGTAGTCGTCGGGGTTGGCCGTCGCCACCAGCAGGACGTCGAGCGGCAGGCGGATCGAGTAGCCACGGACCTGGACGTCACGCTCCTCGAGCACGTTGAGCAGGGCGACCTGGATCCGTTCGGGCAGGTCCGGGAGTTCGTTGATGGCGACGATCCCGCGATGGTGTCGAGGTACCAGTCCCCAGTGGATCGTGTCCTCGTCACCGAGCGTGCGACCCTCGGCGACCTTGATCGGATCGACGTCGCCGATCAGATCGGCCACCGCGGTGTCGGGCGTGGCCAGCTTCTCGGCGAACCGACGGTTCCGATCGATCCAGACCACCGGCAGGTCATCCCCGGTCTCGGCCGCGAGGATCCGGCAGTGGGAGCAGGTCGGGTGGTAGGGGGAACAGTTGATCTCGCAGCCGGCGACGACCGGCGCGTACTCGTCCAGTAGGTCCACCAACCGACGCACGAGTCGGGTCTTGGCCTGTCCCCGCTCCCCCAGCAGGATCAGGTCCTGCCCGGCCAGCAGCGCACGCTCGAGTTCCGGCAGGACGGTGTCGTCGTAGCCGACGATGCCGGTGGTCATCGGCTCGCCCGCGCGCAGCCGTGCCACGAGGTTGTCCCGCAACTCCTCCTTGACCGTCCGATCCCGGTAGCCGTCAGCTCGAAGTTCAGCGAGCGTGGATGGTCGCGACACGGAGCGCTCCTCACGATGCGGGGCCGCCGGTGATCGGCGGTGCCCAGGGTACGAAGGCACGTCCCGATCGGGATCGGTCCGCCCGGAGGTTGCCGGTACCGTCGTCGGTCGACGACCACGAGGGCCACCACGCACGTGAGCGACCACGACGAGCCCGGCAACGGCCCGGCGGA
The DNA here is from genome assembly GCA_007136095.1 of Nitriliruptoraceae bacterium. Taxonomy (GTDB): domain Bacteria; phylum Actinomycetota; class Nitriliruptoria; order Nitriliruptorales; family Nitriliruptoraceae; genus CSSed11-175R1. Next base: position 12,908 of record SLHP01000038.1, read on the forward strand.
CGAACCGGCGTCCGAGCCGATGATGCGCTGTTCACGGTGCGAGAAGGCGATCCCCGTCTCGCAGGCGATCGATGCGCCGGTCGGCTACCAGTGCCGCGACTGCGCCAAGGGCGCGGTGCCCGCCCGCCGCCTGACCGATGCGATGAACCACGCGCCGATCACGCGGGGCATCGTCTACGTCATCGGTGCGCTGTTCATCGTGACGATGGCGCTCCCCGAGTCGATCCAGGCCTTCGGGTTGCGGCCGGTCCTCGTCGGGCCGGGAGGCCCGGCATTCCTGGAGGCCATCGCCAACTGGTACACCGCCACGCCCGTCGGCGCGGCGATCGGTGAGCCGTGGTTGCTGGTCACCAGCGCCTTCCTGCACGCGAACCTCATGCACATCGGCTTCAACGGGTTACTGCTCTGGCAGCTCGGCCACATGCTGGAGCCGTCGCTCGGGCGCAACCGGTACATCGCGCTGTACGCCGCCGGCCTGGCGGGCGGCAGCCTGGGCGTAGTGGCGTTGGCGTGGATCGGGGCGCTGACCGGCGGCGTCGACGGGGTGTTCGGCCAGATCTTCGGGGGCAACCCGTTCCAGATCACCATCGGTGCGTCCGGCGCGGTCTTCGGGCTGATGGGCGCAGCGATGGTGGGGATGCGAGGTCGCGGCATCAACCCGTGGAAGACCAGCATCGGGACCCTGGTGCTGCTCAACCTGGCGCTGACCTTCTTCATCCCGAACATCTCGGTCGGGGGGCACGTCGGCGGACTCCTGGGTGGCTGGCTGGCGGCCGGGTTCCTGTTCGTCCCCCGCGAGGAGGCTGCGCGGGGCACGCGGATCGTCGGCGGCCTGGTCGTTGCGATGCTGGGCCTTGCGATCGTGTTCTCGGCGCTGATCCCGGCCGCGTTCGGGGCCTGATCGGGGTCAGCTGACACCCGCGGACTGCGGCTCAGTCTGCGCGGTGGTCCGCACCCGCGGCCTCGGGCGACCAGCCCTGGGGCAGCGCCCGCGTCGATGGGAACAACAGGTCGAGGAACCGGGCAGCTGTCGGCTGGGGCTCGTGGTTGGCCAGGCCGGGTCGCTCGTTGGCCTCGATGACGACGTAGTCGGTTTCCGCCGGATCCTGGATCAGCAGGTCGATCCCGACCACGGGGATGTCGAGGACCCGGCTGGCCTGCACGGCGGCCTCGGCGAGGGTCGGATGCAGCTTCGAGGTGACGTCGTGGATCGTACCGCCGGTGTGCAGGTTGGCGGTCCGACGCACGGCGAGTTCGACACCGGTGGGGAGCACCTCCTCCAGATCGAACCCGGCGTCGCGAACGGTCTTGAAGGTGACCTCGTCCGACGGGATCGATGACTCACCCTGCGTCACGGCGGAACGTCGCCGGGAGGTTGCGGCGATGAGTTCGGCGATCGTGTGCGAGCCGGTGCCCACGACGATGGCGGGCTTGCGGACGGCTGCCGCGACGACCTGGTGGTCGATCACGAGCACGCGGAGGTCCTGCCCGTTGACGCACGCCTCGATGAGGACGTCCGGGCAGAAGCGCTCGGCGAGCGTGACCGCTTCGGTCAGCTCGCGGTCGGTGCGGACCCCGACGGTGATGCCGTTGCCCTGCTCACCGCGCGCCGGCTTGACCACCGCTTCGCCGACGTCCGACAGGAACTCGATGTCGTGCTCGTCGCCGGTGGCGACCCGGCCCGCCGGCACGTTCAGGCCGGCGTCGGCGAGCAGCCTCCGGGTCAGGCGCTTGTCATCACACCGGCTCATCGCAACGGCGTTGGTCAGCTCCGATAGTGCCTCCCGCGTCTGGATGACCCGACCACCGTGGGACAGCTCCAGCATCCCCGACTCCGCGTCGATGACCCGGACCTTGACCCCACGACGGAAGGCCTCGTCGGCGACGATGCGGGCGTAGATGTTGAGGTCGTCGATCCCCTCGCTGGGTGTCGCTGCGAACAGCCGCTCGTTGATCGGGTTCTTGCGCTTCACGCAGTAGACGGGGACCCGCTGGAAGCCGAGTTTCTCGTAGAGGCTGATCGCGGGAGCGTTGTCGTGGACCACCGAGAGGTCGAGGTAGGCGCGTCCAGCAGCCTGGCAGCGCGCCGCCAACGCCTGGACCAGCAGACGCCCGACCCCGGGACGGGATGTCTGCGGGTCGACGGCCAGACACCACAGGCTGGTGCCGTCCTCGGGGTCGTTGAAGGCCTCACGGTGATCGACGCCCGTGATGGTGCCGATGATCTGGCCCGTCTCGGTGTCCTCGGCGACCAGGTAGACGAAGGTCGGGGTCTGCTGGTTGTCGAGCAGCACCTCGACCGGCGCGGTGACCATGCCCGCCGCGGCGTAGATCCGGTTGATGGCGTGCGCATCCGCGTCGGTCTCGATCGCACGGACGCGTACGAGACCCTCGTCCCCGATCGCGAGGTCCCTGTCGTCGAACCGAAGCCGGTAGGTGTGGCTCGGGTCGATGAACAGTTCCTGCGGCGCGCGGCTGACCAGCACGTGGGGTTCACGCACGTACAGGCAGATGTCGCGCCGGCCGGCCTCCTCACGTGATATCTCGGCGACGAGCTCGTCGTGCGAGGCGAACGTCTGCCCGAAGATCAGGCGGCCCCAGCCGCACTCCAGGGCGACGTTCTCCCGGATGTCCTCGGTGAGGTCGTCCGGTCGGGCGTCCCACGAGCGGGTCGAGAGCCGGTCCTCGTGGGGCGGGCGGTTACGGTCGGACATCGTGTTCCTGCAGCCACAGTTCGAGCAGGCCGAGTTGCCAGAGTTTGTTGCCGCGCAGGGCGGTGAGTTCGGCGTTCGGATCCGCCAGCAGACGATCGATGTACGCGTCCTGGAACAGGCCGCGCTCGCGGGCCTCCGGTGCGTGGAGCGCATCGCGCACCAACGCCAGGTAGGGGCCCTGCAGGTGCTTGAGCGCCGGGACCGGGAAGTAGCCCTTCGGGCGGTCGATGACCGCGGAGGGGATCACGCGACGCGCCGCCTCCTTCAGCACACCCTTGCCCTCCTGGGCGAGCTTGAGTTCCGGAGGGACGCGTGCGGCGATCTCCAGCACCTCGTGGTCCAGGAAGGGGACCCGTGCCTCCAACCCGGAGGCCATCGTCATGTTGTCGACCCGCTTGACCGGGTCGTCGACCAGCATGATCTGCGAATCCAGTCGTAGGGCCATGTCGGTGGCGGTCTCTGCCCCGGGTCGCGCGAAATGCTGCTCCACGAACGCTCGGGACACGTCCTGCTCGACCCGGTGTTCGGGACGCAGCAGCTCAGCCATCTCGGCGTGCGACCGGTCGAAGAACGCGCCGTGGTAGCTGTCGACGGCTCGCGCGACCAGCGCGTCACGCGACGCATCCGGACCGAGTTCATCGGTCAACGCCTGCATCGGCGGGTACCAGTGGTAGCCGGCGAAGACCTCGTCGGCACCCTGCCCGGACTGCACCACCTTGACGTGCTTGGCGACCTCCTGGCTGAGCAGGAAGAACGCGACGGCATCGTGGCTGACCATGGGCTCGGACATCGCCCGCACGGCGTCGTGCAGCGCGGGCAGCATGCGGTCGGTCCCGATGCGGATGCGGTGATGATCGGTGTCGAACTCCCGGGCGATGACGTCCGAGTACTTGAACTCATCGCCTTCCTCGCCCCCGACGGTCTCGAACCCGATCGAGAAGGTGTTGATCCCGGTCTGGCCCGCTTCGGCCAGCAGGCCGACGACCATCGAGGAATCGAGTCCGCCGGACAACAGGACACCGACCGGGACGTCGGCGACCAGGCGCCAGTCGACGGCCCCCCGCATCGACTCGAGCACCGCGTCCTCCCAGTCGCGTTCGCTCCAGTCGGCGCGGTCCGGGTCACGGGTGAAGTTCGGTTCCCAGTACTCGGTCTGCGTGCGGGTCCCGTCGGGTTCGATCGCCAGGATCGTCGCGGGCGGGAGTTTGCGTACCCCGTTGAGGATCGTGTGGGGAGCCGGAACCACGGCGTGGAACGACAGGTAGTGGTGCAGGGCGACCGGGTCGATCGAGGTGTCGAGGTCACCACCCGCGACCAACGCCGGCAGACTCGATGCGAACCGGAGCCGCGACGGGGTCTCGGCGAGGTACAGCGGCTTGATCCCGAACCGGTCCCGGGCCAGGAAGGTCCGGTCGGTGTCCCGTTCGTGGATCACGAAGGCGAACATGCCCTGGAGTCGCTCGACGAAACGGTCCCCCCACGCGTGGTAGGCCTTGAGCACCACCTCGGTGTCCGAGGTCGAGAAGAACCGGTCGTCGCGTTCGGCGAGCAGTTCCTCACGCAGCTGCTGGTAGTTGTAGATGCAGCCGTTGAAGACGATCGTCAGGCCGAGGTCCGGATCGTGCATCGGTTGGTTGCCGCAGGCCGACAGGTCGATGATCGACAGCCGCCGGTGGCCGAAGGCCATGGGTCCCGACGCCCACAGTCCCTCACCATCCGGGCCCCTGGGGGCCTGGACCTCGGTCATGCGGGCAACCGCCCCCATGTCGGGCGTCGCCCCGTCGAAGCGGCGTTCACCACAGAAACCGCACATGCAGGATCCTCTCCGGGGCGCAGGGAAGAACGGGTGGGTGGCTGGTTCGTCGGCCCTCAGGGTAGGCAGCACGGCGCCGCGCCTGCACAGGGGCCGTGCGAGCCGCCGGGGGCCATCGGCCCCGTCAACCCGCACCCCCTCGCCGCAACGAACGCTGGATAGTCTCGAACCCCGACCCGGAAGCTCGCAGAAAGGCCCCCTGTGGAACCCGTCCCGCTGTCCGCCGAACGTCGCCGTCACGACCTGCAGCGCATGCGCGACGAGACGTTCGACATCGTGGTCATCGGCGGTGGGGTCACCGGGACCGGGATCGCTCTGGATGCGGCCACGAGGGGCCTGACCGTGGCGCTCGTCGAGCAGCGCGACTACGCCGCCGGCACCTCCAGCCGGTCATCGAAGCTGATCCACGGCGGGCTGCGGTACCTCGAGCAGCTCAACTTCTCGCTGGTCCAGGAGGCACTCAAGGAACGCGGCCTGCTGCTCAACGACCTGGCACCGCACCTGGTGAAGCCGGTGTCGTTCGTCTACCCGTTGAAGCACCCGGTGTGGGAACGGATCTACGCCGGAGCTGGGGTGTTCCTCTACGACACCCTCGGCGGTGCCCGGCAACTCCCCCGCCACCAGCACCTGACCCGCCGCAAGGCGATGGAGCTGGTGCCATCGCTGCGCAAGGATGCGCTGGTCGGTGCGCTGCGCTACTGGGACGGGCAGGTCGACGATTCGCGTCACACCATGGAGATCGCGCGGACCGCGGCCGCCTACGGCGCGGCTGTCGCGAACTCCGCCCGGGTGACGGGCCTGATCCGGGAGGGCGAGCGGGTCGTCGGCGCCACGATCCGCGATCAGGAGGGCGGCGAGGACATCGACGTCCGCGGCCGCCAGGTGATCAACGCGAGCGGCGTCTGGACCGACAACATCCAGGAACTCGTCGGCCGCGGCAAGATCCAGGTCCGCGCCTCGAAGGGCATCCACATCATGGTGCCCAAGGACCGGATCCACGGGGACAGTGGACTGATCCTGCGGACCGAGTCCAGCGTGCTGTTCATCATCCCCTGGAGCAACCACTGGCTGATCGGCACCACCGACACCGACTGGAACCTCGACCTGGCACACCCCGCCGCATCCGGTACCGACATCCAGTACCTGCTCGACCACGTCAACCGGGTCCTGCAGACGCCCCTGACCCACGAGGATGTCGAGGGTGTCTACGCCGGCCTGCGTCCGCTGCTGTCCGGCGAATCGGAGGCCAGCAGCAAGCTGTCCCGCGAGCACGCGGTGGCACAGACGGCCGCCGGGCTGATCACCATCGCCGGGGGGAAGTACACGACCTACCGGGTCATGGCCAAGGACGCCGTCGACCTGGCAGCGCGCTCGCTGCCGCAACGGGTCCCGGCCTGCGTCACCGAACGCACCCCGCTGCTCGGGGCCCAGGGCTACCACGCGCTGTGGAACCGCCGGGCCCGCATCGCCGAGGAGTCCGGGCTGCACGTCAGCCGCATCGAACACCTGCTCAACCGCTACGGCTCGATGATCACCGAGGTGCTCGCACTGATCGACGACCGTCCCGACCTCGCCGCACCCATCGTCGGCGCGGACATCTACCTCAAGGCCGAGGCCGTGTATTCGGCGCAGAGCGAAGGTGTCAACCACCTCGATGACTTCCTGACCCGTCGGACCCACATCTCGATCGAGACCTTCGACCGAGGCGTGGCCGCCGCGCAGGACGTGGCGCCGCTGATCGGCGACGTCCTCGGGTGGGACGAAGGAACCCTGGCCCGCGAGATCGAGCACTACGAGGCGCGCGTCGCCGCGGAACTCGAGTCGCAGAAGATGCCCGACGACCGGACGGCGGACGCCGCACGCATGGGTGCCCGAGATGTGCGGGTCGGCGGCGCCGCCTGACGGACAGCGGTGTCAGGTGACCACCGACGTATCGAGGTCGAGCGCGACGACCCAGTTCGGTGCGTCGACGACCTCGGGGATCCGGAGGTTGCCCGCCACCGAGCACAGCGCGTACGCGTCCGCTGGTGCCAGGTCGTGGACCCGGCCCAGATGCTCGATCATCGCACGGGTCGCCGCACGTGCCCCCTCGTACAGGTCCGGGCCGACGCCGGTCGTGACGAACCGGCCACCGCCCGGTGGTTCCACATCGGCAGGCAGTTCGAGCGCCGGTGCCGCGAGGTTCACCTCGGCGCGCACGGTCAGCCGCAGCCGCGCGGTCGCTGTGGTCTCGACAGCGGTCCCGCAGACCTCACCGTCGCCCTGCGCCGCATGCGGATCCCCGACCGACAGCAACGCGCCGTCGACCTCGACGGGCAGCAGGAGGGTCACGCCCGGACGCACATCGCGGCAGTCGAGGTTGCCCCCGACGCGACGCGGTGGGATGACACTGTGGTGTCCGGGTTCCGCTGGAGCCAGACCGACCGTGCCCAGGAAGGGACGCCGCGGGAGGCGGGCGATAGCCCCGAACACCACCGTGTCCGGTCCGATGTCCGAGACGATGACGTGCGGGTCGGGGAACTCATCGGCCAGCAGGCCGAACCCGGGGATCAGGGTCGTCCAACCGGTCTTTCCCACCTCGACCTCGAGGATCTCGACGGCCAGGACGTCGCCGGCCCGGGCTCCTGCCACCCGGACCGGGCCGGTCAGCGGGTTGGCTCCGTCGAGGTCCAGGGCTGCCACGTCGGCCCCGGTCGCATCACCGGTCAGCTGGCCGGCGAAGCAGTCGGCCAAGGTGAGCTCGACCTCATCACCCGACGCCACCTCGAGGACCGGCGGGATCGATCGGTCCCAACCGAGATGTCCGTCACGGTGATGCAGACTGGCCAGACTGGTCATGGGGTGCTCCCGGTGGCGTTCGGTCGTGGGTACATGGGTACCCTCGACCTCGATGCTTCGCGACCTTCTGCGCCCCACGGCGATCCTGACGCACCTGCTGGTGCTG
>SLHP01000263.1 GCA_007136095.1 Nitriliruptoraceae bacterium
CCCTTCCCGCGGACGCCGGTGGCGAGCTCGGAGGTGGCGATGAGGTCGTGCAGCCCAGCCACCAGGCGTTCCGAGCGGGTCGCCGCGGTCTGCAGCACACCGTCGCATTCGATCGTGTCGAGCACCGCGAGCGCCGCGGCGCAGGTGACCGGGTTGCCACCGAAGGTCGTGGCGTGATCACCGGGTTCGAAGACCTTGGTGGCGGCACCACGGGCGATACACGCCCCGATCGGCATGCCGTTGGCGAGCGCCTTCGCGACCGTGATCACGTCGGGCTCGATCGGCGCGTCCTGGAAGGCGAACCAGGGGCCCGTCCGCCCGATGCCGGTCTGGACCTCGTCGACGATCAGCAGCGCACCGTGGTCATCGCAGGCCTCGCGTGCGGCGAGCAGGACCTCGTCGGGAACCGGGCGGACCCCGCCCTCACCCTGGACGATCTCGAGCATGACGGCGCAGGTGTCCTCGGTCACCGCGGCACGGAGCGCCTCCGGATCGTCGTACGGGACGTGATCGACGAACCCCGCGAGAGGCGCGAACGGCACGTGCTTGGCGGGCTGGCCGGTGGCTTCCAGGGTCGCCAGTGTCCGACCGTGGAAGGACCCCTCCAGCGCCACGATCCGCACCTTGTCGTCGTGCTGCCGTTTGCCGTGCTTGCGCGCCAACTTGATGGCCGCCTCGTTCGCGGTCGCGCCACACTGCGCGAAGAAGACGTTTGCCTCCTCCCAGCCGCAGATGCGTGCCAGCCGCTCCCCCAGTTCGATGGCCGGCTCGGTGAGGTAGAGGTTGGACGTGTGCACCAGGGTCCCGGCCTGCCGGGCGACGGCCTCGGTGACCGCGGGGTGCGCGTGCCCGAGGCTGGTCACCGCCAGACCGCACAGGAAGTCGAGCCACGCGTTGCCGTCCCCGTCGAACAGCACCGTGCCCTGGCCGCGGACGAAGGCGGCCTTGCCCGGCGGGTAGGTGGTCATGATGCGGCTGTCCGCCCGGACCTGCAGGTCGTCGAGGTGGCTCATGACCGCATCTCCGCACCGGGGGGCACGACCGGATCCAACGACCGCGTGATCATCGTGCCGACGCCCTCGTCGGTGAAGATCTCGATCAGGACAGCGTGCAGGACCCGGCCGTCGAGGATGTGGGCCTGCGGGACACCGGCGCGGATCGCGGACACGATCGACCGGATCTTCGGGCGCATCCCGGTGTGGAGTTCGTCGTCCTGGAGCATCCGTTCCAACCGATCGACCGACACCTCGCTCATCAGTGCCTGCTTCTCGACATCACCGAAATCGAGGTAGAGCCCCGGGACGTCCGTGAGGTAGACGAGCTTGGACGCCTCGAGGGCGGCGGCGATCGCACCAGCGGCCAGGTCGGCGTTGACGTTGCGTTCGCGGCCGTCAGCGTCGCGTCCGACCGTGGCGATCACGGGGACGAACCCGTCGTCGAGCAGTTCGTTGATGTAGCGGGCGTTGACCGTCTCCACCTCGCCGACCAGGCCCAGGTCCTCACCCTCAGGTCCGACCGCGGGACGGACCTGGATCAGCCCGGCATCCGTCCCTGCGACCCCGACGGCGGGCGCTCCGGCGTCCTGCACCAGCCCGACGACCTCGGGGTTGACCTGACCGAGCAGGGCCATGCGCACGACGTTCATCATCGCGTCGTCCGTGACCCGTAGGCCGCCCACGAAGTTGGACGGCACCGCCAACTGCTCGGCGAGCGCGCTGATCTGCGGCCCACCACCGTGGACGATGACGGGACGCAGGCCCACGAAGTGCAGCAGGGCGATGTCGGCGGCGAACGAACCCTTGAGTGCATCGTCGACCATCGCGTTGCCGCCGTACTTGACCACGACCGTGCGGCCGTGGAATTGCGTGATCCAGGGCAAGGCCTCGCGCAGGACGGCCGCCTTCTCCTGGGCGACCTCGATGCGGGCGACGTTGACGCCGTCGGCGCTCGAGACGCGGGTCGCGGCGTTGGCGGCGGCCTGTGCCGAGGTGGCGGCACGGGTCGGGTTCATGGCGTGTGCGGCGGCCGTGGAGGCATGTGAACGGGAGGACATGGTGGGTCCTGATCGGATCGTGGGCTTCAGGTCGTGTATTCGGCGTTGAACCGGACGTACTCGGGCGTGAGGTCGCAGGTGAGCATGGTCGCCGACGCCGGTCCCACGTTGAGGTCCACGTCGATCGTCACCTGCGGACGGTCCATGGCGACAGCCGCCTGGCCGCGGTCGAACGCGGTCGCGACCCCGAAGCGGCAGACCGTCACCCCACCGCACGACACACTCACCCGGTCGGGTTCGAAAGCCACACCGGCCGTGCCCATCGCCATGAGGATGCGGCCCCAGTTCGGGTCAGCGCCGTGGATCGCCGCGCGGACCAGGAGCGAACTCGCGATCGCACGGGCAAGCGTCTCGGCGTCCTCCTCGGACGACGCCCCGCGCACCGTGATCGCCGCGACCCGACTCGCGCCCTCACCGTCGGACACCACCGCGTGGGCGAGGTCCGCGCAGACGGCATGCAGACCCCGGGTGACCGCGTCCAGGTTCGGTGGGTGGTCCGCCGCACCGGTCGCAAGGATCGCCACCGTGTCGCTCGTGGAGCCGTCCCCATCCACGCTGATGCGGTTGAACGTCACGCCGACGGCCTGACGGAGCAGTTGCTGCAGGACCGGCCTGCCGAGCGGCGCGTCCGTCGTCAGCACGACGAGCAGCGTGGCCATCGCCGGTTCGATCATGCCGACGCCCTTGGCCATCCCGGCGACCACGCAGCGGTTGCCGTCCTCGTCCGCGACCTCGAACGCGACCTGCTTGGTCACGGTGTCCGTGGTCAGCATCGCCGTCGCCGCACGGTCGGCGCCGTCGGGGGCCAGGTCGGCGACCACGGCCGGCAGCGCCTCCTCGATGCGATCGATGGGCAGCGGGACGCCGATCACACCGGTGGACATCACCAGGACATCGGCCGCTGCAACGTCGAGATGGCGCGCGGTCGCGTCAGCCAGACGCTGCGTGTGTGCGGCGCCGTCCGGTGTGCAAACGTTCGCGTTCCCGGCGTTGATGAGGATGGCCTGGGCCCGCCCGTCGGCGGTGTTCCGGTCGGTCAGCAGACAGGCGGACGCCTTGACGAGGTTGGTCGTGGTGACCGCGGCGGCACCGGCCGGCTCGTCGGCGGCGATCAGGGCGAGGTCGGGTTTCCCGGATGCCTTGACGCCGCTGACGACCCCGCCGGCGCGGATGCCGGCGACGGCCGTGACACCCCCGTCGATCGGTGTCAGGCCCGTGCGATCGAGCGGCCCCCAGCCGTGGATGTGGGTTGGTGCGGGGGTGGCGGTCACGGGTACATCCCGATGGCGGTCAGTCCCGTGGTCTCCTCGAGACCGAGCAGCAGGTTCGCGTTCTGGATGGCCTGCCCCGCGGCACCCTTGCCGAGGTTGTCGATCGCGGAGGTGACGGTCACCCGGCCCGTGCGGTCGTCGACGACGGCGCTCAGTTGGCAGCCGTTGGAACCGGCCAGCGCCTTGGTGTGCGGGAACGTGCCGGACGCCAGGACGTGCACGAACGGCTCGTGGTCGTAGGCGGAGTGCAGCGCGTCCTGGACGTCCGTGGCGGACGTGCCGTCGACGAGCTTTCCGTAGCAGGTCGCGAGCAGGCCGCGACTCATGGGCACGAGGTGCGGCGTGAAGGTGATGGCGCCGAGGCCGGCAGGGAGCCACCGTTCGATCTCGCCGGTGTGCCGGTGCGCCGGTGCGCCGTAGGTGACCAGATCGCCGTGGACGTGGCTGAAGTGCAGGTGGTCCTTGGCCGGCCGACCGGCACCCGAGGTCCCGCTCTTGGCATCGACCACGATGGTGCCCGGCTCGATCAGGGAAGCGAGCGGCGCCAGCCCCAACAGGGTCGCCGTCGGGTAGCAGCCGGGGTTGGCGACGAGCGTCGCTTCACGGATCCGGTCGCGGAGGGTCGCTCCACCCGCGTCCCGAGCCCCACCGACGGGGTCGGGGAGTTCGGGCAGTCCGTAGACCGTCGAGGTGGCGGCAGCGTCGTCCCCCGCCGCCAGGTCCGGCCGCGGGTGGACGTCGTGGTACCAGGTGCCGAATCCGTCGGCGGACAGGCGGAAGGCGGCGGACAGGTCCACGACCCTGGTGCCGGCGTCGTGGAGCACGGCACCGAGGTCCAACGCGGGTCCGTGGGGGGTCGCCAGGAACACGACATCGAGCGCCGCGAGTTCGTCGGGATCGATCGCATCGAAATGGCGGTCACCCGCGAGGTTCGGGAACAGGTTCGCGACCGGTTCGCCCGCCTGCCCGTGTGCGGCCACCACCTCGACGTCGATGCCGGGGTGGCTCGTCAGCAGGCGCACGAGTTCGACACCTCCGTAGCCGGAGGCACCGACGATGCCGGCGCGGTATGCCACTGGATGTTCCTGTCCACTGCGTTGCCGGGGTGCGGAGTGGGAGGGATCGCTGCCGCGGGTGACCGGGATCCCTCCGACCGTGCAGGCCGCATCCTGCAGGATAGTGCAGGAAATTGCAAACTCGACGGGTCGATGTGCAGGGATGCTCAGGTCGGCGGGGGCTTGCGGAGCTTCTTGATCTCACCCCGGCGCTTCTTGCTCGTGAGCCGGCGTTCCTTCGAGCCCCGGGTCGGGCGTGTGCGCCGCCGGGCCTTCGGGGGCGTGAGCGCCTCGTCGACGATCGACTGGAACCGGGCGATGACGGCCTCACGGTTGCGGTGCTGGCTCTTGTGCTCGGAGCCGAAGAGGATCAGCACGCCGTCCGTCGTGAGGCGGGACGACAGCCGGTCCATGACCCGTTCGCGCTGGGCCGGCGTGAGCGCGCCGCTCGACGCCACGTCCCAGCGGAGTTCGACCTTGGAGTCGGTGGTGTTGACGCTCTGGCCACCCGGACCGCTGGACCTGGCGGCGCGCAGCTCGAGCTCCGCCTCCGGCACGGAGACGCCGCCCTGCAGATTGATGGATGCCATGGGACGAGGGTAGGCAGCGGACCGATCGACCACACACCAGCCCGGAGGGACCCGAGCCAACGTGGGTGCCGGGCGCATCTACCGCCGCAGGGTCGCGCCGATGGCGTCGGCCTGCTCTGCGATCGCGTTGATCACGGCCTCGGCGTCGTCGTCGGTGAGCTGGCGCTCGGGGTCCTGGAGCCGCAGGCGGATCGCGACGCTGCGCCGCCCCTCCCCCAACTGCTCGCTGCGGTACTCGTCGAAGCACCAAACCTCGTCCAACAGCTCACCGGCGCCGCGGCGGACCGCGGCCTCCAGCGAGGCGTAGGGCAGTTGATCATCGGCCAGCAACGCGACATCGATGTTCATCGCCGGGTGCCGGACGAGCGAGATCGATCCGATCGGCGGGTGTCCGCCTTCCGGGACGGCCAGCAGCAACGGCTCCAGCAGCAGCTCGCCGACCACGACCGGCTCCGGCAGGTCACGGTCGTCGGCTTCGCTCGGATGCAGCTGCCCCACGAGCCCGACCTCGTGGCCGAACAGATGCAGCGCCGCGGTCCGCCCGGGGTGCAGGCCCTCGCGCTCGACCGCGACCCGCTGCAGGCGCCACGCGGCGTCGCCCGGTGGTGCGAGTCGATCGACCACCTCGTCGAGGACACCGAGCACGTGATCGAGCGTCCACCGGTCGTCCTGGTCCAACCACCCGGGTCCGACCCGCAGGCCCTGCGCGGCCAGGCCGATCGCCCGTGGCTGGACGGGGAGCGGCGCGCCGTCGGGTGACCGCCAGCGCCAGACGCCGTCGATGGTCGCATCGAGCACGTCGCCGACCGGATCGTCGACCGGCCGGAACAGCCGCCCGAACTCCACGAGCGCGACACCGGGACGGCCCTGTCCGACGTTGCGCCGGATCGCCTGCAGCAGGCCCTCCAGCAGTGACGGGCGCATCGCGGACGCGTCCTTGGCCAGCGGGTTGCTCAGCACGACGCGGCCGTTCGAGGGCGCCACGCCGACCATCGCCCCGCCACCGACGAAGGGCCGGGACACGGACTCGGAGAAGCCGCCGGCCAGCGCGATCGACCGGGCCTCGCGCTCAAGGCGTTGTTGCGGGGTCAGGCCACCGACCTGGGTGATCGCCGGCAGGGTCGCGGGGATGGCGTCGTAGCCGTGGAGGCGCGCCACCTCCTCGGCGATGTCGGCCGGTCGGGTCAGATCGCCCCGCCACGACGGGGCCGTCACCTCGAGGTGCCCGTGAGCGACCGACTCGACCTCGCAGCCGCTGCGCACCAGCAACGCAGCCTGCGCAGCGGTGTCCAGGTCCAACGACAGCAGCCGGCCGACGCGCGCGGTGTCGACGGTCACCGGCGTGGGCGCCGCCCACGCCGGCGTCGACCCGCCGGCGACCACATCGGATCCCGTCGCGGTCCCGCCCGACAGCCGCGCCAGCAGATCGGCGGCGCGTGCCACGGCCCGGTCCGCGCCCTGCGGGTCGACCCGCCGCTCGAACCGCTTGCTGGCCTCGCTCTCGAGCCCCAGCCGCCGCGAGGTCCGACGGATCCTGGCCGGGTCCCAGACCGCTGCCTCGAGGAGCACGCGGGTCGTCGCAGGTGTGACCTCGGTGTCGAGCCCACCCATCACCCCGGCCAGGCTGACGGGGCGTTCCGCGTCATCGATGACGAGGTCGCCGTCGACGAGTTCGCGCACCTGGTCGTCGAGCGTGGTCAGTCGCTCGCCACCCTGCGATCCACGGACCACCAGCGACGGTCCCCGCAACCGGTCCAGGTCGAACGCGTGGAGCGGCTGCCCGAGCTCGAGCATCACATAGTTGGTGATGTCGACGACGACGTCGATCGACCGCACGCCACACTGCGCCAGGCGCTGCGCCAACCACGGCGGCGACGGCTGCACGGTGACGTCGTCGACGCTCCAGGTCGCGAAGCGCACGCAGCCGTCGGTCCGCAGGTCGACCGGGATCGTCGACGCGGTCGGCGCGGTCGGGATCTCCGGCGCGTTCCACCGGGTATCCAGGATGGCGGCCAGATCCCGGGCCACACCGAGCACGCTGAGATGGTCGCCGCGGTCCGGCTGGACCGCGATCTCGATGACCGGCTCACCCAGCGGCAGCAGCTCGGTCAGTTCGGCGCCGAGCGGCGTATCGCGCGGCAGCCGCAGGATGCCGTCGTGGTCGTCACCGAGCTGTAGTTCACGGGCGGACGCCAACATGCCGTGGGAGACGACCCCGCGGATCTTGCGCTTCTCCATGGTCATGCCGGGGATCGAGGCCCCCGGGACCGCGTGGGCGACGACATCGCCGACGTCGAAGTTGGATGCCCCGCAGACCAGTTCGATCGATCCGTCCCCGCCGTCCCCGGTCACCTCGACGACGCGCAGCTTGTCCGCGTCGGGGTGGGCGGACCAGTCGAGCACGCGGGCGGTCCGAACACCGGCGGTCCCCGCACCGGGGGTCGCGACCTCCTCGACCTCGAGCCCGTGCAGGCTCATCACGTCGGCGAGTTCGGCGACCGGCAGGTCGACGTCCACCAGGGAACGCAACCAGGAGAGCGGCAACTTCACGACAGGTCCTTCACGGTGTGCTCAGCAGCATCGGAGATGTCTCAGAGGCAGGGGGCGGGGACGACCCGGCAACGATCAGAAGTGGGCGAGGAAGCGGGCGTCGGCCTCGAAGAACTCGCGGATGTCGGTGACGCCGTAGCGCAGCATCGCGACCCGCTCGATCCCGATGCCGAAGGCGAACCCGGCGTAGCGCTCCGGTTCGATCCCCGACATCGACAGGACGTTCGGGTCGACCATCCCGGCACCGAGGATCTCCAGCCAGCCGTGGTTGCCGCCGGGCCCGTCGAACGAGACGTCGACCTCGGCCGACGGCTCGGTGAACGGGAAGTGCGACGGCCGCAGGCGGATCTGGCGGTCCGCACCGAACAGCGCACGGGAGAAGGCCAGCAGGGTCCCACGCAGGTCCCCCATCGTGATGTCCTCACCGATCACCAGACCCTCGACCTGGCTGAACACCGGCGAGTGCGTCGCATCGACCGCGTCCGCGCGGTAGGTCCGCCCCGGGCACACGACCGCGATCGGCGGATCCTGGACCGCCATCACCCGCGCCTGCACCGGGGAGGTGTGGGTCCGTAGGACCACGTCGTCGAACCCGGCGACGTAGATCGTGTCCATCTCCTGGCGGGCAGGGTGATCGGATTCGATGTTGAGCAGGTCGAAGTTGAACAGACCGGCCTCGGCCTCCGGACCCTCGGCGACCCGGTAGCCCATCCCGATGAACACCTCGAGCATCTCGTGCTCGACCTGGGTCAACAGGTTCGGACGTCCCCGGGGGCGATGTCGAGGTGGCAGGGTCAGATCGAGGCGCTCCGCCTCCAGGCGCGCCGCGAGGGCAGCGCCCGCGAGCTGTTCCTCCCGCGCCTGATAGGCCGCATCGAACGCGGCGCGGAAGCTGTTGAGTGCCTGCCCGCGCTCCTTGCGTTCGTCGGGGGTCAGATCCCGCATCCCCTTCTGCAGGTCGGCGAGCACCGAGCGCTTCCCGGTGAACCGGACCCGGACATCGTTGAGCGCAGGCGTGTCATCGGCGGCCGCGATGGCCGCCAACGCCTCGGCTTTGAGTTCGACGATCCGCGCGACGGCGTCTTCGGGTGCGTCAGTCACGGGCTACCTCCAGCAGGAACGCCGCGCGCCGGACATCTGGCGATGGCGGCGTGTGGCGTGGAGCGACGTTCGGCCCGCAGCGTAGACGCCCATCCGGCGACCGGTCAGCCCACGGCTCGTGGGAGCTCGAGGTGCACCGTCGCCCCGACCTCGACGTCCGGGTCGAACCAGATGCGTCCACCGTGCGCCTCCACCATCCCCTTGGTGAGGAAGAGCCCGAGGCCCGTCCCGGAGCGCGCGGCATCCCGTCCGCGACCGAACTTGCGGAACAACTGGGCACTGGTCGCGGGATCGACGCCGGGACCCTCATCCGCCACGCTGACCCGAACACCATGCTCGAACGACGCGACGGTGAGCGTGATGGGACTCCCGGGTGCATGTTGGATCGCGTTGTCGACCAGGTTGGTCAGGACCTGTTCGAGCTTGTCCCGATCCGCGGAGATCGACGTCGCCGCAGGATCGGCCGTTGGCTCGCAGATGACCTCGATCTGCGGCTGGCTGCTCCGCACCCGGGCCTTGTCCGCCACCGACACGGCCAGGGCCGCCACATCAACGGTGGACCGATTCAGCTTGACCCGACCGGCATCGATCCGGGAGACCTCGAGGAGGTCGGTAAGCAGCCGGGTGACGCGGTCGGCATCCTGTTCGATCGTCGCCAGCATCGTGAGCTTCTGCTCGTCGGAGAACCGGTCCCATCGCGACAGCAGGGTCCGGGTGAACCCCTTCACGCTGGTCAGCGGCGAGCGGATCTCGTGGGCGACCGTGGCGACCATGTCGCCCTGGAGTCGGACCGCCGAGTCGCGACGGCCCGCGTTCCTCAGCGTGAGCACCAGTTCGCCATCCGACCAGGCCCCTTCCAGCGCCAACGGTCGCGGGGGCCCTGCCGTCTGCAGCCGGACGAGGTGTTCGGCGTACCGGCCACCGACCGCGGGTGGGTCGGTCGGCAGGACCACGGGGTCGCCGGCCTCATCGAGGAAGCGCGCCGCATCGGCGAGCGCACGCCCCTGCGGCCAGGTGGGATCGCGTCGGTCCGCCGTGGCACTGCTCTGCAGCAACCCACGCGCGTGGGTGTTGCTGTACGTGATCCGTCCGTCACGGATGATCAGGACGCCGTGCGCGAGCCGCTCCAGCGGGTCGTTGCCCATCAGGCACGCAACCGCGTCGAGCGCGCCGTCAGGTAGATCGCGATGGCGGCAGCTGCGGCGACGTTGAAGGACTCGGCACGGCCGTGGATGGGGATCGAGACCAGACCGTCCAGCAGTTCCGCGTTGGCGGTCGACAGGCCGTGCGCCTCGTTGCCCAGGACCAGAGCGATCGGCGGCGCCTGTCGCTCCAGATCGTCGATGGTCAGCGAGCCGGAGCCGGCCAGCCCGTAGATCGGTTGCCCGGCCGTTCGGCACCGATCGACCACGGCGTCGAGCGGGACATCGACCACGATGGGCAGGTGGTAGGTCGACCCGGCCGCTGCACGGACCGCCTTGGGCCCGAACACGTCGACACTTCCCTCGGTCAGGATCACACCCGCCGCACCGGCCGCGTCCGCGGTCCTGACGATGGTGCCGGCGTTGCCGGGGTCGGAAACGGCATCGAGCACGACCACCAGTCCGGTGCCCATCACCGCATCGAGGTCCCCGGTGTGCGACGTGGCGACCGCCACGACCCCCTGCGGGGTCCGGACGTCGGAGAGTCGCTCGAGCACGTGGGCAGTGACCTGGGTCACCACCACGTCCCGCGGGACGACCACCTCGGTCAGCAGCGACGCCAGACCCTCGGCGGTACCGAGAACCTCCTGCACGACCCCGGCCGCCAACGCCGAGGTGACGGCGTTGGGCGAGTCGATGAGGTGCCGGCCCTGTTCCCGCCGATCACGTCGACGGGCGAGCGCGGCAAGCTCCCTGACCCGAGGGTTGCGGGTCGAGCTGAGTTCGTCGGGCGCCAGGTCGCTCAGGCCGCGTCCGACTCCAGCGCACCCTTCGCCGCCGTGACCAGCGCCGCGAACGCCGCGGGTTCGTGAACGGCGAGGTCCGCGAGCACCTTGCGGTCAACCTCGATCTCCGCGAGCTTCAGGCCGTGCATGAAACGGCTGTAGCTCAGTCCCTCCTGCCGGGCACCCGCGTTGATCCGCGCGATCCACAGACGACGCATGTCGCCCTTGCGGCTGCGCCGGTCGCGGTAGGCGTACCGCTCGGCGTGGTAGACGGCCTCCTTGGCCACCTTGAACCGACGGCTCCGTGCACCACGGAACCCCTTCGCGCGGTTCATGACCGCCTTGTGACTCTTCTTGGCGTGAACGCCACCCTTGACTCGTGCCATGACGACTGCCTCCTCGGGAGGTCGGACGGACACCGGCCGCTGTGCACGACCCCGGTGTCAACAGATCGGGTCGGACCGGGAGCTACTGGTTGAGCAGCCGTTTGATGCGCTTGGCATCCGCACCGGTGATCTCTTTCTCACCGGCGAGCCGGCGCTTGCGGCTCGCGCTCTTGTGCTCGAGCAGGTGCTTGCGGTTCTTCTGCGCGGTCATGACCTTGCCGTTGCGCGTGACGCGGAACCGCTTCTTGGTGCCGCTGTGGGTCTTCTGCTTGGGCATATCGGGGCCTTCCAGGCATGAGATCGTCCGGCGCAGTTGGCGCCGTGGGTACGCGTGCGAACAGCGTCAGGCGGTGCTCGCGTCGGTGATGTCGTCGGTTGCGTCGGAGGGAGCAGGTTCGTCGCCGTCGCTCTCCTTCGCGGCCTTCTGCTTGACCGGTGCCAGCACCATCACCATGTTGCGCCCATCGACCTTGGGGGCGGCTTCCACGGTGGCGAGTTCGGACATGTCCTCGGCGAGGCGATCCAACAGCTTCAACCCGAGTTCGGTGTGACTCATCTCCCGGCCGCGGAACATGATCGATGCCCGCACCTTCGCGCCATCCTTGAGGAAGCGGCGGACGTGGTTGGATTTGGTGTTGTAGTCGTTGTCCGAGATCTTCGGCCGCATCTTGATCTCCTTCACGGAGATCTGACTCTGGCGCTTGCGGGCATCCTTCTGTTTCTGTTCCTCCTCGTACTTGGCCTTGCCCCAGTCGAGGATGCGGCAGACCGGCGGATCAGCCTGGGGCGCCACCTCCACGAGGTCGAGGTCCTGTTCGCGGGCCCGTCGCAGGGCCTGCGCGAGTGGAACGATGCCGACCTGTGTGCCGTCGGCGTCGACAAGTCGGACGCGTGGAACCTTGATGTCCGCGTTCAGGCGGCGCTGCTGATCGTCGATGCTGGTGCCTCCTCGAAGGTCGTACGGGATCGGGTGGATCGGGGGGAGGCGTTCGAGCGATCCGCCGGCCTGGCCGTCGGTCCGGCCGGACATGCGAAAGGCGACCACACGGGGCGGTCGCCGGAAGGGACAGCTCGCAGGTCTGCAGCGGGCCACACGGGTGCGGCGCGCTGCAGGGTGCGGATGCTGACCCGGGGAGGCGTACCTGCCGGGTGGGCGCCGGTCAGACGCCTCTTCGGTTCGGTTGTGCCAGGGAGCCTACCACGCGGCTCAGCCGAACGTCCACGCAGCCCGCCGGCACGGCCCGTGAGCGTTCACCGACGCGGCCGACGCGGCACTCAGCTGCCCGGTGTCCACAGACGGGAGGCGGCGCTGCCACCGTCGGAGGCACCAGCGGATGGTGAGCCCGGGGCCTGGGCGGGTGACGCCTCCCCCGGAGCGGTCGGGGTCGAGCCGAGGTCGTTGGGCTCATCCTGGACCTGCTGGGCGACCTCCTTCTCCGCCTCGACCTGTGCCATGCGCAACTTGGCGAGC
Organism: Nitriliruptoraceae bacterium; assembly: GCA_007136095.1. GTDB lineage: Bacteria > Actinomycetota > Nitriliruptoria > Nitriliruptorales > Nitriliruptoraceae > CSSed11-175R1. The sequence goes on from SLHP01000263.1 coordinate 12,405, forward strand.
ACGTCGTCGAGCTGCCGGGGCAACTCGTCGTCGACCTGACCGCGCAACTGCTCGGTCACGGCGCCGACCACATCCAGCAGCAGCCGACCGTCCTTGCGACCGAGCTTGACCTGCGCCGCGTTGATCAACGCGGAGGAGACCTCGGCGATGACCTGGTCCACGGGAGCGCCACGCAGCTGGCTGATGTAGGCGCGGACCTCCTCCTCGGTCGGCTCGTCGCCGCCCTGCTGGCCGGACATCGCGGTGGGGTCGTTGGGCACGTCGCTCACGCGGTGCTCCTCAGGGGTGTGGGGTCACGGTTGCCCGACAGCCTAGCGGTCGGGCGGGCCGGCCTCCCCGGCTCGCCTACGCTGACGCCGACCGCTGCGCCTCCGACGATCACCGGGAACCGACGTGAAGACCTTCGACGGGCTGTTCGCCGAACTCCAGACCAAGGCCGAGACCCGCCCCGCCGGCTCCGGCACGGTCGCCGCGCTGGACGCCGGCGTCCACGCCATCGGCAAGAAGCTGGTCGAGGAGGCGGCGGAGTCCTGGATGGCCGCCGAACACGAGACCCCCGAGCGCGCCGCCGAGGAGCTCTCGCAGCTGCTCTACCACATCCAGGTGATGATGCTGGCGACCGGTCTGTCCCTCGAGGACGTCTACGCTCACCTCTGACCACCCCGGACCGACGACCCAGGGCCGACCATCCCGGGCCGGTTCCCCGGATGACCAAGGACCCAACCGATGCTGCGCGTCGCCGTGCCCAACAAGGGCTCGCTCTCCGATCCCGCGACCGCGATGCTGCGCGAAGCCGGCTACCGGCAACGACGCGATCACCGCGAGCTGGTGCTGATCGATCCGGAGAGCGGCACCGAGTTCTTCTTCCTGCGTCCCCGCGATATCGCCACCTACGTCGGCGCCGGCCAGTTGGAGATCGGGATCACGGGCCGCGACCTGCTCCTCGATTCGGATGCGGAGCCCGACGAGATCCTCGGGCTCGACTTCGGGCACTCGACCTTCCGCTACGCCGCCGTACCCGGAAGCGCCACGACGATCGCGGACTTCGCCGGTAAGCGGATCGCCACCTCCTACAGCGGGATCGTGCGCAAGGACCTGCAGAAGCACGGCATCGAGGCATCCGTCGTCCACCTCGACGGCGCCGTGGAGACGGCGGTTCGGCTCGGCGTCGCGGACATCATCGCGGACGTCGTGTCGACCGGCACCACCCTTCGCCAGGCCGGCCTGGAGATCGTCGGCGACCCGATCCTGCAGTCGGAGGCGGTCCTGATCCGACGCCCGGGTGCGGAGCCGTCCGACGAGGTCGATCACCTCCTGCGCCGCATCAACGGCGTGATCATCGCCCGGCAGTACGTGATGATCGACTACGACGTGCGCACCGAACTGCTCGACGAGGCCGCGGCGCTGACCCCCGGCATCGAATCACCGACGATCAGCCCGCTCCAGGACACCGACTGGGTGGCGGTCCGCGCGATGGTGACCCGCAAGGAGACCCACCGCATCATGGACGAGCTGTGGAACCTCGGGGCCAAGGGGATCCTCGTCACCGACATCCTGGCCTGTCGCCTGTAGCCACCTCGGCCACACCGACAGCCGTTGTTGCCGGAGACGGCCAGCCGACAACGTCGAGTCAGCCCGGTCGGACCTCACAGCGCGAGCGGCCCGGGAACGTCGCATCCGGCGCTGCGACGAACCGGACCCGGCGGGTGGCACGTGTCACCGCCACGTACAGCTGGTGGGTGCCGACCTCGTCCTCCGCGACGATCCGGTCGGGTGCCACGATCACCACGTCGTCGAACTCGAGCCCCTTCGCGGTTCGGGGATGCAGGACCCGGATCCGGTCCGGATCGAACGCCTCCCCGGCAGCGGTGAACGCGTCGGTCAACCCCGGCAACTCGGAGGTGGGTGCGATCACGGCCAGCGTGCCGTCCTCGGCGCCCAGCGTGTCCCGGACGAGGGCGAGGGCGGTCGCGGTGGTGTCGTCGGTGGTGACGACCTCCGGTGTATCGCCACCGCTGCGGACGCTCGTCGGGGTGTCGTCGGGATCGTGTCCGGCCGCTGCCAGCACATCCCGCGCGACGTCGACGATCTCGGCGGGGGTGCGGTAGTTGATCGTCAGCCGTTCGATCGCCACACGGCGTCGACCGATCAGACCGGCGATGGCCTCCCAGTTCGATGGCTCGCTGACGCGACTGCGTTGGGCCAGATCCCCCACGACGGTCCAGGAGGCGTAGGGACCGCGCCGTGCGACGGCCCGCCACTGCATGGGCGTGAGGTCCTGCGCTTCGTCGACGACGACGTGCGCGAAGTCGCGGTAACCATCCGCCTCGATGTCGACGGGGGTCGGGCGGTCGTCGCCAGGGTCGCCGGTCACCCGCAGCCCCGGGTCGTCGGTCCGCCGCCCGGCCTTCGGGTCGGGTCGGGTCCCGAGCAGAGCCGCGATCTCGTCGAGCAGCGCCACGTCGTCGATCGTCCAGTCCCCGGCGCGTTCCCAGGCACCCGCCACGGCCTCGATCGCGTCGGGCGGGAGGATGCCGTCGGCGACCTCCGCCAACGGGACCCGTCCGGTGGCGACCTCGCGCAGCACGTCCTCCGCCTGCAGGTCGGGCCAGAAGCAGCGGCGCAGCATCGTGACCTCAGCGGCGTCGTCCAAGGCACCGTCGAACCCGGAACCGGCCCGCTCATGCGGCGGATCCTCCCCCGCAGCACGGTGGGCGGTGCGCCATGCCCGCCACAACGCGGCGCGCAGGGACTCCTCGGCGCCGGCGGATCGGTCGTGGTAGCTGGAGCCGTGCCGGTCGGGGACCACCCCGTCGAGCAGTCGCTGCCGGACCGGGTCGAGGTCCGCCGCCGTCACCCGTGCCGTGGTGCCGTCGAACGCGACACGCGTCGACGATGGCAGAGGTGGCAGCACACGCGGGAGCAACGCCTGGCAGACCTCCGTCATCTGCAGCTGGCCCTTCACCGCCGCGACGCTCGCGGTGTCCCATCCCCGGATCGAGGCTCCTCGGGGAGCCAGCGATCCCAGCGGACGCTGGACCGCGCGGTCCTCGCCGAGCGCCGGCAGGACCCGTGCCGTGTACTCGGTGAACGCCCGGGAGGGTCCGACGACCAGCACACCGCGACCCTCGAACCGGTCGCGGTCCTGGTAGAGCAGGTAGGCGACCCGGTGCAGCGCGACCACCGTCTTGCCCGTTCCGGGGCCACCGGTCACCACCAGGGTTCCGGCGGCCGGGGTCCGCACGATCCGGTCCTGATCGGCCTGGATCGTCGCCACGATGTCACGCATCGTGCTGGAGCGCGACCTCGCGAGCGCCGCGAGCAGTGCCCCCTGCCCGGTGACGGCCTCCAGCCCGAGCCGTTCGGCGGCATCGTGATCCACCAGTTCATCGTCGAGGTCCCGCAGCACCTGGCCCTTGGTCGTCAGGGTGCGTCGACGTGCCACCCCGAGGGGTCGGGCCGCCGTGGCCTGGTAGAACGGGGCGGCGGCCGGAGCGCGCCAGTCCACGAGGATGACGTCACCGTCGTCATCGACGACGGACACCCGGCCGACGTGCAGGTGATCGCCGTCGGTCAGATCCAGCCGGCCGAACGCCAGCGATTCGACGTCACCGAAGGTGTAGCGGGCCGAACGGGCCGCGTGGTGGTGTGCCGTGACGTCGCGCTCGAACACCGCCTGGAAGGTCGATCCCGGCCGGTCCGCGACGGTCGCCGCGAGTCGGTCATCCGCCTTGCGGCGCATCTGCTCGACCCGGTCGTGGATCCGGGCGAGATGCTCCTGCTCGTCGTCCATGGCCGCCCGCTTGGCGCCGGCGGGCGGGGACGGCTGGGGAGCCGGGGCCGGGTCAGGGGTCACAGGTCGTCACCGCGCGTCACGGGCCGTCACAGGTCCTTGAGGACCCGTGCCATCTCGACCGCCGTTGCCGCAGCTTCCGCGCCTTTGTTGCCGAGCTTGCCGCCCGCACGCTCGACGGCCTGGTCCCAGGTATCGGTGGTCAACACCCCGAACGCGACGGGGATGCCGGTGTCGAGCGCGACCGCCGATGCGCCCGATGCGCACTCTCCCGCGACGTAGTCGAAGTGGGGTGTCGACCCGCGCACCACGCACCCGAGGGCCACGAGTGCATCGACGGATCCGGAGTTGGCCAGCGTCTTGAGGGCCAACGGGACCTCGAACGCTCCCGGGACCCAGACGACACGCAGGTCGTCGGGTGACGCACCGTGGCGCGCGAGGGCGTCGAGCGCCCCGGACACCAGGCGCTCCACGACCGCGTCGTTGAATCGCGCGGCGACGATCCCGATGCGCAGGCCGCTGGCATCGAGCGAACCGTTGTGGGTGATGGTGCCACTCATCGGTGGTCCTTCCGGTCACGGGCGCCGGCTGCCTGCGCGGGCACCGGTTCTGGTTCACGACGTGCACGCTTCCCCTGCGCGGGGTCATCGTAGGGCGGTGGGGCCATGGCGCCGCCGCGCGACGGCTTGACCACGACCGGTGGTGCGTCCGCGCGCTGCTTGGCGATGTCGCCGACGCCCGAGGAGACCACCAGGTCCTCGCCGGTGAAGTCGTGCCCCATCCGGGCGCCCTTCGAACGCAGGTAGTCCTCGTTGGACACGTTCGGCAGCACCTCGACCGCCACTCGTTCGACGATCGAGAGACCGAACCCGTTGAGCGCCGCACGTTTGGCGGGGTTGTTGGTCAGCAGGCGGAGCGTCGACAGGCCCAGATCCGCCAGGATCATCGCGCCGGTGCCGTAGTCGCGCGCATCGGCGGGAAGGCCCAGCGCGAGGTTCGCGTCGACGGTGTCGGCCCCGTTGTCCTGCAACTCGTAGGCCTGCAGTTTGTGGAGCAGGCCGATCCCGCGTCCTTCGTGACCGCGCAGGTAGACGATGACCCCGCGCCCCTCCTGCGCGATGCGGGCCATGGCCAGGTCCAGTTGCGCACCACAGTCGCAGCGCAGGGACCGGAACACGTCCCCGGTCAGGCACTCGGAGTGCATCCGAACCAGGACGTCCGGTTCCCCTTCCGGATCGCCGTAGAGCAGGGCGACCGATTCCTGGTCGTCGATCTCCGAGCGGTAGCCGACGACCGTCCAGTCGCCGTAGGGGGTGGGCAGCTTGGCGGTCGCCACGCGCTCGACCAACCCTTCGCGATCCAGTCGGTAGGCGACGAGGTCCGCGATGGTGATCATGAGCAGACCGTGCTCCTCGGCGAAGACCGCCAGGTCCGGGACACGTGCCATGGTCCCGTCGGTGTTGATGACCTCGCAGATGACCCCGGCGGGGCTCCGGCCGGCCAGGCGGGCCAGATCGACGGATGCCTCGGTGTGGCCGGGACGCCGCAGGACACCACCAGGGTGGTAGCGCAGGGGGAACACGTGCCCGGGTCGGGTGACGTCGCCTGGCGTCGCGTCGGGGTCGGCCAGCACCTGACAGGTCCGAGCCCGATCCGCTGCGGAGATCCCGGTGGAGGTCCGCTCGGTGGCGTCCACGCTGACGGTGTAGGCGGTGCCCTTCGGGTCCTCGTTGCGGGCGACCATCATGGGGACCTCGAGCCGATCGAGGTCCTCCCCCAGCATCGGGACGCACACCACCCCGCTGGTGTGCTTGATCATGAAGGCGAGGTTCTCGGGTGTGGCCGCGTCCGCGGCCAGGACCAGGTCGCCCTCGTTCTCGCGGTCCTCGTCGTCGACGACGATGACCATGCCGCCGTCACGGATCACCGCGATGGCCTCGTCGATGCTGGCGAAGGGACTCACCGGGACTCCTCGGTGTTGCTGGCAGGGACGTTGCTGCTGGGGACATCGCCGGCGGGTGTCGGCGTCGATGCGTACGGCGTGGCGACACCGGCCTGCAGGAGTCGCTCAACGTACTTGGCGATCACGTCGACCTCGAGGTTGACGCGATCCCCCGGGCCCATCCCGTGCAGGGTCGTGACGTCCAGCGTGTGCGGGATCAGCCCGATCCGGAAGACCCCGTCGTCGGTGATGTCGACGATCGTCAGGCTCACGCCCGACACCGTGATCGACCCCTTTGGCACGAGGTAGCGGGTCAGTTCGCGCGGGGCCGCGATCGACAGGAAGACCGTGCCGGGTTGCTCCTCACGGGCGACCACCTTGCCCACCGCGTCGACGTGCCCCTGCACGAGGTGTCCGCCGAAGCGGGTGTCCCCGCGCATCGCCCGCTCGAGGTTGACCGTGCCGTCGACGGTGAGGTCGCCCAACGCCGTGGCCCGCATCGTCTCCGCCATCAGGTCGGCGGTGAAGCCCTCGCCCGGCAGCGTCGTGATCGTCAGGCAGCACCCGTCGACCGCGATCGAGTCCCCGATCGCCGCATCCTCGACGATGGTGGGAGCGTCGAGGTGGATCCGGGCGTGGTCTCCATGGTGGTCGATCGCACGCACGGTCCCGACCGCTTCGATGATGCCGGTGAACATCAGGGCGCCTCCTCACGGTGTGCGACGACAGGTCCGCGGCTGCGGCCGAGGTGCGCGATCAGGTCCGGACCCGCCCCTCCCAGCCGTTCGAGCCGCCAGGCGGTCGCGGATGCCGGGTGGACGGCAGGGTGCACGACGGTACCGGGGTCGCCGCCACCGACGTGCAGCACGAGCCGATCGACCAGGTCAGCGTCCAGCAGCGCCTGACCGAGGGTCCGGCCGGGTTCGGCCAGCACGCTGGCGATCCCGGCGCGTGCGATCCGTCGCAGCGCCGCCGGGAGGTCCAGACCACCGCCGGGCAGGCTGGGCACCGTCTCGACGGTCGCGCCGGCGCGCCGCAGGTCGTCCTGACGCTGTGGGGTCGCGTCGTGACTCGTGATCACCAGCGCTCCCCGACCAACGACCGCCCCGCCCACGGGCAACCGCAGCCGACCGTCCAGCACGATCGGGCGTGGTTGGGTCCGGGTCGGACGGTCACGGTCGTCACGAACGGTCAGTCGGGGGTCGTCGGTCACGGCTGTGCCGGATCCGACGAGCACGCCGTCGACGGCTGCCCGCCACCGGTGCACCGCGCGACGGGCCGGCGCCCCGGTGATCCAGCGGGCACCGTCGGGCGCCTGGAGCTGCCCATCGGGGGTCTGCGCGAGCTTGAGCGTCACATGCGGACGGTCGTGCTGGACCAGGGTGAGGAACCCCTCGAGCTGCTGCGCGATGGCCTCCCGGAACAGCTCACCCGGTGGCAGCGGCCCGATGACCTCGCAGCCGTCCGCTCGCAACCTGGCGGCTCCTCCACCGGCGACCGGGTTCGGATCGGGGTGGCCGATGACCACCCGGCGGACGCCAGCAGCGACGAGGGCGTCCGCACAGGGCGGCGTGCGTCCGTGGTGGGCACAGGGCTCCAGGGTGACGTACGCGGTCGCGCCACGGGCGGTGTCCCCGGCCTCCGCGAGCGCCACCGCCTCGGCGTGGGGTCCGCCGACCGGTTGGGTCGCGCCCTCCCCCGCGATGCGGGTCCCCCGGACGAGCACGCAGCCGACCGCCGGGTTGGGGCTGGTGCGTCCCCGTGCGGTCTCCGCCAGCGCGAGCGCACGTGCGAGCCAGGCCCGGTCCCCGGCATCACCGGAGGCGCTGGCGGCAGTGGGTCCGACGGGCACGGCATGTCCTCCTGCGGGCGGCGGGAGGCGGCCCGGGATCGGCTGCAGCCTACGGGGCGGCCCGGGGCCGTCCCGCGTCCCGTGCAGACCCGGGTCACCCGGGTCCGGGGAGCTCGACCTCGAGCTCGACGGCCTGCCCGTTGTCGCGGCGGTCGACGGCGTAGCGCGAACCGTTGCGCCGTCGCGACTTGGCGAA
>SLHP01000189.1 GCA_007136095.1 Nitriliruptoraceae bacterium
CAACCCGAGCGTGCGTCTCGTCAGCGCAACCCGAGGGCGCGTCGCGGCTCAGCGGTCCGAGGGTTCGGACCGACCGGTCCCGAGCACCCGCTCGGCCAGGCGGCGCAGGGGGTTCGGCCGGTCGCGCTCGTGGCGGATCGCGGCGCCGGTCGACTCGACCGGTGCGTCCTCAGGCTCGTCCGAGGGAGGCGAGGACACCGCGACCACGATCAGCGGATCCGCGGCCCGGTTGTCGATGCCGTGCACCACGCCCGGAGCGATGACCATCGCACCCATGGGGTCCAGACCGACCTCGCCGGCATCGGTGACGAACCAGGAACGCCCGCCGATCACCGTGTAGGTGACCTCCTGCTCCTCGTAGTGGAGGACCGGCGTGGCCTGCTGCGGTTCGATGCACCACAGGTCCAGTGCGAGCCGCTCCGTGCCGAACACCCGGACCCGCGACGCGGCCCCCCGGGAGAAGTCGACGTAGTCCCGGAGGTCCACCGGGCGCACGCCCGTCAGGGACGGGTCATCCGGCAGCGGTACATCGGATGGGCGGTGCGGATCGCTGGGTGGGTCGGTCATGAGCGACACGGTAGTCGCGGCGGGATGCATGGCGGTTAGTCTCGCCGGCGACGCCACCGAGGTGGCAGCCCACCGGCCCCGTCCAGCGGAGACCCTTCGTGCCCACCATCGAGACCGTCACCGACCCGCTGATCGCCACCGACGCCGACCTCGTCGTCGTTGCGGCCTACGCCCCGGCCTCCGGGGAACGGGACGATCCGGCCGAGCTCGGGGCTGATGGACAGCTGGTCGGTGAAGCGGCGGGTCTCGACCTCGGGGCGGAGCTGGCGTCCATGCGTTTCGACGGGTCGGTGGGGTCGGTCACACGCGTCCCGACCCGTGGCGCGATCCCGGCCGCGACGGTCCTGATCGTCGGCCTCGGTGCCCGGGAGTCGGCTGGCCCGACCCAGCTGCGCCGCGCGGGCGCGGCCGTCGCGGGTGCCGCGGAGCGCGTCACCGCGGTCGCCACGAGCCTCCACACGGCCATCGAAGGGCTGACGGCGGGTGCCGCGGCCCAGGCCCTCGCCGAAGGGTTGCTGCTCGGCAGCTACCGGTACGCCACCTACCGCTCCGACGCGCCTCCCTTCGAGCTCGAGTCGATCACGATCCATGCCTCCGACGCCGACGTTGCGGAGGTCCGCAGCGGCGTGGAGGTGGGTGCGATCACCGCCGGGTCCGCCTGCCTGGCGCGGGACCTGGTCAACACGCCGCCGCAGGACAAGCGGCCGCCCGCGCTCGCCGACCGGATCGTGCACGAGTTCGCCGAGCTACCCGTCACCGCCCGCGTGCTGGATGAGCAGGAGCTCGCCGCCGGGGGCTATGGGGGCATCCTCGGCGTCGGTCAGGGGTCCAGCGAACCGCCGCGCCTGGTCGAACTGTCCTACGCACCCGAGGGCGCCGAGCGTCACGTCGTGCTGGTCGGGAAGGGCATCACCTTCGACACCGGGGGTATCTCACTCAAGCCGTCCACCTCGATGGAGACGATGAAGACCGACATGGCCGGCGGGGCGACCGTCGTGGCCGCGTTGCACGGGGCTGCCAGGCTCGGCCTGCAGGTCCGCATCACGGTGTTGGTCGCGCTGGCCGAGAACATGCCGTCGGGGACCGCGACCCGCGTGAGTGACGTGCTGACGATGAAGGGTGGCACCACCGTCGAGGTCATCAACACCGATGCCGAGGGTCGCCTGGTCCTCGGCGATGCGTTGGTGCACGCCTCCGAACTGGAGCCGGATGCCATCGTTGACGTCGCCACGCTCACCGGCGCGGCCGTGGTCGCACTGGGGGATCGGATCAGCGCCGTGATGGCGTCCGATGATGACCTCGCGGCCTCGATCCTGGAGGCCGGGACGACCGCCGGCGAGCCGTCCTGGCGCCTGCCGCTGGCCTCCGACGAGTACGGCGACCGCATCGAGGGGACGATCGCCGACCTCAAGAACGTGGGCGGGCGCGAAGCCGGGAGCATCTTCGCCGCGCTGTTCCTCCACGCGTTCGTGGGGGAGGGGATCGCGTGGGCGCACATGGACATCGCCGGCACGGCCTGGACCAAGGAGGCGCGCGATGAGTTCGGCAAGGGCGCGACGGGCGTGCCGGTCCGTACGCTGCTGGCCTGGTTGCAGGGCACCGCCTGAGTTCCACGGCCCGGCCGCCACGCGTCACGCGGGAGTTACGTCGACACGGGAGGTGGGAGCATGGGAGAGCAACACCACGGTGGGCAACTGATCGCGGGATCGATCCGTGACGAGGGGATCGACGTGGTGTTCACCCTCACGGGTGGTCACATCAGCCCGATCTACGACGGGTGCAGGGATGCCGGTATCCGGGTCATCGACGTGCGCCACGAACAGGCCGCGGCGCACGCCGCCGACGCCTACGGCCGCCTGACCCACCGTCCCGGGGTCGCGGCCGTGACCGCCGGGCCGGGGGTCACCGATGCGATCACCGGGGTGACCAACGCGTTCTACGCGAACTCGCCGATGGTCCTGCTCGGGGGCAGGAACCCGCTGGCGTTGGACGGGATGGGTGCCCTCCAGGACGCACCACAGATCGAGCTGCTCCGGCCCGTCACCAAACGGGCCGACACGGCCCTGGAGACGCGGCGCCTGCGCGAGGTAATGGGCAACGCGTTCCGTGACGCGCTCGCGCACCGCATGGGGCCGACCTACGTCGACCTGCCGATGGACGTGCTGATGACCCCGGTCGATGTCGACCAGGTGGTCGCCGCAGGGTCGCGGGCGACCAGCCCCGCGGGAGCGGATCCCGATGCCGTCGCCCGCGCGGCGGAGCTGCTGGCGGCGGCGGAGCACCCGGTCGTCCTGTCCGGCTCCGGCACCTACTGGGCACGTGCGTCGGAGGAGCTCGGGTGGCTGGCGTCGACGGCGCAGCTGCCGGTCTACGTCAACGGCATGTCGCGCGGGATCCTGCCATCCAAGCATCCCCACCTGCTGGGTCTCACCCGCAAGCACGCGCTGCGGCAGGCCGACGTCGTCCTGGCGCTCGGTGTCGACTTCGACTTCCGTTTGGGGTACGGCCGACTACCGGCCTTCCGCGACGACGTCACGGTCATCCAGGTCGATCCCCAGGCGGACCGCATCGGCCACAACCGGGTGGTCGAGCTCGGGATCGTCAGCGACGTGAAGAGCTTCCTGGCCGCGTTGGCGGCGCATGAAGGCCGCCTCGGCCGGGCGCAGGCCACACCGTGGTTGGAGGAGCTGCGGGCCGACGAAGAGCGCCGGGTCGCGGCCCGGGACGAGGCCTCACGGTCCGATTCGACGCCGGTGCATCCGTTGCGTTTCGCCCGGGAGGTCGCCCGCTGGGTCGATCCGGAGGCGATCGTGATCGGCGACGGGGGGGACATCGTCGCCCACACGGCCGGCCAGGTCCGGGGGGAGCACCCGGGACACTGGATGGACTCGGGTCCCTTCGGCTGCCTCGGCGTCGGTGCGCCGTTCGCGCTGGCGGCACGGCACGTGCATCCGGACAAGCCGATCCTGGTCGTCTACGGGGACGGGTCGTTCGGGCTCAACGGCATGGAGTACGAGTCGGCGGTCCGCCAGGGGCTGCCGTTCGTGGGTGTCATCGGCAACGACGGCGCCTGGGGCGAGATGAAGGCGTTCCACGAACGCGTCTACGGCGCCGAGGGCATGGTCGCGCAGGACCTGTCGCAGGCCACGTCCTACGACGGCATGGTCGCAGCGCTCGGTGGGTACGGCGAGCGTGTGGAGCGGCCGCAGGACATCGGCCCGGCACTCGATCGTGCACAGGAGAGTGGCGTCCCCGCGGTCGTCAACGTGCTGCTGGACCGCACGTTCCGGCGTGAGTCGACCGCGGCGTACGGCGGCTAGGTCGCCTGCGGGGCGCCGAGCTTCTGCAGGAACCGGTTCCGGTCCACCAGCACCCGCCGGTGGCGGACCCGCGCGATCGTCTCCCCGGCATCCTCGACGACGACGTTGAACTCCAACCGCCGACCGTGGTGGCCGATGAGCGTCGCCCGCGCGCAAACGGTGCGACCGACGGGGGTGGCCTGGAGGTGCTCGACCTCGGCCCAGGTCCCGACGCTGGTCTCGTCCATGGGCAGGTCCTCCGCGATCGCCGCGACGCAGGCGCGCTCCGCCAGCATCAGGAGTGCGGGGGTGCCGAGGACCGGCACGTCGCCGGATCCGAGTGCCGCCGCAGTGTGCTCGTCCCCGACCTCGAGTTCGTGGGTGCACTTCAACCCTGGATCGCACCGGCCCATCTTCGGTCACCTCGTCGCTGGCGGTGGTTCAACACGCGATCTGCCAGCATACCGAGCCAGGGACGCCGGCCACGGCATCCCGTCACCGGGGAACGGCCCCGTCGCGGTTCTCGGTGCCCGGTTCCCGGCCCCTGTGACCGAGCTGGCCGAGGTCTGCGCCCGGATGGCCACCTCGAGGGGCCCGGCGAACCGGCAGGCATGTCAGCCTGAACCCTGACCGCGGGAACTCCCGCGGTCGTGCGCCGTCACGGCGCCCCACAGCTCTCCCGGAGGACATCCCATGGTCCAGCAACCGAACGACCCCAACGACCCGAACGCACCAGCCCAGCAGCCGTCCAACGGCGCCCCACCCCAGCGCGAGGTCATCGTCACCGGCAACGGTGCTGGCGGCGGTGGCATGGGCGCCATGGTCGGGATCCTGATCGTCGTGGTCGTGGTGCTGATCATCGGCGGGTTCCTGTTGTTCGGGAACGTCGGCGGTGGCAGCGACGACTCCGGCCGGTCGACGGCGACGTCAACATCGAGGTCCCCGACGGTGGCGATGGTTGCGATGGTGCCGACGGCTCCGACGGCGCTGATGGCGGCGACGGCGCCGATGGTGACGATGGTGACGCTGGCTGAACCTCGGCTCGCATGCACGGGGGACCGCGTGGGTCCACGGCCGACGAGGCCGCGGACCCACCTGGTTGCAAGACGGTCCCTGCAGGGCAGGAACGCCCCGGAGTGGGCTTCCGGGTGATCGAAGTGGCACCCTGCGCGACGTGTCGGTCGGTCGAGGCCGATGCATCCCGCCTTCCGCCGGTACGGACGAGTTCCGCGCCGGCGCCCGGGCACCTGACGGTGTCACGGGCAGCCACCCCGAGGAGTCCGTGTGATCGCCCCTGCAGCCGTCCTCGGGTTGGTCCTGGCCATGACGGCCACCGGTGGGTCGGTCCTGCTGTGGCTGGCTCCGACCTGGGGCAAGCTGCGGCACGGCTACGAGATCCTGACCGGATCCACCATCGCGCTGCTGGCCTGGGGAGCCTGGGGCTCGATGCGCAACCCGGTCCGATCCCTCGAGGGCACCGAGCAGGCCTCGTCCGGTGAGCTGACGCTCACGCTGTTGCTGACGCTGGCCATCGTGACCGCCCTGGCAGCGGTGTCGTTGATCGTGAAGCTGCCACCGGTGGTCGCCCGCATCCTCGGGATCGCCGCCACCCTCGCCGGTGTCGCGTCGTTCGTGCCGATCGCCACGATCCGAGCGGCGCAGGGAGGTGCCGGCGGCCTCGCACAGGGGATCGCCGAACTGCTGTTGGGCGCCACGTTGCTGGGAGCCATCTGGGTGGGGATGATCCTCGGCCACTGGTACCTGGTGGAGCGCCGCCTCTCGAACCGGTACATGATCTGGATGGCCTGGACGAACGTGGCCGCGATCGCCGCGGGTCTGGCATCGGTGCTGTTGAGTGCCCGCAACCCCGCGCCGTGCGATCGCCTGACCGGGGCGGAGTTCGAGCAGTGCATCCTGATGTTCGCGCCCATCCTGCGCATCGGCTCGATGACCGTGATCCTGGGACTCGGGGTCCTGGCACTGGTTGCCCTGATCGCCGGGTTCAACGTGAAGCTCGCACGCGAGGGTGGTCGATCGATCCAGGCGTCCACCGGGATGTTCTACCTCGCGGTCATCCTGGCGCCGGCGGTCGAGTTCGCGGCCAAGGTGCGTTTCTTCAGTTGATCGCGTCGGTCCCGGCATC
>SLHP01000009.1 GCA_007136095.1 Nitriliruptoraceae bacterium
CGTGGCTGCGTCAGGCTTTCGCCCATTGCGCAAGATTCTCCACTGCTGCCTCCCGTAGGAGTCTGGGCCGTGTCTCAGTCCCAGTGTGGCTGTTCGAGCTCTCACTCCAGCTACGCGTCGAAGCCTTGGTGAGCCGTTACCTCACCAACTAGCTGATACGCCGCGAGGCCCTCCTGTACCGCCTGAGCTTTCCCACCGTGATCATGCGATCGCAGTGGAGCATCCGGTATTAATCACGGTTTCCCGTGGCTATCCCGGTGTACAGGGTAGGTTCCTCACGTGTTACTCACCCGTTCGCCGGTTTCCTCCACTCCGAAGAGTGGGATCGACCCTCGACTTGCATGTGTTAGACCCGCCGCCAGCGTTCATCCTGAGCCAGGATCAAACTCTCCGTTGAGTGATCGTTACCACATGGAACATGCGCTAATGATCGAACAAAACGAAGGTTCAGAGACCGACCTTTGCCGCCGAAGCGGTGCCTGGGTCGATCGTTGATCCCTCATTATTTTTGGGGTTACATAATTACACTCACTCGTAGACCACGACGACGGATGTCGTTGTGATCGACGGGGTTGTGTCACCTCACGGGGTCAGAAGATGACCCTGTGGGTTTCACTGGCTTTTGGCACCCTGTGCAGTTCTCAAGGAGCGGTGAAGTGGTCCAACGGGTTCCATCCACCACGAGCGAGCTCGGTCGGGAGTGGCTTCCGCGGGGACACCGCGTTTCTCGCGCAGTCTCGGACTGGCAAGGCAGCGAACGCTACCACTTCCAGCCGTGACCTCCAACTCGGGGCCTTGGGCGGTGCACCGGGTGTTCCGAAGAAAACCAGCCACCGAAGGCTGGACCGGTGCGAACCGGGCTCGAGAAGAGCCGAGGCCGCTGAGCGGAAGTAGTAGCGTACGTGCTACCACCGTGTCGTGTCAAGTCGCTCCGTTGTACCCGGTGGCGAGATCCTCGCCTCCGGATGGTTCCGGACCTGCCGACCTGCGCCGACCTCCACAAGGTAGCGGACACGGGCGAGGGCGCAAACCCGGGTGGCGGTGTCGCGGTGTCCTCGGCCTCATCCCGTTCCGGATCCCGAGGCTGCCCGAGGTGACCGCCGGTAGCGGCTGACCGCCGGCTCGTCGACCAGCCACCACCGCCACGGCCGGTCCGGCGCCTGCGACACCCCCACCCTCGGCCCGCTCGTGCGCTGCGTGGATGGCACGTGCAGGTCGTCGTGCGCCAGGCAGAGGCCACCGCCCTCCGTCAGGAGATCGACACCGTCGTGCCGTTCGCCGTCGATGCCGAGCCCCTTGGCGAGGTTGCCGGGACCGCGGAGCAGGGCCGCGTCGTGGGCGACGGCGGGTCGTCGGGCACGCACCGACCGCTCACCGTCGATGACGACGGCGGCCCGCAGCAGCACGGCTGCCCCGACGCCCAACCCATCGACGGTGACGTTGCAGCACCAGTGCACCCCGTAGGAGCGGTAGACGTAGGCCGTTCCCGGTGCGGCGAACATCGATCCGTTGCGGGGCGTCCGTCCGCGGACACTGTGGCTGGCCGGGTCATCCGGGGTGTAGGCCTCGACCTCGACGATGCGCGCCACCGTCCTCGATCCGTCGCCTTCCGAGCGCAGCAGCAGGGCACCGAGGAGCGCGACCGCGGCCTCCGGGGCCGGTCGTTCCAGCACCGCCCGGTCCATCGGCCGAGGCGAACCATGCAGAGCCGCGGTGGTCGCCCCCGTCACCCGCGACGAACCTCATCGACCCAGTCGGAGAAGCGCTCGACCGACCAGGTGTTCGCGATCACGGACCGGTCGAGGCCGGCCCGTCGTGCCTGGGCGACCCCGAACCGCGCCCGTTCCAACTCGCCCACGGCATGCGCATCGGTGGAGATGACGAACGTGACACCCCGACGGGCGCCCTCGCGGATCACCTCGACCGGCGCGTCCAGGCGGCGCAGACTCGCGTTGATCTCGATCGCCGTGCCCGTCTCCGCCGCGGCGTCGAGCACCGCCTCGAGGTCCAGGTCGATGCCGGGACGCTTGCCCAGCATGCGGGCCGTCAGGTGACCGATCGCCGTGACGCTCGGATGCCGGATCGCTGCAACGACCCGGGCGGTCTGCTCGTCGACCGGCCGCCCGAAGTGTGAGTGCACGCTGGCCACCAACCAGTCGAACCCGGCGAGGAAGTCGTCGTCGTAGTCGAGGGACCCGTCGACGCCGATGTTGAGCTCTGAGCCGTGGAACAGGCGGATGTCTCCCCGTGACTGCTCGAGCTCCCGCAGGGCATGCCGCTGCTCCTCCATCTGTTCGCGCGAGACACCGTTGATCGTCAGGTCCTCGGCGTGGTCGGTGATCGCGAGGTAGTCGAGTCCCCGGTCGACCGCGGCGGCCACCAGGTCCTCCAGTGAGTCCCTGCCGTCGCCGGACAGGTCCGTGTGGTCGTGCAGGTCGCCCCGCAGATCCTCGACGACCGGGAGCTCCGGTGCGGAGCCGTCGAGCGCCGCTTCGATCTCACCACCGTCCTCCCGCTGTTCCGGGGCGATCCACGGCAGCTCCAGGGCCTCGTAGACGTCCTCTTCGGTCTTCGACGCGACGACGTCGCCACCGTCCTTGGCTGCGAGGGCGTACTCGTTGAGCATCCAGCCCCGGTCGATCGCCCGCTGCCGCAACCGGATGTTGTGGGCCTTCGACCCGGTGAAGTAGACGAGCGCCGCACCGAAGCTGGTCGGCGGGACGATGCGCAGATCGACCTGGAGCCCGTCGGTGGTGATCACCGAGGTCTTGGTCTCCCCCGAACCGATCACCCGATCGACCTCCCCGAGCTCGAGGAACGCGTCGGTGACGGCGGTCGGATCATCCGAGCCGACGAGCACGTCGACATCCCCGATCGTCTCCCGGAACCGCCGGAGGCTGCCGGCGTAGGCCGCCTGCTCGACACCCTCGACCTCCTCCAGCGCGGCCACGATCCGTTCCGCCGGCGGCAGCGCATCGGCGATGTCGATGCGCTGGTCCTTGGAGGTCAGCCCGAGCTTGGTGATGGCCTCGGTGAGGTTGGCGACCGTCTTTTCCCCCATGCCAGGCAGCTGCGCGACCGACCCGTCCTCCAGCCCCACCGCCAGGCCCTCCATGTCGGTGATGCCGAGCTCGTCCTGCAGGAGCTGGACCGATTTCGGACCCAACCCCGGCACCTTCATCAGGTCGACCTTCGAGGTCGGGTGCTTCTCACGGAGTTCGTCAAGCCGTTGGATCGACCCGGTGTCGAGGTACTCGCGGATGCGCCCGGCGATGCTCTTGCCGATGCCCTTGACCTTGGCCAGGTCCGCCGCGCTCCTGTCCGCCACGTCGCCATCCAGCGTCAGGACCGCCCGTTCGGCGTTCTGGTACGCGCGGACCCGGAACGCGTTGGGGCTCCCCTCGTCCAGCTCGGTGAGCGTGGCAAGCTCCTTGAGCAGGCGTGCCACCTCGACGTTGCTGGTCGCCACGGCGTGGTCCCGATCGGTCGCTGGAGGTCCGTGGAGCAGGGGATCGGACAGGTGTCTGGACCCGACTCCGGATGGACTGGGGTGAGGATAGCTCCGGGCGTTGCGCTCCTTCCCGCCGCAGCTCCGTCGAGGTCGCGGGGCTCAGGCGCGGTTCGCGGCGGCCACCTCACGGGCACCATCGAGCTGGGCGCGAACGGAGGCGGTGGCGGTGCCGTTCACCCCGTCACGCCGGTCGATGGCCTGCTGGACGTCGAACCGGGCGGCGACGCTCTCGTCCAGCGCCGGGTGCACGGCGGCGAGCTCCGCAGGGTCCAGACCGTCGAGGTCCACGCCGCGTTCCTCGGCCAGCCGCACCACCTCGCCAACCACCTCGTGGGCGTCCCGGAAGGCCACCCCGCGGGTGACCAGCTCCTCGGCGAGGTCCGTGGCCAGCGCGAACCCGCCGACGCTCGCCGCCGCCAGCCGGTCACGATCGAAGGTCAGCGACGCGACGGTGCCGGTGATGGCCGGCAGCACGAGGCGCAGTGTGTCGACCGCGTCGAACACCGGCTCCTTGTCCTCCTGGAGGTCCCGGTCGTAGGTCAGCGGCAGGGCCTTGACGGTGGTCAACAGGGCGACCAGATCGCCGATGACGCGTCCGGCCTTGCCGCGGACCAACTCGGCGATGTCGGGGTTGCGCTTCTGGGGCATGATCGACGAGCCCGTGGAGAACCCGTCACCGACCCGGGCGAACCCGAACTCGGCCGTGGCCCACAGCACGATCTCCTCCCCCAGGCGCGACAGCGTCACAGCCAGGATCGCGCACGCGGACAGCACCTCCAGGGCGAAGTCCCGGCTGGCGACCGCATCCATCGAGTTGGGCGCCACCCCGGCGAAGCCGAGGTGCTCCGCGTAGGCCGCCGGATCGAGCCCGAGCGTCTGCCCGGCCAACGCCCCCGAGCCCAGCACCGACTGGTCCAGCCGGGCGCGGGCGTCGCGCAGGCGGCCCGCGTCACGGTCGAGCATCCACACGTAGGCGAGCAGGTGATGACTGAGCAGGACGGGTTGCCCACGCTGCAGGTGGGTGTAACCGGGGGCCAACCAGCCCAGGTGCTGTTCCGCCTGTTCGACGAACGCCTCCTGCAGTGCTCCGATCAGCATGACCAGTTCGTCGCAGGCGTCGCGACACCACAGTCGCAGGTCGCTGGCGATCTGGTCGTTGCGCGACCGACCGGCACGCAGCTTGCCGCCGAGCGGACCCAGATCCTCGACCAGCCACCGTTCGATGGCGCCGTGGACGTCCTCGTCGGTCGGTAGGAACGGGAACGCGTCGTCGGCGAACAGCCCAGCGCACCGGTCCAGCGCCGCCAACATCCGCTCCAACTCGCCCGCATCCAGCACCCCGATCCGGTGCAGCTCATGGGCGTGGGCGCGTGATCCGGCGAGGTCCTGACGCCACAGCTTGCGATCGAACGACGTCGACACCCCGAGCGCCCAGGCCGCCTCGTCGGGCCCGACGCTGAAGCGTCCACCCCAGAGTCGTCCCGCGTCGGTCGCCGGGATGGCCTGGTCGTCGGTCGTCACGTCACGTCCTCCGGTCCGCTGCGTCGGTCCCCGTGGGTCACAGATCGTCGCCGTGGGCCTTGGTGCGTGCGGCCCAGGTCTTCAGCGGCAGACCCCAGAGCTTCACGAACCCTTCGGCCAGGGTCTGGTCGAACTGGTCGCCCTCGTCGTAGGTCGCCATGTCGTAGCTGTACAGACCCGAGTCCGCGCTGCGGCGACCGACGACCGTCGCGCTGCCCTTGTAGAGCTGCACACGGACCTCGCCGTTGACGTACGTGTTCGCCTCGTCCATGAACGCGTCCAGCGCGTTCTTCAGCGGCCCCCACCACAGCCCGTTGTAGATCAGCTGGGCGTAGCGGCCCTCTTCGGTCCGCTTGTGGTCGGCGAGTTCCTGTTCGAGGCAGAGGTCCTCGAGGTCGCGGTGCGCGGTGATCAGCGTGATCGCGGCCGGGCACTCGTAGATCTCGCGGCTCTTGATGCCGACCAGCCGGTCCTCGATCATGTCGATGCGCCCGATGCCGTGCGCGCCGGCCTTGGCGTCCAGTTCCGCGACCAGTTCGTTGAGTGGCAGCTCCTTGCCGTCGAGGCTCACGGGCAGGCCGTTGCGGAACGCGATGATGACCTCTTCGGGGTCCTCCGGCGCGTCCTTGACGCTGACGGTGCGCTCGAAGACGTCCTCCGGGGGCTGTGCCCAGGGGTCCTCCAGGATCCCGCACTCCGCGGTGCGGCCCCAGGCGTTCTCGTCGATCGAGTAGGGCGACTCCTTGGACGTGATCGGGATCGGGATACCGCGCTCGTTGGCGTAGTCGATGGAGGCGTCGCGGGTCAGGCCCCACTCACGGATCGGCGCCATGCTGGCGAGGTCGGGCGCGAGGCACATCGTGCCGACCTCGAAGCGGACCTGGTCGTTGCCCTTGCCGGTGCAGCCGTGGGCGACGCCGGCCGCGCCGGTCTCGCGGGC
>SLHP01000124.1 GCA_007136095.1 Nitriliruptoraceae bacterium
GGGGCGGGAAGGTGCGGTACTCCTCGCCCTGGTAGCGGTAGGCCGTGGCGATCTTGACCGTCTCGAACCCGCTCAACACGTCGAGCTTGGTCAGGAAGATGTCGGTGAAGCCGTTGACCCGGTCCGCGTAGCGCGCCAGCACCGCGTCGAACCAACCGACCCGACGACGACGCCCGGTCGTGGTGCCGTACTCACCGCCGACATCGGTCATGCGCTCACCGATGTCGTCGAACAGCTCGGTCGGGAACGGCCCGGTCCCGACCCGTGTGACGTAGGCCTTGGTGATCCCGATGACACGGTCGACGTGCTTGGGCCCGAGCCCCGCACCGGTGAGCGCACCACCGGCGACCGGGTTCGACGAGGTCACGAACGGATAGGTGCCGTGGTCGAGGTCCAGCAGGGTGCCCTGGGCGCCTTCGAGGATGATGTGCTTGCCCGCCTCGAGCGACGTGTGGATCAGCTCCGTGGTGTCGCACAAGAGCGGCCGGAGTCGCTCGGCGTAGGCGAGGTACTCGCGTGCGATCTCCTCGAGGTCCATCGGCAGCCGGTTGTAGATCTTGGCGAGCTGCTCGTTCTTGTGGACCAGCACCGCCTCGAGCTTCTGCCGGAAGATCTTCTCGTCGAACAGATCCTGGAACCGCAGGCCCACCCGCGACGCCTTGTCCGCGTAGGCCGGGCCGATCCCGCGCTTGGTGGTGCCGAGGTTGGCCTTGCCGAGCCGGCGTTCGGTCAGCAGGTCGAGCTCGCGGTGGTAGGGCATGATCAGGTGCGCGTTGCCCGACACCTTGACGCGCTCGAAGGGCCGCAGACCTCGAGGTTCCAACCCGTCGAGCTCGTCGAGCATCACCTTCGGGTCGATCACCACGCCATCCGCGATGACCGGGGTGACGTGGTCGTAGAGGATGCCGGACGGGATCAGGTGCAGCTTGAAGACCTGATCCCCGACGATGACGGTGTGGCCGGCGTTGTTGCCGCCCTGGTAGCGCACGACCAGGTCGGTCGTGTCCGCCAACAGATCGGTGGCCTTGCCTTTGCCTTCGTCGCCCCATTGGGCACCGACGATGATGGTCGCGGGCACTCGTCGTCCTTCGCGTGGAGTTCTGGCGGAGCGCACGAGCCCTCCGGTGGCGTGGAGACGACCACCGTGGCCGAACCCTACCGCTCCGGACCGTTCCCTTCCACCGCAGTGTCTGACGGATCGCCGTCCACGACACCCGGCGCGCCCGCGATCAGGCCCGCGATGAGCTTGGGCAGCAACAGCAGGAGCAACGCCACCAGCGGCACGTCCCAGCCACCGGTGACCTCGTGCAGCACGCCGATCGCGAGCGGACCCATCGCCGCGAGCAGGTAGCCCCAGCCCTGCACCAACGAAGACAGCTCCGAGGTGGTTTGCGGGCTGCGGGCACGCAGCCCGATCAGCAGCAGCGCCAGGGGGAACGCGCCCAGACCGATCCCGAGGAGCACCGACCAGAGCAGTGGCGCACGACCGGCGGCCAACCAGAGCCCCAGGTAGCCCAGCACGGACGCGGCGACCAACGCGACCACCCAGCCACGCTGGTCGGGCCGGCGCGCAGCCAGAGACGGCACGAGCAGAGCGACCGGCACGCCCACAACCATCGTCAATGCGGTCAACAGACCGGCCCGTGTCGGGCTGATGCCCGCGTCCTGGAAGATCGACGGGAGCCAGCCCATCGCGACGTAGGCCTCCATGCTCTGGATGCCGAAGAAGACCATCAGGGCCCACGCCTTCACGCTGCGTCGCACACCGGGGGAACCGGCGAAAGGAACCCCCGTGGGGGCGGATCGGGCCAGACCCTCAGAGCGCCGGGAGACGAGGAACCAGGGGACGAGTGCCAGTGCCGCTGGGACCGCCCAGATACCCAGGCCGAACCGCCACCCACCGCTGAGGTTCGACAGTGGCACCGTCACGGCGAGCGGGACCGCCGTCCCCACCATGATGCCCAGCGAGTACAGGCCGGTGTACCGGCCGACCGCATCCGGGAACCACGCCTTGACCGTGACCGGCACCAGGACGTTGCCGATCGCCATCCCGCAGAGGGCGACCAACGAAGTGACCAGGATCCAACCGGCCGTGGGAGCCAGGGCCCGGACGACCAGTCCGACGGTGATCAGCAGCAGCGCCGCGACCAGCGCACGGTCGGTGCCCATCCGTCGGCCGAGTCGGGCCGCGAGCAGACCGACGATCCCGAAGGCCAGGACCGGCAGCGTCGTCAGGACCCCCGCGACCGAATCCGACATGCCGACGCCGGCCTGGATCTCGGGGAGGACCGCACCGACGCTCGTGACCGCTGCACGGAGGTTGAGTGCCGTCAGCAGCAGCGTGGTCCCGAGCAACAGTGCCGTCGGACCCCGGGCCGGAACCGCAGACGGCGCCGGGTCCGGATCCGTCGTGGTCATCGATGCACATCGGGATCGTGTTGGACCGCGCGGATCCGCAGGGTGTGGATGCCATCACCGGACAGGATGCCGGAGCGCCCGAGGAGCCGACCGAGCTGCCAGTTCGACAGCCCGAGTTCCGGGGTCCCGAGCGCGTACTGCCCGTCGACCCACCGGGTGAACCCGTCGCCGACGAAGGGCGCGTTGGCGGCCCCCTCCACCCGGGACCGCTCCGCGGCGTCCTCCGAGAGCAGGGACAGCACGAAGTGCGGGCTGTAGCGGTTGAACAGCTCGGTCGCCTCGTCGACGTCGTCGACGACCACCAGCGTCACCTCGGGACTGTCCTCCCACTCCCATTCGACCCCCAACCTCGAGGTTGCGATGGGTTCTGCCCGGGGCTCGTCGACCGGTCCCTCCGCCCGCGCGATCGGCACCACCGTGTCGAACCAGTCGGCGGGTACCTGCGCCCGGTCGCTGTCCCGCACGTGCAGCTTCGGGTTGGTCCCGCGCGCCGCACCAGCGGCCTCCACTGCCTCGAGGAAGACCGGCACCAGATCATCGACCCGGTCACGCACGATGCAGCAGGTGTTGAGCGTGTTGCAGACCTTGCGGTCCAGCGAGTGGCGGACGGCGGCGGCGAACCGCTCCGCGTCCGCGGTCGTCGCCGCGACCATCCACGCACCCCCGGTGCCGTGCATCGACACGGGGTTGCCGACCTGCTGGGCGACGGCACCCAACTGGCTGACCGCGGCCCCCGACCCCCGGGCGACGGCCAGTGCCAGGCGGGTGTCGGCGAACAGTGCCCACCCGGCCGCATGGGACGGCGCGTCGACCAACGAGGCGGCGCCGGGGGGCAGGCCGGCCTCCTCCAACGCGGGATCGAGAGCGTGTTCGACGATCGCGCGCGCGGTGCCGAGCGCGTCCGATCCGATCCGGAAGACCACGGTGTTGCCGCCCCGCAGGACGCCGCACGCATCCGCGAACACGTTGGGACGTCCCTCGAAGACGAACGCGACGACGCCCAGCCGGTCCCGGAACTGCTGGAGGCGCCAGCCGTCGTGGTCGAGTTCGTGGACGACCTGGCCCCGGGCCGAGGGCAGGGCCGCCCAGGTCCGCAGGCCCGCGATCATGTCGGCGCGCATCCGGCCCGACAGGATCAACCGGGTGACCGAGCGCCCGCGGGCCCGCGCCCGCTCCACATCCTCGGCGTTGGCCGCCGCGATCGGCGCGAAGCAGCCGTCGTCCTCGAGCCGGCGGGCGAACGTCTCGAAGAACCGCTCGAGGCCGCCATCCGTGACCGAGCCCATCGACGCGAACGCGTCGTGGGCCGCGTCGACCGCCAGCGCCGCCGCGGAACGATCGGTTGCCGGCACATGCAGGACATCGCCGGAATCCTGGAGGACGACGATCGCGTCGCCGGCAGAGAAGGCGGCCGCCAGCTCCTCCGAGACGTACGTGACGCGGTCTCCACCGAAGACCAGAGGAGTCCCGGCGGTCAGCGAGGTCAGGTTCGTGGCACTCATGGCGTGCCACGCTAGGGGCCGTGCGCCGCACCAGCCAGGTCGAGCGCTGTGGGCGCGCGCCCGTTCGGCCGGTGCGTACCGCCCGGTCGGTAGCGTTCCAGGCACCGCAGCCGTCACCTGCCCGCAACCACCCGTCCAACCCCAGAGGGGAGTCGAACCCGGTGTGGCTCACGTGACCGAACCGAAGGGCGTGCTCCCCATGGGGCAGCAGAATGGCGTACTCAGGATCGGCGAGGTCTCTCGTCGGACCGGCGTCGCCGTGCCCACACTCCGGGCCTGGGAACGCCGCTACCAGCTGCTCGATCCCGATCGGACCGAGGGCGGGCACCGGCTGTACGGCGAGCGGGACATCGACCGTGTCCGTGCGATGATGCGACTTTTGGACGAGGGGTGGTCGGCCGCCGCCGCGGCCCGTCGGGTGTCTCGCGAACCAGCCACCGTCACCCCGCTACGCACCGTCGAGGGCTCCGGCGAGCACACCGCCTCGGACGACCTGATCGACCGCCTCGAGGCCACCATCGCGACGTTCGATGCCGCCGCGACGGATTCGTTGGTCGACGATGTCTTCGCGCGCTTCGATGTCCCGCGGGCGTTGGACGAGGTGCTGCTCCCTGTCATGCGACGCATCGGTCAGGGCTGGGAGGATGACCCCCGACTGATCGCGCGGGAACACTTCGCCACCAACTCGCTGCGGCCCCGCCTCCAACGCCTCCTGCGCAGCGCGCCGACGACCGCCCGCCGATCATGCATCGCGGCGGCACCCCAGGGCGAGGACCACGATCTCGGTCTGCTCGCCGGTTGTGCCGTCGTCGCACAGGCCGGGTGGCGGATCCACTACCTCGGTATCCGGACCCCGACGGTCGCGCTCGAGGGCAGCGTCGCGGAACTGCGACCCGACGTCGTCATGATCGGCTCGATGTTCCGCGAGCACAGCCAGGACTTCCTCGACGGTGCCCCTGACCTCGGGCCGGCGGCGGTCGTGCTCGGCGGCGCTGGGTTCGCCGCCGAGGACGCGGCGCGCCTGCCGAACGCGGTGGTCCACCTCGGGTCGCTGAGCGAACTGCCCGAGACGCTCAACCGCGCCCTGAAGGTGGGCGACGACGTGGGCTGACCGGGCCGCTCCCAGGTCAGCGCGAGATGCGGAACCGGATCCGGACGGTGGTGTGGTACTCCGCGATCTGCGCGCCGTCGACGAGCGCGGATGTCTCCATGACCGTGAACCCCTCGACGTTGCGCAGGGTCTTGGTCGCCTCGTCGAGTGCCTTGTGCGCCGCATCCCGCCAGGACTCGGTCGACACACCCACCAGGTCGATCGTTTTGATGACGGCCATGTCCCTCACCTTCGTCGTGTGACGTCTCGGCAGCCGCTCCGACGCTTCATGCCCAAGGTATAGAGCGCAGATCTATCGCAGGTAGAGCGTCAGGCTCATACCGACGATCATCCCCACACCGGCCAGGATCGCGGCGGGCAGGCCCAGCCGGCTGCCCTTGACGTGCGCGATCAGCCCGATGGCCATCCCGACGGGGCCAGCGATCGCCTCGACGCGCAGGAACACCGCGGCGATGGCCAGGAGGATCGCGACGACCGCCAGCGGGGTCGCGAACCGCGGTGATGCATCGAGCGGCGCGAACGGATCGCGCTCGGTCGAGGGATCTGGCATCGGCGCGGCACCTCGGATCGGCTGCTCCGAGGCTACCGTCCAGGACCCCGAACGAAGCAGGCGGCATGGGCAGACTCAGCATGACATCGGCCGAACTCGACGGGTTCTTCCACGAGGAACGGGTCCTGCGGCTGGCGACGCTCGACGACGAGGGGTGGCCGGCGGTCGCGCCGGTGTGGTTCGTGTGGTTCGACGGTGCCTTCTGGGTCTGGAACCTGGAGCGGGCCAAGCGGACACCGAGGTTGCGCGCCGGTACCCGCTGCGCGTTCACCGTCGACGCCGGCGTCGAGTACGTCGAGTTGCGCGGCGCATCGGGTCGCCTGCGGGCGACGTTCATCGCGGAGGAGGACGTGCCGCACGA
>SLHP01000218.1 GCA_007136095.1 Nitriliruptoraceae bacterium
ACCAGGCTGCTGTTCTTCAGCATGATCGGGGCGCTGTTCACGGCCGTCAGCCTCGCGTTCGCCGCGGCCCAGTTCGCCTGACCGCCGCGACCGTTCGACCGGACCACGACCGCCCGACCGTGTCCGTCCGTGGCCGTACGACGGGTCGCGAGCCGTGCAGTGGTCCATACCGTGGCCGGACCAGCCCACGGAAGGGTCCATCCATCTCCACCGCACCACCTCCAGCACCGCCGCCACCGCCAGCTGACGCACCAACGGCTCAACGGGTCGGTTTCCTCCCCCGGTTCGGGGCGGAGATCATCGACGTGGCCGCCACCTGGGCTCTGGTGCTTGTGGTCAGCGGCGTTTGTTCCTCGGGCTCCAGGCGATCGGCGCGGCCGACGAGGTCGTGCTCATCGTCGGGGTGCTGGCCGGGATCGCCGTGTTCCTCGCGTACTGGACGATCCTGCACGCGCACGGTCGGCAGACCCTCGGCAAGCTCACGATCGGCGCGGTCGTCGTCGACACGAACCTGGGCACCATCGGCTACGGCCGAGCGCTCGGGCGACTGGTCGCGGAGATCGTGTCCGCGATCCCGTTCAACCTCGGCTACCTCTGGGCCATCTGGGATCCGGAGAAGCAGACCTTCCACGACAAGATCGCCGGCACCCTGTTCATCCGCAAAGCCGACCTTCCGGCCTGATCCCCCGCGCACCCGATCTTCCGTGCAGGGGTACGGTCGGGTGCGGTCACGTCACATGAACCCCATCAACCAGCGACCCATCTGTCCGGTCGCGAGGAGCTACCCACCGATGCCCGCAGCCCCGTCACCAGGTGATGTCGCCCCATCGCTCGAGCTCCCCGACCTCAACGGCGTGACGATTGCGCTCGGCGATCTGGCGGGGCGTCCCGTGCTGGTGTCGTTCCTGCGCCACGCCGGTTGACTGATCTGCCGATCGCACCTCGTGAAGGTGCGCGACAGGTGGGACCGCTGGGCGGCCATCGACGCGGCAGCGGTGTTCGTCGTGTTCGATGATCCCGACATGATCCGCCGGACCATGCTCGAGGGCATCGATCTGGATGGGCTGCCGTTCCCGGTGCTCGTCGACCAGGAACGATCGAGCTATGAGCGGTGGGGACTGCAGCGCGCCCGCCGACGCGACATCTGGCTCGATCCCAACGTCTACAAGGTGCACTGGCGCCTGCTCCGGGCCGGCGAGAAACTCCGGCCGGGTGGCACCGACGTGCTCCAACTCGGTGGCGACTTCGTCATCGCTCCGGATGGCACGATCGCCTACGCCCGACCCCAGGAGCGCGACAACCGGCCCCCCGTCGGCGAACTCCTGAAGGCCGCCCGGGAGGCGGCAGCCGCCGGATGACGACCACCGACCGCGCCCAGCGTCTGCTGGAGACGCTCGCCGGTCCCGACGCGGTCCTCCGCGACGACCAGGCCACCGCCATCGAGGTCCTGGTCGACGACGCGGCCCGGGCCCTGGTCGTCCAGCGGACCGGCTGGGGCAAGTCCGCGGTCTACTTCATCGCGACGCGCCTGTTGCGCGACGCCGGTGCGGGGCCGACCCTGATCGTGTCCCCGCTGCTGGCGCTGATGCGCGACCAGCTGGAGGCAGCCCGACGCATGGGCCTGGCCGCCGAGACCCTGAACTCGACCAACGTCGACGACTGGGCCGACGTCGAGGCACGGGTCGCCGCCGGCGAGGTCGACCTGCTGCTGGTCTCGCCGGAGCGGCTCAACCACCCCCGCTTCCGCGCCGAGATCCTCGACCGCCTGGTCGCCACCATCGGCATGCTCGTGATCGACGAGGCGCACTGCATCTCGGATCACGGCCACGACTTCCGTCCCGACTACCGCAGGATCGGCGAGGTGCTGCAGCAGCTCGCCGCGGCGCGGGACCACGCGGTGCCCGTCCTGGCCTGTACCGCGACGGCGACCGACCGCGTGGTCGCCGACGTCGCCGAGCAGTTGGCCCGCCTCCCCGACGAACGAGACGCCGAGGTGGTGGTGCTCCGCGGACCGCTGGCGCGCGACACCCTCGAGCTGCACGTGGTCACACTGGACACCCATGAGGAGCGCCTGGCGTGGCTCGATGCGTTCCTGACCGAGCTGGCCCCACCCGGACGCGCAGGGATCATCTACACCCTGACCGTCGCGGAGGCCGAGCGGACCGCCGGGTTCCTCGCCGACGGCGGGCACGACGTCCGGGCCTACACCTCCCGCCTGGACGCGGGCGCGCGCATGCAGCTCGAGGGAGCGCTCAAGGCCAACCAACTGGCCGGCGTGGTTGCGACGACCGCACTGTCGATGGGTTACGACAAGCCGGACCTCGGCTTCGTGATCCATCTCGGGGCACCGTCATCGCCCGTGGCCTACTACCAGGCGATCGGGCGGGCTGGACGGGGCGGTGAGCCCACCTCGGTGGTGTGCCTGCCGACCGCGTCGGACGAACGTCTGTGGGAGCACTTCGACGTCGCCGGGATCCCGACCGAGGGTGAGGTCGACCAGATCCTGGGAGCATTGACCACCACCGGCGCGACCTCGCTGCCGGCGTTGGAGACCACGGTCAACGTCCGCCGGACCCGGCTGGAGCTCCTGCTGAAGATCCTGAACGTCGACGGGGTCGTCGAACGGGTCGAGGGCGGGGACCTGGCGACCGGCGCGTCGTACGTCCACGACCATGACCGCTACCGCCGCCTGCTGGAGGGTCGTCGCACCGAGCACGAGGTGATGCGTCGCTACCTCGATCCGGCCACGACCACCTGCAGCATGCAGTTGCTCACGGGCGCGCTGGACGATCCGACCGCCGCTTTGTGCGGTCGGTGTGGCCGCTGCACCGGGACCACGCTCGCTGTCCCAACCGCCACAGCGACCACGGACCGGGCCCGGCGGCACGTCCGCGGGCGCGACATCCTGCTGCCACCTCGACGTCGCTGGCCCTCCGGGTTGGGCAAGCTCGGTCACGACCGGCGCGGCAACATCGACAAATCCCTGCAGGCACAGCCCGGACGGGCGCTCGCGGGGGTGGATGCGTCCGGGTTCGGCGCCCCGATCCGCCGGCTCGTCGATGCGATGGCGGCCGGCGAGGCGGTCGCAGACGGCGGTTGGGTCGCGGGCGACGGCCAGGATCTGGGCATCGCCGACCACCCGGATCTCGCCGAGGTGATCGACGGGCTCGTCCAGGTGCTGGCGCGATGGAACTGGGCCACCCGGCCGACATCGATCGTGACTCTGCCATCGGCGACGTACGGCGCGTTGACGGCTGCCGTCGCCGCACGTCTGGGCCAGCTCGGACGACTGGATGTCCACGGGGACGTGTTCACCGCGGCGTCCACCCCGCCGCAGGCCTCGATGAGCAACTCCGCGTTCCAGGCCGGCAACGCCCTGTCGACGTTGCGGGTCACCGGCGAGGTCCCCACCGGCCCGACGCTGCTCCTGGACGCCGTGGTGTCCTCGGGCTGGACGATGACGGTCGGTGCCGTGCTGCTCGCCGAACACGGCGCCGGCCCGGTCCTCCCCCTCGCCCTGCTGTCCACCTCCGGCAGCTGACCCCAGCCCCCAGCCGGGGTTCGCGTGCATCCGCGCGCAGCAGCCGAACGCTCCTGCACGCAAACCCGGACACTCCGGTGCGCGGTCCGGGGTTCGCGTGCATCCGCGCGCAGCAGCCGAACGCGGATGCACGGAAACCCGCGTGGCGCGAGCCCGTGGCGGGGGCGGTATGTGCGAACGGCGGTGGTCGGCGCCCGGTGCACCGGCGGCCGACCACTTGTACGGTGGAGACCGAACCGACCCCGATCGTCGAGATGCCCTTGTTGCAGGTTTCACCGTCCGCCGCCACCGCCCTGGAAGAGGCTCGCGCCGCGCAGGAGGTACCCGACACGTTCGGCGTGCGCGTCTTCGCACAGGCCGACGAGTCCGGCGAGGCCGCCCTCGCCCTGGCCTTCTCCGAGGAGCCGATCGAAGGTGATCAGGTCACCGAGCAGGAGGGCACCCAGATCTACGTCGCCCCTGAGCTGGCCGAGCCGCTGGCCGAGAGCGTCCTCGACGTCGAGGACACCCCCGAAGGCCCGCAGCTGACGCTCGTCCCGCAGGCTGACGAAGAGCAGTAGTCAGCCTGGCGACCACGCCCGGTTCACCTGGACCCGTCGTCGGGTCGCGTGAACCGGGCGTTGCGCGCACTGTGCGCTGACCTCGCCCAGGTCGGCTCACACCACTCGGCATGCGGTCCGTCACGCTCCTCATCCGCGTGAACCGACCATGCAACGGGTTGCGCAGCACATCTCAGCGATCGCTGGCATGTACCCGTGGCGCATCAAGCGTTGGCCAGGGTCCCGACGGCCACCCCGTCCGCTCCACGTCCCGGCGGCATCCCGGATGCTCCCACACACGCTGTGGACGAACGGACGCACCGACCGCGGAACGCCGGTAGGCACCGATGCATAGGACCTCAGTCCTAGTTATTCGGTACTATCCCAAGCGCGGTCGTGACCGGAGTCCTGGCGGAGGATACGACGAGACCGGAGGCGTCGATGGGTACGCAGCAAGAACGTAGGAGCGTCGAGGAACGTCGCGAACAGCTGATCGATGCCGCGATCAACGTGCTCGCGAGCGAAGGCATCGGTGCGGCCACGACCCGGCGTATCACCGACGAGGCCGGGTTGGCGTTGGGAGCCTTCCATTACGCCTTCACCAGCAAGGATGACCTCCTGCACGCGGTCATCGAGCGTTTCTCGAGCGGGATCGAAACGGTGCTGCAGCACGCGATCGTCGATCCGCAGGCGCCACTCGAAGGACTCGGCGACCAGTTGATCCGGGGGTACTGGAGCTTCATCGAGGAGACCCCGGAGCTCCAGCTCGCCCAGTACGAGGTCGCGGTCCACGCCCTTCGTGATGAGGCGTTGCGGCCGCTGGCGGAACTGCAGTACCAGCGGATGGCCGACGCGGTCGAGCAGGTCCTCCAGGACCACCCGCAGGTGCCTGACGGCCAGGCTCGACGTGACGTCGCCAGCTACCTGGCGGCGGTCATGGATGGCTTGATCCTGTACCGCGTCGTGGAACGCGACCCAGCCGCCGCGGCCAGGCGCCTCGAGGTGTTCATCGCCACGTTGCCGGCGCTCATCGAACACACCCGGCGTGGGGCGACGAACGGTGTCGCCGCCGGCTGACGCACCGGTCAGCGCCCGCTGCGGTCTGGGCCGACGTCACGCCTGAGCGTGGTCACCCTCAGCGTGCTCGGCGAGCTGCTTGTGCACGTCCTCCATGTCCAGGTTCTTGACCTGCGTGATGAGGTCCTCGAGCGCGTCCTCGGGCAGGACGCCGGGCTGCGAGAAGACCACGACCTTGTCGCGGACCGCCATCAGGGTCGGGATCGACCGGATGTTGAACGTCGCGGCGAGCGCCTGCTCGGCCTCGGTGTCGACCTTGGCGAACACGACGTCGTCGTGGTTCTCCGAGACCTTGTCGTAGATCGGGGCGAACGTGCGGCACGGGCCGCACCACTCCGCCCAGAAGTCGATCAGCACGATGTCGTTGTCGAGCGCCGTCTGCTCGAACGTGTCTGCGGTCACATCGACCGTCGCCATGATGTTGCCTTTCGAAGGTTGGGGTGTGCTCGTCGAGCACCTCACCTGCGTCAACCACAGGTCCGGCGCGAACATTCCCGGCCTTAGACACCCATCGTGCGACCGATGATCTCCTTCATGATCTCGTTCGTGCCGCCGTAGATGCGGGCGACCCGGGCATCGCAGTACGCGCGTGCGATCGGATACTCGCGCATGAAGCCGTAACCCCCGTACAGCTGCACACAGGCGTCGACGACCTCGCCCAACAGATCCGTGGTCCAGTACTTGGCCATGGCGGCCTCGTCGACGGTGAGCTTGCCATCGTTGAGTGCATCGATGCAGCGGTCGACGAACGTCTGACCGATCGTGATCTTGGTCTTCATCTCCGCGAGCGCGAACCGGGAGTTCTGGAACGAGCCGATCGGCCGGCCGAACGCTTCACGTTCCTTGCAGTAGCGCAGGGTCTCCTCGAGCGCGCCTGCAGCACCCGCGACCGCCCCAACGGCGATACTCAAGCGCTCCTGCGGCAAAGCGGTCATCAGGTAGACGAAGCCCTGCCCCGCCTCACCCAGCAGGTTGGTCGCCGGCACGCGGACGTCCTCGAAGATGAGCTCCGCGGTGTCCTGGGCCCGCAGGCCGATCTTGTCGAGCTTGCGCCCCCGCGAGAACCCCTCCATACCGCGCTCGACCACGAACAGGCTGATGCCCCCGTGGGTAGCGGCAGGGTCGGTCTTTGCGACCACGATGACGAGATCGGCCTGGATCCCGTTGGTGATGAAGGTCTTCGTGCCGTTGAGCAGGTAGTGCCCGTCCGGCTGCTCGATCGCCGTGGTCGCGACGGCAGCCAGGTCGGAGCCCGTGCCGGGTTCGGTCATCGCGATCGCGGTGATCAACTCACCCGTGGCCATGCCCGGCAGCCAGCGCTGCCGCTGCTCGTCGGTCGCATACGCGAGGAAGTAGGGGACGACGACATCGTTGTGCAGGGGGAACCCCACCCCGGATGCGCCGACCCGGGCGAGTTCCTCGGTGACGATCGAGTTGTAGCGGAAGTCGCTGACCCCGCCGCCGCCGTACTCGGTCGGCACGTCCGTACACAGCAGCCCGACGGCACCCGCCTGCTTCCACAACTCCCGCGGGACCAGGCCCTCGTCCTCCCAGGCGTCGTGGTACGGCACGACCTCGTCGGCCACGAACCTCGACACCATGGCGCGGAACTCGTCGTGCTCGGCGGTGAAGATCGGACGGTCCACGTCGCATGCTCCCGGGTGGAGACCCCACCCTGATCGGACTGGTGTTCGGTCGCCGCGGTCGTGCAACCCTGCCGACCGGGGCGGAACGGTTCGGTCGCTTCCGTTCCGAAACCCAACCGTACCGTCTGCACACCGTTCAGAAGATGCCGGTGCGCTCGATCCAGTAGACCCCGTAGCCGAACAACCCCAGCCCGACCACCACCCGGACCCAGAGCGAGATCAGGCGCCCACGCGGCAGCTCACCCGGCGTGTCCGAGCCGGGGACGGTTCCCGTACGGTGGTACCGCATGATCGCGGCCAACGTCCCGAACGCCATGGCGGCGCCGAGCGCGGCGAACGAGCCGATCAGCAGGAACAACCAGGACGTTTCACCCACGCATGATCTCCTCGACACCCGTCGATGGGCGGCACGAGTCTACGGAGTCACGATGGCCCGGATCACCGCACACCTCGACGTCCCCACCGACGCCCGCGTCGCCTTCGACCACGTCGCCGACTTCACGACGACGATCGACTGGGACGACTCCATCACCGAGTCGAAGCGGCTGGACACCGGCGAGGTCGGGCTGGGCAGCTGCTTCCGCGTGCAGTTGAAGGTGGGGCTGACCACGGTTCCCCTGGAGTACGTCATCACCGCCTACGACCCGCCGACCGGCTCCGAGCCCGGCCGGGTCGTCCTCGAGACGAAGGGACCGCTGCACCGCGGCGCGGACGACGTCCGCTTCCGCGCCACCGACGACGGCACCCACGTGACCTGGAAGGCACGCTTCGCGCTCCGGGGACCCGGGTTGCTGCTCGACCCCCTGCTCGGGATCGGGTTCCGCCGGACCGCCGCCGCAGCGGTCGCCGGCCTGGAGCGGTCCCTCACCGGGCTCGCGGAGCGGTGAGTTCGGCAGCGGATGTTGCTGGATACGCGCAAACGTCCCACCACCTCCAATGACGCAGTATGTGACAGTACCGTCACGCAATCGCGCGGTGGGGTAATGTGACTATATCGACACATCGACTCAGCTGCGGACGATGTGTCGATAACGACACATCGTGAGGAGGATGTCGTGCAGTACTCCGTTCGCAACGCCACCGATCTCGGCGCCGCCATCCAAGACGCCCGCCGCAACGCCGGACTGTCGCAACACGACCTGTCTGAACAGGCCGGCGTGTCCCGCACCTACCTGTCACACATCGAACGTGGCCGTTCATCCCGTCTCATCGACCTGCTGTTCGACCTGCTGCGCGTGCTCGACCTCGAGCTGACCGTCCGACGCCGGAACCGCGACGATGTCTGACCGTCCCGACCACCTCAACGTCGAACTGCATGGTGACACGATCGCGCAGCTGCGCGAGACGAAACGGCAAGGCCCGATCGTGCTGACCTACACCGACGTCGCGCTCGACCGGTGGGAGATCGGCCTACCGGTCATCTCCTGCTCGCTGCCGGTACGGCCCCGCAAACAGTCCGCCACCGCGTTCCTCAACGGCCTGCTCCCCGAAGGCCAGGCTCGCAACGCGCTCGCCGCCCAACGGGACCTGCCCGCCTCCGACACCTACGGCCTGCTGGCCGCTTGCGGCCGAGACGTCGCCGGCGCGCTGGTGTTCACCCGCCCCGACACCCCACCGGCAGACCGCCAGCCACAGGTCGTCGCCTACGACACCTTCGACCAGCTCTCCGCCGATGTGACCGCCCTGCCCGACCAACCTCTCGGCAGCCACGACGACAGCGAACTGTCCCTTGCCGGCATGCAGGACAAGCTCCTGCTGGTTGCCACCGACAGCCAAACCGGATGGGGTCGGCCCGCCGGCGGGTTGCCGTCCACCCACATCCTCAAACCCGACCCGGCCCTTCACCCTGGCGTGGTCGTCCGTGAAGCGGAAGCGTTGCGTCTGGCCGCCGACGTCGGGCTGACCACCATCGACCCGCAGCTGCTCGACCTCGACGGCCGCACGTGCCTGATCGTCGACCGCTACGACCGGATCACCGACGATGGCGCAGTCCGCCGCATCCACCAGGAAGATCTGCTGCAGGCCGTCGGGCTCGACCCGTCGTCACGTCACGGCCGCATCAAGTACCAGGAACACGGCGGCCCCGGGTTCCGGGGTGCGGCGTTGCTGCTCCTCGACCGTGCCGTCGACCCAGATGCCGAGTTGGATCTGCTCGTCGGCGTGCTGGTGTTCACCGTACTGATCGGCAACTCCGACGCGCATGCGAAGAATCTGTCGCTGCTGCTCGACCCGCCCGGCACCCTCCGGCTCGCCCCGGTGTACGACACCGTCCCCACGATGCTGTTCGACAAGCTCACGACCCGCTGCGCGATGTGGGTCGGTGGCGTCCACACGAACCTCGAAGACGTCACGTTCGACGCGATGCTGTACGAGATCACCGGCCGTCACGCCTGGAAGATCCCACCGGCACGCGCCACCGCCCTGCTCGACCGGTGGATCGGCGAGATCACCGACGCAGCCGAAGACACACCAACCGGACGCTACGTCCAACGACGTCGCCGCCGGCTCGAAGCCGACAGGACCTGACGGTACGTCTCGCATCGGGCGATGACCGGCACGCTGCGAGCGGGGTGGGAACCGGCACCCCGCCGCGGACGTCCTACCATCCACGGTGGTGGACTTCCCCGCACCGCCTGATCCCACCCTCGAAGCCGCCACCTCGACGCTGTTGGAGGTTGTCCCATGATCCGCCTTCCCCGCTCCACCCGCCTGCCCCACCTGGCCCGCATGCTCGTCGCCGTGACCGCGATGGCCGCACTGCTGGCCGCCTGCGGTGGGGTCGAGGAACCTGCCGACCCGGGCGAGCCGTCCGAGGAGCCCGCGGACGAGGACACCGACGACCCGGAGAACGGCATGGAGCCCGACGACAACGGCGACAACGGCGACGCGTTCAGCGGCGAGATAGACATCGCCGTCGCCGATGCCGCTGCGCACTTCGAGGTGGACCCCGGCGACATCGAGGTGGTGACCGCCGAAGCCGTCACCTGGCCGGACGGCGCGATCGGCTGCCCCGAGCCCGACATGATGTACACCCAGGCGCTCGTCGACGGCTACCGCATCGTGCTCTCGGTCGACGGCGAGGAGGTCGCCTACCACGGTGAGGACGGTGGCGATCCGGCGCGCTGCGACGACCCGCAGGATCCCGTCAGCTGACGCCGCGCGGGAGCCGTCCGTCGCGTCGGCTCCCTGCGTCAGCTCCGTGCGTCAGCTCCGTGCGTCAGTTCCGTGCGTCAGTTCATCGTCGGGTCGTCCGGGAACGTCGCCATCATCCGCAGGTCGTCGGGCTGGCGCGCGAGCACCTCGCGCCACAGCGCCTCGGGGTCGTCGGTGAACACGTCGCTCTCCTGTGCATCGACGGTGAACCACGCGCCCTGGTCGATCTCGTCCTCGAGCTGCCCGGGCGCCCAGCCGGCGTAGCCCGCGAACAGTCGAACACGTTCGAGGTCGACCGCTGCCAGCATCGGGTCGACGTCGAGGTCGACGAGTCGGACGTTGTCGACGATCGGGGAGAAGCCGTCGGAGGCCACCCCAGCGAGGGCACGGCCAAGCGCGACGACGGCTGTGGGTTCGACCGGACCGCCGCCGAACAGCACGGGCGGGTCGGCGACGAGGTCCTCCCACCCCTCGAGGGTCTCGCGCACCGTGACGGCGGACGCACGGTTGAGCACGACCCCGAGCGCGCCGTCCTCGTCGTGGTCCAGCAGCAGGATCACCGCCCGTTCGAACGGGGGGTCGTCCAGCGCAGGGGTGGCGACCAACAGCCGTCCGGTCTGCGACATGCCCACGGTGCCCTCCTTCTGTCCGTCAACGGTACCGACGTGGACCACACCGCGGTGCGGTCGTCACCGGACCTGTCGCGGTCTCCACCCGGCACCCGGCACCACGAGGCAGGCACCTGTCGACCGAGGAACGCAGGACCGTCCGCCGCGAGGCGTTGCGGTGCTTGGCGGACCTGGCGCAGATCAGACCGGTGTCTGAGGCCCGCCTCCTCCACCCGTCGGCGAGCCTGCTGGTGTCCTCGCGAGGTTCGCGAAGGTCGTGAGGTGATCGAGGAACGCGAGCTTGACCACGCCGGTGGCACCGTTGCGGTGCTTGGAGATGATCAGTTCGGCGATGCCCCGGTCGGGGCTGTCCTCGTCGTAGACCTCGTCGCGGTAGATGAACCCGACGATGTCGGCATCCTGCTCGATGCTCCCGGACTCACGCAGGTCGGCGAGCATCGGGCGCTTGTCGGTCCGTGACTCGGGCTGACGCGACAGCTGTGACAGCGCGATGACCGGCGCGTCCAGTTCCTTGGCCAGCATCTTGAGCCCACGCGAGATCTCTGCGACCTCCTGCTGACGGTTGTCGACGCGCCGGTGCGACTGCATCAACTGCAGGTAGTCGACGATGACGAGGTCCAGGCCGTGCTTCTGCTTGAGCCGACGGCACTTGGCACGGATCTCGTTCAGGGTGATCGACGGGGTGTCGTCGATGAACATCGGTGCTTCGGACAGTGAGCCCAGCGCGTCCCCGAGCTTGAGCCAGTCCGCATCGTCCAGCCGGCCGGTCCGCAGACGTGAGGAGTCGATCCGTGCCTCGGCGGACAGCAACCGGTTGACGATCTCGAGCTTGGACATCTCGAGGCTGAACAGGATCGCCGTCCGGTTGATCTTGGACGTCACGTAGTGCGCCAGTCCCAGAGCCAACGATGAGTTGTGGACGACCATGTCATCGGCGACGAAGTTGTGGAACCCTGGCACGGTGAGGTCGTAGACCCGCTCGATCCCGGCGGGTTCCACCGAGACGATCTCGTCCCACAGCACATCCGAGCTGCTGAGATCTCTGAGTTCGCGACTGTCGATGGCCTCTGAGAGCTCGGCAACCAGGCGTCGCGACGCCGCCTCACGGACGGTCGCGCAGGCGGCCTCTTTGCTGAAGATGCCGATCTCGTCGAGGAAGCGCAGCGCGTGCTCGGCGTCACGGATCTCCAACTCGAACGCTTCGTTGTGCCCGTCCAGGTAGGCGACCTGCCGGTGACGCACGCGACTGAGGATGTCGAAGCGCAGCAGGAGGTGCTGGATGTCGTGGATCATGCGTTCGGAGACCGAGGTGTAGCTGATGCCGAAGTAGCCATGTCCCTCAGAGACCCAGGCACTCCCGTCGGTCGCGAAGAGCCGTGACAGGAAGGTCGCGAGCTGCTCCCGGGGCAGGGTGAAGACCGGTTCGGGGATGAACTTGTCGTGGCTCCCCCTGCCCCAGAGGCCGAGTTCCTGGAGCCAGGCCACGAGATGATTCGGGTGGTCTTCACCGGTGTAACCGAGGTCCTCCATCGCATCGCTGACACGACGATGGGTCAGGGTCGGCACCCCTGGGCGTCCCGCCGACACCTCCGAGACCGTCCACGAGGAGATGCCGGCACGGTCAGCCACGTGCTGCCGGGTGACACGCTCATGCGCTCCCCGGAAGATGATCGACCTGGCCGCGTTGCCCACCTTGCCTCGAACCGTCGTCGCGGTGCCGAACGCGGCTGCGGCTGCGGTCGCTTCGGCCTCGATGATCGGGGAGGCCGTGGTGAGAGACGGGAGGTTGCTGCGGAGGCAGCCGTCGCCGAGGAGGTAGGCCAGCAACACCACCTCGGCGTTCGCCAGGGGGTCGTTGCCCTGCACCGCGTAGCGTCGAGGAACCGCGATCCGTTCACCAGGCGTCAGGTCCTTCAGTTCGCGCCAGCCACCGAAGGTGCGGAAGGGGTGGTTGTCGGTGGCACGGATGACCCGCCCGGACCGGGTGCGGACGCGGTAGGTCTGGCGAACACCGTTGTCCACGGCATCAGTGACCTCGGCAGGAACCATCCGACCACGCTCGTCCAGCGCGAGCACGCGGCGACCACCCATGCCCTCGCGCACCAGATCCCCGAGTCGGTGCATGGAGCCCGTGTCCGCATCCATGATCCGCGTGTCGCCACGGAGGCACTTTCCCATCGCGGGCCTCGCTGCGATGATGATCAGGTTCTGGGGCTGCAGTCCGGCGGTGAGGCGATCGAGATCGTTGAACCCGGTGGGCAGGCCGGTGACCTCCGAGCGTTGATCGGCCAGCTTCTCGATCATCTCGAACGAGTCGGTCAAGAGGTCGCCGAGCCGCGCGTACTCGGAGGCGGTCCCGGTCTGTGCGACCTCGTAGACCAGACTCTCGGCCCGGTCGACAACCGTCTCGGCATCGTCACTGCCGTCGTAGCCGAGCCGGACGACCTCGGTGCCGACATCGATCAGGCGCCGCAGCAGCGCCTTCTGCCGCACGATCCGGGCGTAGTAGGACGCGTTGGCGGCGGTCGGCACCGCCACGGTCAGGTCGTAGATCGCGGCCGCGCCACCGACCTCATCCAGCCGGTCCTGCCGGGCCAGCCAGTCGGTGATCGTGATGGTGTCGACGACACCGTCGGAGCCGATCAACGCACGGATGCCCTCGAAGACCAGCCGGTGGGCGTTGCGGTAGAAGTCCTCCGGCCGCAGCAGTTCCGTGACGTCCGACGCCGCGTTGGCGGACAGCAACGCCGCCCCCAGCACGGACACCTCGGCATCCAGGGAGTGCGGCGGCACCCGGTCGTAGGCGCGGCTGGACCCGCCGGCGGCTCCGTTCCTTGAGCCGCCGGACACGCCCACCTGCGGCCCGGGATCGTCCGGCGGTTCACCGGGCGGCGGGGGGAAGGGATCCGTCATGAGGCGGTCACGATGATCGCACCCACGGACTCTTCCTCCCCACCTGCCCGGTCAACTCCGGGCCGTCACGTCGCGACCCTAGGAGGCCGTCGTCTCGTCGGCGTCTGCATCGTCCGAACCGGCGTCTGCCACGGGTGCCTCCGCGTCAGCGGACCCGTCAGCGGCGGCGGACGCTTCGGGCGTCGGGTCGTCCTCGATGACGGTGCCGACATCTTCGGAGGCAGCAGCCGACAGGTCGCCCTCTTCGTCGAGTGCCTCTGCGGCCTCGATCGCTTCCTGCTTGAGGGCTTCGAGTTCCTCCGCGCTCTCCGCACCCTCGGTCAGCAGTGGCGGCGGCTCGACCTCGTCAGCGTTGACGATGGCACCACCCTCGGTGACGGTCACGACACCTTCTTCGTCGACCACCTCGAGCGTGACGTTGGCGATGACCTGCGGGTGCACCTGCACCGGGATCTCGTAGGTCCCGATGACCTTGATCGTGCCCTTGAGGTCGATGCGCTTGCGTGGGATGTCGTGCCCGCGGTCCTTGAGCACACGGGCGACATCCACCGCGCTGACCGAGCCGTAGAGCGATCCGCGGTCATCGACCCGCGCAGCGATGCGCAGGGTCCGGGACTCGAGGATCTCCTTGGCAGATTCTGCGGCGCCGAGCGTCTTGGACTCCGCCGCCTTGCGGGAGCGGGTCAGCGCGTGCGCTTCCTTCATCGCGCCCTGGGTGGCGATGATCGCCAGCCCGCGGGGCAGCAGGTAGTTGCGGCCGTAGCCGTCTGCGACGTCGACCACGTCGCCGGTGAGCCCGAGGTTGTCGACCTCGCTCTTCAGGATGACCTTCATCGTGAAGCCTCCTCAGCGGGTCGTGTAGGGGATGAGTGCCATCTCGCGGGCGTTCTTGACCGCCGCGGCGAGCTGCTTCTGGCACTTGGCACACGCGTTGGACGTCCGACGTGCCTTGATCTTCGCGCGCTCGTTGAGGAACGGCTTGATCAGCGACAGGTCCTTGTAGTCCACGTACTCGATGCCCTGCGAACAGATCGGACAGGGCTTCGGCTTGCGTGGCTTCTTGTCCTTTTCGGCCTTGCTGTCTTTACGGGGCGGCATGGGCGTGCTCCTCGGAGGGGCGCGGCCGACGGTCGATCCGCCGGCGCCGTGCGGATGGTTGGGGTGGGAGAGCGGTGGTCTGCCAGAGTTAGAACGGAACGTCTTCGTCGGCCGGCGGGGGCGCGTTGTAGTTGCTGGACCCGCCATCGTTGCTGCTGCTGTCGGACCGGTTGGTCCGCTGCGCAGAGGCCTTGGCCCACCGCAGCGAGGGCGCGATCTCGTCGGCCTCGATCTCGGTGACCCAGACGGTCTGGTTCTCCTTGTTCTCGTAACTGCGGACCTTGACCCGTCCGATCACCACGACCCGGTCGCCCTTGCTGAGCGATTCGGATGCGTTCTCGGCGAGGTCGCGCCAGGCGTTGACGTTCATGAACGTCGTCTCTTCCTGCTGCTGGCCGTCCCGTCCGGTCCAACGACGGTTGGACGCGACGCGCAGTGTGGCCACCGGCGTGCCTCCGCCGGTGAAGCGCAGTTCTGGATCGTCGGTCAGGTTGCCGACGAAGGTGATGAAGTTGCTTTCGAACGCCATGGGTGACTCCTTCGCGAGAGGTGAGCTACGACCGTCGTGAGAGGACGGGAGCCTCAGGCGTTGGAGCGCACGCGGATCTCCGGGCGGACGGTCTTGTACCGCACCACGTTGTCGGAGATCTTGAGCTGTCGCTCGAGTTCGTTGACCGTATCGGTGTCCGCGTGGAAGTCGAGGACACCGTAGAAACCGTGATCACGCTTGTTGATCTCGTAGGCGTACTTGCGGCGGCCCCACCAGGCTTCGTCGAGCAGCGTGCCGCCCTGCTTGGCGAGCACGTCCTTGGCCCAGGTGAAGACCTCCTGAGCGGCCTCTTCCTCGAGCGTGTCAGGGATGATGAGCATGAGTTCGTAGCGGCGCATGTGCACTCCTCTGGTCGCGCCGCCCGCGCGATGCGCGGTGCGGTCCGGTGGTCGGCAGGTGCCCGTTCGGGTGGTGCTGGGTGCTGCCGGACCGGTGGTGTGGCCCCCGCGGACGCGGACGTCGTTGTGTCGAACATGGTGTCGACCACACGACAGCCGCCGGTGGGGGCAGGGGTGCGATCCGTGTCGTGGTTCCGA
This sequence comes from Nitriliruptoraceae bacterium, assembly GCA_007136095.1. Taxonomy (GTDB): domain Bacteria; phylum Actinomycetota; class Nitriliruptoria; order Nitriliruptorales; family Nitriliruptoraceae; genus CSSed11-175R1. Next base: position 15,683 of record SLHP01000218.1, read on the forward strand.
CCGGCCTGCACGGGGGACCCGAGCTACCGGTTGGAGGAACACGACGCGCGCAGCCTCGTGAGCTGCGCGCTGGACCTCGGAACTCTACCCGAGACACCCGTCCTCTCACAACCGCCACCGTAGAGGGTGGCTGCGACACGAGGACCTCGAGGTTGCGGGGTGTGGACAACGGCGCGCAGCGCTCACTCCCCACCGCGCGCCGACGGCTTACTCGACTGCCGCGCATCGCCCGCCAGATCCCGCAACCGGTCGGCCGCCCGTGACGGCGACAGGCCGTGGCGTTCGATCAGGATCGCGGCGGCGATCAGCACCGCCCCGGCAGCACCGAACCAGGCCCACGTCGGGACCAGCGCGGCGAACGCGACGGTCTCGATGCCGACCACGGCCAGGACCACCAGCATCCCCACCGTCAGCGGTCCACCCCGACCGGACGCGCCCCCGTAGATCACCGCGATCAGTGCGACCGCACCAGCCAGCAGGGTGTGGATACCCGGCCCACCCGCCAGCCGCTCGCCGAGCGCCGGGATGGCGACCAGCAGCAGCGGGGGCACGTCGATGGCCCACGACCCCAGGGTGCCGCGACGCCGCGGACCCATCCCGGCGGCCACCAGCTGCACCGCGACGGGCAGCAACCACAGATCGAGCCCGGTGACCCCCAGCAGGTCGAACAGCGACCAGATCCCCAGGGTCGCGACGATCCCGCCCCCGTGACCGATCACCAGGCTACGCCGAACGACCCCCACGATGACCCCCACGGTCCCGAGCGCGATGAGCGCGATCGCCTGCGCCTCGGGCGCCGCAGCCACCAGCGACCAGCCGATGGGCAGGGCCAGGACCGCGAAGACGCCCGCCGGCCACCCGACCTCCGCGGTGCCACGTCCGATCGCGACCGCGAGCGCGACCAGCCCGGCGGCCAGCACCACGATCCCGAGCACGATCGGGCCGACGCCGAGGGCGGCCACGCCCGCGCCCAGGGTCCGCAGAGCGACCGGTGCTGCGATCGCAGCGATCAGGGTGCGCTGCAGCCGCACAGCATCGACCGCCAGCCACACCAGCGCCGGCAGGAGCACGATCACCAGCATCGGGATCGGCTGCAACAGGTCCAATCCGGTCATCTGGGCGTAGGTCATGACCGGATCAGTGAGCGAGTCGGGCAGGAAGCGCGCGCCACCGGGGACGACCAGGAACACCAGCGCCAGTAGTCGCGTGCCATCTGCCAGGATCGGGAACCGGTCGATCGCCGTCGCCGTGCCGAGGAGCGCGATCACGGACACGGCCATCTGCACCGCGATCACCCACACGGTGTCCGGGATGACGAACCCGGCGACGGCCGGCTCTGACACCCAGGCCAGCACCGCGCCGATCACGACCGGGCCCGGCAACAGGAACGCGCCGGTCAGACGGGCGTTCGGGTGATCGACGACGAGCAGCGCGCGGATGTGCAGCCCCACGAGCGGCGCCGCGATCGCCGCGATGGGAAGCGCGAACGTGGTGTCGAACGCGGCTGCGCACGCCAGGAACACCAGCACGGATGCGCTCAGCACGAGGGCCGGAGCCTGCCACCTCGACGTCGAGGTGGCAGCGGGCGCTCCCGGGGCGGTGCCAGGGGCCGGAGGCGGGGTGGCCGGGGTGATGACGGGACGCTGCTCGGGGCGGTTCTCGGCGACATCGAGGTCCGGAAGGGGGAGCAGCAGCGCGATACCGACCGCGCCCAGCAGCAGGACGGGCAGGACGGGTGCCGCGCTGGCCGGAGCGATCGCGGCCAGCGCCCCGGCGGCGTGCAGGACGACGAACCCGGCGACGACGGGCAGAACAGCGGACCGGTACTCGCCGGCCAGCATGCGCCGGAACCCGGCCAGGGCCCAGGCGACGACAGCGACCAGCAGGGCGGCGGTCAGCTCGCCGTCGCTGGCGCCGACGGCCATCACGCTGGGCGCGACGACCAGGACCGACAGCGGCAGCAGCACGAGGAGCCCGGCGATGATCTCACCGACCACAGCCAGCGTCCGGAACGGTGGGGCGATCGAGGCGTCGTCCTGGGTCAGGAGCGCCATCGCCTGCAGCAGGAGCAGCCCGACCGGACCGGCGAGCAGCGCCGCCAGACGCGGCGTTCCCTCCGGGAGGATCGCGACGATGGCGGCGATCGCCGCCACGACCGGGACGAGGGTGGCCAGACGGCGGGACGCCTGCAGCCGTGCGGCGGCAGCGACCGCAGCGACGGCGACCACACCGGTCACCGTGGGCAGTACCCAGCCGGTCGGTGCCCAACCGGCATCGCGGACCGCCGCGACGACCTGACCACGAGCGAGCGAGATGTCCAACACCGCGGCGATCAGGGGCAGCACGACGGCGGTGGACGCCAGGACGGCCGGGGCGGTCCGCCAGACCCGGGCCACCCGCGTCCCGCGCAGACGCAGCAGCAACAGGCTGATGGCTGCGGCTCCGGCCACGACGAGCGCCGGGTCGGCCGCGCCGGTCAGCCCGACACCGGTCGCGATGGCCGGGACACCCGCCAGGGCACCGGCCGCCAGGGTGCGGGACCGCCCGGCGATCGCCAGCGGCGGCAAGGCGGCGACCGCGACCACGCCGGTGAAGATCCAGATCGCGGCCGTGCTCAGGTCCAGTTGGAGGCCGAGTCCGACCGCATCGATCGGGAGCAGCAACGCACCGAGGTGGAAGATGACGGCCCCGACCGCCGGCAGCGTGCTGCGCAGGCGGTGCCCGCCGATGATGGCGGCACCGGTGATGGACCCGACGATGGCGACCCGTGCGGTCAGCCCGAGGGCGTCCCAGGACACCGCCAGGAAGGTGCCGGCCGCGACCAAGAGGAACAGCGCCCCGGTCGCGGCGACCCAGCTGGCCGCCGTCGATCGCGAGGTCCCGTCGTCGGACGGCAGGCGGCCGGGGCTCGGGGGCGGCGGCGGCCCCGGAACCTCGGGAGGTCCCGAAGCCGCAGACGCTCCGGAGCTCGCAGGTTGTCCTGCGTCCTTCGGCGGTCCGGACCGTTCGGTCGATCTGGGTGGTGGCACGTCGTACCGGGTACCCGGCGCCGGTGGCGGCAGATCGCGGCCTCGCTGCTGCTGGCTGGTCATGGTGTCCTCCCCTTCTCCCTCGGAGTATCGACCTTCGGGGACGTGCGGGGAACCAGGACCTGCCCCTAGATCCGTCTGGGGGCACCCAGGTCCGTGACCTGATGCGCCGGTACAGCTCACCGATACCCTCCCGCCGGATGACGGTCGGGGACCAGGACGCCGTCAGTATCCACGACCAGGGCCAGCGAGAGCGATCAGATGAACAACCGGTACCTCCGCCGCGGGGCGGCCATCACCGCAGCTGCCCTGCTCCTGTCGGCCTGTGGGGCCGAGGAGGAACCGCCCGAGTCGGCGCCGGAAGAGGTCGTCGAGGAGGCTCCGACCGGGGACCTCAGCGAGGTCGAGGAAGAGCCCGACGAACCTGAAGAACCCGAAGAGGCCGAGGAGCCGGAGACCCGCTCGCTGGTCGCCACCTCGACGGTCGATGAGATCGAGGTGTTCGAGGACCCGTCCGAGGACAGCGAGCTCACCCACACGATGGATCACCCCACCGAACGGGGTGTCCCGCGGGTGTTCCTGGTGGAGGAACGGGCTGACGGGTGGCTCCAGGTGCTGCTCCCGGTCCGACCCAACGGCTCGACCGGGTGGATCCGGGAGGCGGACGTCGATCTGGCGTGGAACCCCTACGAGGTGGAGGTCAACCTCGCCGACTTCCGCATGACGATCCACCGCGAAGACGAACTGATCGTCGATGAGACGATCGGTTACGGCGATGAGGACACCCCCACCCCCGGCGGGCGGTACTACATCACCGAACTGCTCCAGCCACCGGACCCGACTGGCGTCTACGGGCCCTTCGCGTTCGGGCTGTCCGGGTTCAGCGACGTGCACCTGAGCTTCGCCGGCGGCGAGGGCGTCATCGGGATCCACGGCACCAACGAGCCGGACTCGATCGGCTCGACGGTCAGCAACGGCTGCATCCGCGTCGACAACGACGTCATCACCGACATGGCCAGCTTCCTGCCGCTCGGCACCCCGGTCACGATCAGCTGACCGGCACACGGTCCCGCAGATCGCGGCAGCTACTCGATCTCGCCGGTGGCGCGCAGCCGCAGGCGAGCACACACGGCGGTCACTCGATCTCGCCGGTGGCGCGCAGCCGCAGGCGAGCACACACGGCGGCTACTCGATCCCG
>SLHP01000075.1 GCA_007136095.1 Nitriliruptoraceae bacterium
GCCTCGGAGGCTCCGACGACGCTCGCGGCGACGTAGACGTGCAGGCCGACCGCCACGATGATGGCCATCATGCCCATCACCATCGACAGGATCATGCCCTTGGCCGCCGCGGGCATCGTGAGGGTCTGCACGTGGCCGGAGGCCAGCGTCTGGACATTGCCGCCCTCGCTGCGGAACACGCCGAGGATCCGGGCGATCGCGAAGGTGATCGCGGACAACACGGCGGTGAAGCCGATGAACATCACGCCGGTCGTGACGTGCCCGAGCTGGGCGATCGTGCCGGCACCCGCGGCGGTCGCGATGGCGTTCGAGCGGACGAAACCGAGGATCAGTGCGGCCGCGAAGGCCATCACCCCCATCACGAACATCGGGGCCCAGAGCTTGTTGCCCATCTCCTGGGGAGCGTTGAGGCCGAGCCCCTGATCGGATGCGACGACGATGAACTCGTCGGGTCGCTTGTCGGCCCGGGTCGGGATCTTGCTGGTCTTGGTGGCACTCGGACGGTTGGGTGTCTGCGTTGGCATGGTGATGTCTCCTTGCCCGTGGTGGGGCGTCTCAGGCGGCCACGGTGAGCAGTTCGCGGATGCGGGTGAACTGGAAGCCGAGCACCCGGCTGATCGTGTAGAGGGCGAGGACGATGCCCGACAGCAGGACACCGAGCGCGACCTCACGCAGCGGTCCGAGCCAGGCGGCGTTGGTCGCGAACACCGCGGCGTTGCCGGCGTACTGGGTGGCGACGACCGCATAGCCGACGAACTGGCCGATAGCGGCCATCATCCCGACGGCCATCAGGGCGATGAACGCCTTGGCGGATGTGGGCATCGCGAGGGTCTTGACCGGTGCACCGAGCGCTGCCTGGACCTCGCCACCACCTTCGCGCAGGCCGCCCAGGACCGTGCCGAGCAACAACGAGACACCGGACAGCAGCAGGCCTTCACCGAGGAACAGCGTTCCCTGGGCCCAGGCGCTCAGTTCGCGGAGACCTTCGCGGGTCCGACGTCGGTCGAGATGGTGGTGGGGCTGGTCGACTGCCGTGCCGCATCCCCGACGATCTCGGTGAGTGCCTGCTTCACGCTGTCGACGCGGTACCACAGGCGGATGATGATCCCGATGAGGACCACGGCGATGCCCATCTTCATGACCCCGAGACCGGTCGTGCCCAGCCCGAAGGGCCACGCCAACTGCGAGGCCAGGACGGGGGAGGCGCCGGCGATCACGAGGTTGCCGATCGCGGTGACCGCGACGACCATCAGGCCGATGATCGCGCCGCCAGACCGAGTGTGCGTGCCATGGTGGGTCCTCTCTGTCGCCCGAGGTCCTCGGGGTGCGCCCGAGTGGCGCGGTAGGAGGGACAACACGCCTGCCGGGGGCGTCGGGCCATGCATGTCGGCTGCACGACAGGATCGGTGGAGGAGATCCTTGGTCCCTGAGGACGACCCTCGGGACCAGTGACCACCGCTGCGCTCACGGCAGGGTGGCGGGCAGCCGTTCCGGAGCGATGACCTCGATGCACCGGTAGGCGAGCTTCACCGCGCCGTCCGCCTCGAATGCCTTGAGGGTCGCGTTGACGCCCTGCCGGCTCGCGTCGACGAGCTCAGCCAGGGTGGTCTGGGTCAGATCCAGATTGCCCGGCTGGCCGCCCGTGTGGTCGAGCAGGACCCGGGCCACGCGGTGGGCCAGGTCTCCCGCGGTGAGCTCCAGCAGCCGATGCTGGCTGCGCTCCAGACGTGACGCCACGGAGAACAGCAGCCGTTGCGTGACGTCGGGACGGTGCTCCAGGATTCCCCAGAACCGACGGGAGTCGAGCAGCACGACCTCCGCTGCCTGCAGGGCACGGACGGTGAACGGCAGTGGGGTACGACACAACAGCGGGATGTCCCCGAAGATGTCCCCGGACCGCAGCACCTGGAGGACGACACGACGCCCCGACGACGGGGTGCACACCAGCTCTATGCTGCCGGACACGACGATGCCCACCCGCGTGACGGGTGCACCCTCGTGCAGGACGGGTTCACCCGGGACCAGGCTGGTGAGTCCCACGGTCCTGATCAACTCGCGGAGTTCGACGGGGCCGAACAGCGCACCGTCCGGACGGGGCGCGAAGGGCCGGGAGCTCTCCAGATCGGGCGAATCAGCGATCGACATGTTGGCCTCCGATGCCTTCGAGGTGGCCAACCGCCCCAAGCCGTGCGCCAACCAGAACGTGCACAGCAGGAAGGTGCCCTGCTCACCGTCCAGGTCGATCGCGCGGTCGAGCGCCGATCAGCACATCAGCACTGAGCAGTAGGGTCAGGTGAACGACCCGAACTCGACCGCGACGTACCCGTCGAAGGTGGGGTGGTTGTACTCGCTCACGGCGGTTCGTCTCCTCGGAGACCGTTGGGGTGCATGGCGTCCTCGACAGAGGCCACCAGTCGGGTGTAACCGGCGAGGTCGAGGTCGGGTCGCAGTTCGCGGACGGCATCGATCACGCGGCCGTACATGTCCGCTTCGACGCGGCAGCGCGTACAGCTCTCGAGGTGGGCGGCGACGAGCTCGACATCGTGCTCGCCGAGCTCCCCGTCGAGGAACGACTGCAGGATACGGCGGACCTGTCGGCACCCGAGTCGCTCACTCATCGGAGATCGGTGCGCGGGTCGGTGGTGGGTGTCGCTGGCGCCCGGCTGGATGGTGGCATCTCCCATGCTCCGGATGTCTCCGGTCCATCAGCTCGTGGGGTATGGCCTCGGACCTCTGTGCAGGAACACGGCACGGTCGGGGTTGCTTCCTCCGTGACCCACATCCCTGGCACGTTCCGGCGGGGGTGCCGTCACGCATCCCGCCAGGCGTGGACGAGGACCACGGCCGGACGGGTTGCAGTGACCGATGGGGTCGACGCGGCTGATCGTGCGGTGCCGGGTCTCATGGATACAGGTGACGGACGAGAAGGGGTACCCAACCGATGGCCGAGCCAGAGACCGCACCACGACCGTCGACACCGCCGAACAGCTCGACGCCGCGCTCACGGCCGCCTGCTCCCACGAGGGGCCCGCACTCGTGCACATCCGCACCGATGCGCAGTTGGTGTGACCGACGGACCCCGGCAAGGAGACAACCATGCAGCAGAAACCACGACAGACCCGCACGATCGACCCGCCGCCACATCCCGAGCGGCTCGCCGCGACCCGGCTCAGTTGGCACGTCCTCGCGGGTCACGTCCTGGCTGAGGAGCGCTGGCGTCGAGCTGAACGGATCGGACTGCATCCGCGTCCCGACGGGCTGCGGACGCCGATGGACGATGGTGTCGGCGTCGAGCTGGTGGGCAGCCGTCTGCTGGTGCACCACGACGGACGGACCCGTGAGGCGCCGGTGACCAGCCTGCACGACGCGCGCCGGATCGTCCTCGGCACGGATGAGGGCGGCACGCGGTGGGCCGAGGAGCTGCCCATCCACGATCCGCCGCCGACCGTCCCCGCCGATGAGCCCCTCGAGATCGACACCGAGGTTGCCCAGTGGCTGGGCGTCTGGTTCGCGCTGGGTGAGGATGTCCTGGGCGCCCTCGGGCGGGACGATGCCTCGACCGAGGCCTCCCCGCCCACCCTGTGGCCGGAACACCTCGACATCGCCATCGAGGTCCTGCCCGAGGACCGGCGCGCCTCCTACGGCCTTTCGCCCGGCGACGACGGGGTGCCCGAGCCCTACGCCTACGTTGCGGTCTGGCACCCGGACCGCGTCGGCGGGTTGGACGATCCGCTGTGGAACGGCGGATCCTTCCCCGGCGCGTTGATCACGGCCCACGAGCTGGCCGAGGTCGATGACCCGGCCACGCACCTGCTGCGCTGGTTCCGTGGGCGGCGTGACCTGTTGGCAGCATCGGGCGCGTGAGCGTCGCAGCGTTCGAGACCGGACCGCCGGTGACATTGCCGGCGGTCACGGCCGCCCAGATGGCAGAGGTCGACCGCATCATGGTCGAGGACCTCGGCATCGCGCTCGGACAGATGATGGAGAACGCCGGACGGAGCCTCGCGGAGCTCACCATCGCGCGCTGGCAGCCCGAGCGTGTCGTCGTGCTGGCCGGTCCCGGCGGCAACGGTGGCGGCGGGATGGCCGCGGCACGTCACCTCGCCAACCGCGGCAGCGACGTCGAGGTGGTGCTCAGCGACGCGGCACGGCTGACGGCCGTGCCGGCGCACCAGCGCACGATCCTGGACGCGATGGGCGTGCCCGTGCACGACGCCGAGCAGCTGTCGGCGCCGCCGCACGAGCTGCTCGCGGACGCCGTGGTGATCGACGCGCTGCTCGGTTACTCCCTGGACGGTGATCCGCGCGGACCGGCCGCCGGGTTGATCCGTGCGGTTCAGGCCGCCGGCGTGCGGGTGGTGGCGCTGGACCTGCCGAGCGGGCTGGAGGCCACCAGCGGCCGGGTCGGTGATCCCTGCATCACGGAGGACGCCACGCTGGCGCTCGCGCTGCCGAAGACGGGGATGGTCGCTGGGGCGGCGTAGGTCGGTCAGCTGTATGTGGCCGACATCTCGGTGCCCCCGTCGGCCTACGAAGCACTCGGCATCACGATCGTCTCACCGTTCCGGGAGGTCGGCATCCGTCGGGTGACGATCGCGGTCTGACCGGTAGCCATCCGGGCTCAGTCGGCGTCAGGAACCTCGAGGTCGTCCAACGACCGGGTGAAGGGCTGCTCGTTGGCGTGATCGTGCAGCAGGACGCGGACCCCCAGTTCCTCGCCATCGGGGGTCAGCGCGCGGAACGCATCGGCGTAGCGCTCCGGGGTGTCGTAGGGCGAGGACAGGGTCGCGGACAGCCGCCAGGCGTCCCCGGTCGGCTCGAGCTCGGCGTCGATCACGTCGGGGAACCGCTGCCCGTCCGCATCCCCCGCCGGGTCAGTGCCGGCGCACGCGGTCAGGATGGTGAGGCCCGTCAGGAGGACGGCGAGGATCATGCGTCGTGAGGGTCGCACCGGCTTCCCTGCGATCAAGGACGTGCGGCTCGTCGCCGCGACGACGGTACCGAGGGTCGTGCGTCAGGGATGCGGTGATCGGCGGCAGAACCTCCGCCAACGGCGCGTCGACGCGCAGCGACGCCAGGTGGTCGGCGCGGGTCACACCGCGGGTGACGATGGCGACCGGCACACCGCGACGCGCGGCCGCGGTCGCGAACCGGTACCCGGAGCCGACCATCAGCGATGACCCCAGTACCACCAGGGACCGGGATCGATCGAGCCACGCCAACGCCGTGCGGAACCGTTCCCGTGGGACGTGCTCACCGAAGTAGACGACGTCCGGTTTGAGGACCCCGCCGCAGGCACGGCAGGCGACCAGGCGGAACCCGGCGGTGTCATCGAGCGCGACATCGCCGTCGGGACGCAGCCTGCCGGTCGACGCGGTCACCTGGTCCCGGTAGCCGGGGTTGACCGCATCCAGGCGTAGGCCCACCTCCAGGCGGGGTCGGCGCGCCCCGCACGTCAGGCACGCAACCCGGTCCAGGCGGCCGTGGAGGTCGATCACGTCGGGGCTGCCGGCCGCCGAGTGCAACCCATCCACGTTCTGGGTGACCACACCCGTGAGCCGTCCCTGCCGCCCGAGAGCAGCGACGGCGAGGTGGCTCGGGTTCGGCTGTGCCGCTGCGAACCTCGCCCACCCGACGTGGCTGCGCGCCCAGTAGCGGCGACGATCGGTCTCCGAGCCCACGAACCGTTGGTAGGTCATCGGCGCGCCGTTGTGGGCGGCCCCGTCCGGTCCCCGGTAGTCGGGGATCCCGGAGTCGGTGGAGATGCCCGCTCCCGACAGCACGAGGACGTCGCCGTCGGCGAAGAGGTCGGTGAGCCGGTCGATGGCTGCAGGACCGGCGATCGGGGCTGCAGCGGGGGGCGGTGGCATGGTCCGACAGGGTACGACGCCGATCC
>SLHP01000248.1 GCA_007136095.1 Nitriliruptoraceae bacterium
GGCGGGCCGACCTCTCCCACCTCGATGACATGCTCGAGGAGGCTGTCGACATCGACCTTGGCGACGGCTTCCGCTTCGAGGTGGGCGCTGCCCGGCTGATGACTGCCGAGACCGACGAAGGTGGAGTGCGCTACCCCGTCCTCGCCCTGCTCGACGGTCGCGAGTTCGAGCGTCTGCAGCTCGACGTCAATGCCGTCCCCGACGATCGCCGGCCGCTGGAGCAGCTGCAGCTCCGCGATCTGCTCGGCTTCGCCGGCATCGATCCACCCACCGTGCCGGTCATCTCGATCGCCCAACATCTCGCCGAGAAGCTCCACGCCTACGTGCGCGACTACGGAGCCCAGGCCAACAGCCGACCCCGCGACCTCTACGACATGCTCGTCATCGCCTGGTCGCTGCCGGTCCCGACGTTCCGAGAGCTTGATTCGGCTTGCCGGGAGACGTTCACCCTGCGGGAAACGAGCTGGCCACCCACACTGCCGACACCGCCAGGGTCCTGGGCGGCCACGTGGAACTCCTTCGTGAGCGATCACGACATCCCCTGGACCGACCTCGACGCGGCGGGTCAAGCACTCGAAACGTTCTGGCAGCCTCTCCTCATCGGCGATCAGGGATCCGCCGATGTCAGCTGGGACCCCGCAGGCTGGGCCTGGTAGTACCCAACAGGTGAGGATCAGGCCTCGGCTCGCGGTGACCGGCCACATCGCTCGGGGCCCATCGAACGTCTGCAACCCCGTGGGCCGCGGAGGTCAGCAACTGGTCGACGTTCCACCAGGCCATCATCCGCTGAGTGGCCGTGGTGGCGGCCGTGCATATCCTCGAGATGATCGGCGCAGTTCGCCGAGTCGCTGCAACGGGCGTTTCCGTGCGCTCAGGTGCGTTGGTCCCCGGGTGACGGTCGGTTCGGTCATGCGTCGACGCAGGACGGCCCCTCGGGTGACTGTTCGAGCAGGTAGCCCTCGCGATGCACGCCGACGATCGGGCGGGTGAGGGACACCACGAGGTGTCCGTCGCGTTCGATCCGGCTGTGGTAGCGGTCGAGCCCGCGAGGGACTGGTCCGCCGGTCCACTCGCCCCACCGGTTGAAGCGGGAGCCGTGGCATGGCCCTTCGAACCATCGGGAGGTGGCGCACCAGCCGACGAGGCAGCCGCAGTGCGGCGACGGGAGTGCCACGACCATGAGCCCGACGGTGTCGCTCAGCACGGGGTGATCCTCGCCGCCGGGGCCGTAGCGTTCGAGCGGGTCTCCGCGCGATGACTCGTAGCTGGGTTCCCAGCGGAGCACGGCCAGCTGGGCGGTGCCTTCAGCCGGATACAGGACGGGGTCACGGGCTGCCTGTTCAGAGAGCTCGTCGGCCTCACCCAGGTCGAGGTCCGCCGTTGGCAGCCCACGTTCGTCGAGCTCCTGCTGGCGGCGCCGCCCCCACCAACCGGCCGTGGACAGTCCGACGACAAGCCCCCCGATCCCGGTCAGCAGCTGGCGTCGGGGAACACCCGCACCCGCTCGCGGGACCGGCGTGGCGAGCTGTCTGCCGGCCGGAGGTCGGTCTTCTTGAGGTGGCGCCGGTGCGGCTGCCGCTGCTGCGCCGCACCGGCCGCAGAAGCGGACCTCTGAGGGCACGCTTTGGCCGCAGTCGCCGCACGAGCGTGTGGCCTCTGTCATCGTTGCCCCCAGAGTACGACGGTAGCTCGCATGCTCCCAGCGGGCTCGACACTCGGCGGCTCACGGGAATGCGCGGGACGGGTCAGTATCGCAGCGGAGTGAAGCCTCCCCCTGCATCGCTCCCCGCAACCAACGGGCGTTGCGACCTGGTCTTCGACGGGGACGAGGGTGCTGGAAACGTCACAGATTCCCTGAGATCTCCGTGTGCAGTTCGATGGACTCGGGCACTGGATGGCGGGACTGGAGTCTTGACCCGTCCTTGAGGATGCGGGAGGGTTGGTGGTCGACAGCCAGCTCGTCGGGGACGTGAGGTTTGGTGGGGACAGCGGCGAGTCGCCAGGAGGAAGCCGTGACTGAGGACCGCATCCATCGAGCCGTCTCTGATGACGGCACGGAGCTCACGGGACGTGTCTACGGGACGGGGCCACCCCTGGTTCTGGTCTCGGGCATCGGAGATGGTGAGAACGCCCCGTTCCTGGTGCCTCAGTTAAGCGAGCGGTTCACCTGCTATTCGATGAGCTTGCGAGGGCGGGGCCTGTCGGGCGCAGGACTAGACCATGCGCCGGACAGGCTCGTCGAAGACGTCACGGCCTTCATCGACAGTGTCGGCGAACCCGTGGGGCTGGCCGGACACTCACGCGGAGCGGCGTTGGCGCTCGGCGCCGCCGCAAAGGCCGACGCTGTCTCAGCGGTGGCCGTCTATGAGCCGCATGTGATCGAGTTCTACACCGACGAGCACGTGGCTCGAGCCGAGCGCGCCTTCGAGCGCATGCAGGCTGCCGCCGACGAGGGCGACGCGGCTGCAGCCGCCGAGATCTTCTTCCAGGACATCACCCTGCCGAACCAGGACGAGCTGGCGATCCTGGCGAGGGTTCGCGCGTTCGACAGCATGGGCCCGAACGTGCCGACCTTGATCAACGACATCTCCCAGTGGCACCTGCCCCGCCCGGGCCACACGTTGCAGCTCGAGCACGCCACGATGCCGGTGCTGCTGATGCACGGCACTGGAACACACGCGTTCTACAAGGACGTGACGCTTCGCCTGGCCGAACGCCTGCCCAACTCGCAGACACACGAGCTCGCCGGCGCCGGCCACTTCAGCCCCATGTTCGCCCCAGAGCCCATCGCCGAGCGGCTCCTGCGGTTCTTGGACGAGGAGCTCGAACCAGCCTGACCAGTCGCACGCTGAGAAATATCCCTACCCGCCGGGAATCCCACCGTTCTTCGTTGTTTCCAGCGTGGGATGACCGTCGCTACGCCCACAATCGCGGTCAACCGACCTAGAGAAGGCCGCGGCAGCTACGTGGATGATCCGGGCGTTGGCTATTGGTCGTTGAGCCCGGCCGCAGGCTTCGTTGTGGGGTTTCGCTGCAGTTGCACTGCAGCGCAGATGCCGTGCGATCCGCATGGCTGATCAACCTCGGCCGACACTTGTGCGCACGGTCGGTCGCGAGCGGGCGTGCGTGTTGAGACCTCGTGTGGTGGCGCACATGCCGCTTCAGGGTCCCCGGCGCTGGTGCGCCCGGGAGCGACGTTCAGAGCAGCAGCCGCAGCGGTGTGGATGAGGCAGGCGGCGAGACGGTTGACAACCGCCAGGGAGGTTGGTCCTGAGTTCTTGCGGCCGTGGTCCGGTGACGAGGGTCGGAGGTCCCACGCGTCACCGCAGGGGGCCTCTGTCCGTGGTCGTGCCGGCTGCGTACCGTCGTCAACGGAACGTCGTGGTGGCGTCGAGGTGGCGAAGAGCGACGTTGGGGAGGCGGCCATGAAGACGTCGATGCGGATACGGCTGGATCGTCGGCGATCTCGACGGGTGGCGATGACCACCCTGCTGGCGACCCTGGTCCTGGTGCTTGTCGGTTGCAGCGGTGACGGTGACACCGAGACCGACACCGACGCGCCGGATCAGCCATCTGACGAACAAGCTGACCCTGATCCGGATGCCGAGGACGATGGGGCGACGGAGCCGACATCCCGCGAGTTGCAGGTCTTCTTCACCAACCTCGAACTCGGTGCCGAGGGCGAGGTCTATCCGGTGGGGCGTACGACGACGGACGACGACCTGCCGACGGCGGCGGTCCGCGAACTCCTGGCGGGCCCCACGGTCGAGGAGCGCGATCAGGGCTTCTCCAGTTGGTTCTCGCCGGACACTGCTGGGATGCTGCGATCGGTCCGTGTCGAGGACGGGGTGGCGTACGTCGACGTTGACGACGCGATGCGTACGACGATCCCCGGAGCGTCCACGTCTGCCGGGTCCCTGGTCCTGCTGGCTGAACTGGATGCGACGACGCGGCAGTTCCCCGAGATCACCGACAGCCGCTACTCGCTCGACGGCGACGTGGAGGCGTTCTACGAGTGGCTGCAGCTCGCCCCACCCGACGGGGACGCGGCCCCACCGACCGATGGCACCGCCGAGCCGGAGGTCGAGTCGGGAACGGCCACCGTGGAGGTGTACTTCACGAACCCCGATCGCGGCGGGGACACCGAGGTGTTCGCGGTCGAGCGTGACGTCGAGCTCCCGCGCGTGCTGTCGGGGGCCCTGCAGGCGTTGCTCGAGGGCCCGACCACAGCCGAGCAGGAGCAGGGCTACTGGAGCTGGTTCTCCGAGGAGACCGCGGGGATGCTCACCTCGGTGCGCCTCGATTCGGGTGTCGCCGAGGTCTCGTTCGACCCGTCGTTGCAGACCGTGATCCCCAACGCATCGACGTCGGCGGGATCCACGGCACTACTCGCAGCGTTGGACGCGACCACGTTGCAGTTCCCGACGGTCGACGACGTGGTGTACTCGTTCGACGGTGACGTCGACGCCTTCTACGAATGGCTCCAGCGCGGCCCGCCCGCCTGACCGTCGGACCGTGAAGCCGTCGGGCTGCTGCCGTCGTTGCCGGGCAGCCCGACGGCGCGTCACACGTCGAATGCCTGCGACCGGTGCTCTGCAGGCGGGCGGCGCCCCCGTGTGATTGCGTTGAGCAGGATTCGCTGCGCGACTACCCGACAAGCATGAGGGCGTTGTACATATGGTGGTTGGGCAAGCGGGGGTGTGGGCTGGTGGATCTACGGAGCGCTGCAGCTACTGGTCGCGCAGCCGTCGGATGCGGTCCACGCGTCGCCCAGCATCCGATCTGCGCACGGGATCTTCGAGCCGCCCCAGCCGGAGCCCGGCCAGCAGGTAGGGCAGGTCGTCGGTGCGATCTTCAATGGCGATGACCTCGCTCACTTCGAAGTTCCCCGCACCGAGGTCGCGCACAACGATCCGGTGTTCCGGCTGATCGTCCAGATCGACGCCGATCTTGCCGCAGTCGGTGAGGTCCCCCGTCTTGGCGTCGTCGTGGAGCGCCACCGGTGAGAGCGCACCTGCATCGAGCGCCTTCAGGAGCCGGAAGACCTCGACGAGCACCACCTGCGATCGCTTGGCGAGGCTTCGCAGGTCGCCCATCGCCTCATCGAGGAACGTGACCCGCTCGAACCGAAGGGTCACAGCGTCTCGAGGTCGATACCGAACTCATCGGCGGCTTCGGCGAGCGTTGTCCGGGTGCCGTCGTCGGCGGCGTCTCGCTCCCGGATGCGCTGCGCGATCGCAACATCCTCCGCGACATCGAGCAGCAGCTTGAAGGTCTCGTACGGCAGCAGTGCAGCATCGGGGTGTCGCCGGTCGCCCAGGACCACCGGGTCGGCGTCCAAGCCCTGCTCACGGAACCGGCGCACGTGGGCCGGAAGGCGCGTGCGGGCCTCGCTGATCGTCTCCGGCATCACCACTCCTGTACGTCATCACGTACATACTACGGTGCGGGCGGCCACGTGCCAAGAGGTTCCTCAACATGGCGCATCCGGGCGTTGTTGCCTGGTCGGCCCGGCTGGGTCGGAGCCTCGAAGACGACGATGTCTGCGTGGGTTCACGTTCAAGAGACGGTCCCACCGCCGCCATCGGTGTCAGGTCTGCACCTTGTCGGCGAACCGCTGCCGCGCCGCTTGGCGCGACACCCCGAGCGCGACACCGACCTGGTTCCACGACCGCCCGTGAGCCCGGGCGATCTCGACGGCTTCCCGCAACCGTGCCTCGTCATCGCGAAGGGTCTGCGCGGCATCCGCGATCCCGCGCAGGTCCTCGGTGACCAGCACCCTGGCAGTCTCGGGATCGAGCTCGTCGGCGAGCCCTTCGAAGCGTTCTGCCGCCCGTTCGATCTCTTCGTCTGTGTGTCGCATCCGCATCACCC
>SLHP01000137.1 GCA_007136095.1 Nitriliruptoraceae bacterium
ATGGCGACGGCGTGACGGACCCGCTGGTGCTGCTCGTGCTCGTCTGGGCGGTCCTGCTGGTCCCGGGCGCGTTCCGGTCACGGAACGCCTCGCCGCACGTCACGGTCGGAGGGTTCGAACGAGCGATGAACGTCTTGAGTAGCGGGGACCGGGGCGGCGGTCGTGAACTGCTGGTTCCCTCGGATACCACGCGGATCGTCGACCACCGTTCGACCACGTCCTCGCCCGCCGCGACGCGCAGCTCGAACCACACCACCACCCGGACCAGCAGTCGGAGCGCATCGATGCCCAGCAACGACGACCCCCTCATCGCGCAACGTCGGTCCCGGTTCGAGCGGGCGCTGTTGGGGACGGCTGCGACCCTGGTGCTGGCGGTGCTGGTCGGTGGGTGGCTGTGGCCGGCGTTCGTGCTCGTGGCCGGAGGAACCGCGGGGTACGCGACGATCCTGCGGCGCCTGAAGCTGCAACGCGATCAGGCCCGGCAGGTCGTCCGTGAACTCGACCTCACGACCGACGACGTCGGCGAGTCGTCGCGGACCCGCGTGGCCGTGGGCGGCGGAGATGTCGGGGACGGGTTCAGCACGGTGCGCCTCCGCCGGTGGGAAGACTGAGGTGACCGACCTGGTCGACCTGAGCGCTCCGGTCCGGGAGCGCTTCCTCGCCCGCGCCGAGGCCCGCGAGGTCGGACTCGCCTCATCGCGCGATGCGATCCGATCGGCAGCCAACGCGATCCGGGCGATCCACCGCGCCGACCACGACCGCGCGGACGAGCTGATCGCCGCCGCCAAGGACGCTCTGGGGACGGCGACGGACGCCTGCGCGCCGCATCCGGAGATCGCCCACGCCGGGTTCGTGCAGGACGCGGCCAAGGAGGTCGCAGAAGCGGTCCTGACGCGCGCGGCGATCTCCGGATCGGCGCTGCCCGGCCCGGACGTTGTCGGTGTCGATGACGGGTCGTGGTTGCACGGTCTCGCGGAGACGGTCGGGGAGCTGCGACGTGCGTGCCTCGACAACGTCCGACGCGGCCACCTCGATGCAGCTGAGGAACTGCTGGACGTGATGCAGGAGATCCTGTCGGCGCTGGCGACCATCGACGTGCCCGACGGGTTGACCCGGGGGCTGCGGCGTAACGCCGATGCGGCGCGCGCGATCACCGAGCGGACCCGCGGCGACCTGACCACCGCAGCCGGCCAGCGCGATCTCAAGGCCGCGCTGGACGCGCACCGCGTGGCGCTGGAGCGGGCGAGCGCAGCGACCTCGGCCGGCGACTGACCAGGGCTCGTTGGCGGGGTGCGTCGGCGAGGGGCTACCATCCGCACGCTTCATGCTGCGCCGGTGCGCGCGGTCGGCATGCCGCCACCCTGGGGGTGTAGCTCAGTTCGGCAGAGCACTTCGTTCGCAACGAAGGGGCCGTCGGTTCAAATCCGATCACCTCCACCACGAGAACCGCCTCGTAGCCCCCGCTACGGGGCGTTTCTCGTTGAGTACCTTTCGTTTCAGGCCCGGGGAAGTACACAGAAGTACACACTTTGGAGCGAACACTCCAGATTGGGAACGTTGCGGATGCTCGCTGCCACGCGATTTCGCGCCTGTCGGATGGTTGCGGTCAGACGGTGGTGCGAGCGACCCAGGGTGCGGTGACGAACCGGAGCGGCCAGCACCCTGAGGCGGGTGACGTCCCGCGCTGGGAGGTCCTCCAACTGTTGGCGGCAGCCTCATCCAGGTCGAGCTCGTTGATCGGTGCAACGACCTCGTGGATCTCGCGTGTGAGTGGACTGGATCCTGATCAGCCATGTAGGGCTCGGCAGCCACTCCTGCGTCCGCGATGGAGTTGCCGTTTGAACCGTGATGACACGGCGGTTGTGCACAGGTAAGTGCATCGTATGAACTTGACGCTGTGCAGCATCTACACTTACGCTCATGAAGCGACGAGACCTCATCCGACAGCTCCGAGACGCCGCCAGCGACGCGGGGCTCGAGTTCACGTCGCTGCGCAACACCGGCGGTCACGAGGTCTTCTCACTGGATGGCCTGCGCATCCCGGTCCCCAACCACCGCGAGATCGCGGAGGGCACGGCCAGGTCGATCCTGCGCCAGGCGGCAGCCAAGCTCGGAGAGGAGTGGTGGACATGACCACCTACGAGGTCACCGCTACCCGCGATGGTGACTGGTGGTCGCTCGTGGCCTCGAACGTCGGGGGACGCGAGGTCGCTTCTCAGTCACGTCGTCTCGACCAGGCAGATGCCGCGATCCGCGAAGCGATCGCACTGGTCCTCGACGTCGAACACGACGCGTTCGGCATCGACATCACGCCGGAACTGGATCGCGTCGAGGTTTCCGACGAGACCGTTGAGGTCCTCGCGCTTCGCCGTGAACTGGCCGAGCTCAGCGACCGAGCACGCCGCCGGACCCCTGCCGCGGTCGCCGAACTCCGGGCCGCTGGCCTGACCGTCCGCGATGTTGCGCAACTCCTCGGCGTCACGCCCTCGCGGGTCTCCCAGATCGAGAAGCAAGACCACTTGGCGAACTCCGCTTAAAGCCCGGAGTGGCCACTGCCACTGCCGCTGCCGTCGGTCCTGTATCGTCGCGAAGGCAGATGGCTCAGCGGAACGTGCGCAGCGCAGGGATCGTCTAACGGATCGCCCGGATGAGTGGAGTCCCGATGCGCTCGTTGGCGATAGCGGTCCTCCTCGTCGCGACTGCGGCCTGCTCGGCACCGCTCGGGACCGACACACGCGATGACGGCGACAGAACGCTGGCAGCGGCATCCGTGGCCGAAGGTATCGACCAAGACGCCGCGAAACAGGCCGTCGACGTGGCGCTCCGCGATGAGCGATTCGAGCGGCTCCTGGCTTCCCACGCGCACGACGTCGCCGAGGTCGCAGAGGCGCGCGGTGGTCGGCGAGCGTGTGGTCTGCCAGGGCGGTTGCGACCGCCGCGCGGTTGTCGGGGTCGTCGATGGTGCCGTCGGGGTACACCCCGAGATCGAGGGTGGACTCCAGGCCGAGCTCGCCGGCCAACGCGCCGAGCATGTCCAGTGGCGCGTCGCCGCTGAGCACGTCGTGTCCCCACCATCCCATCGTATACCTCGCTTGTCGTCGTCGGTATCTCGACGGTGCCGCCAGGGGTGGCGCGGGCAGTCGGGCCGTGCGGGGCCGGCAGCCTCGGCGGCGGCAGATGGACTATCCGGCGCAGGGGTGCGTGTAGATGTTGAGCATGTGGTCGGTGTTGCGGCCGCTGATGGTGTGCGTGAAGATCAGGCTCTCACCGGTGCGCTGGTCGATGTGGAGCGTCTGGTTGTCGAACAGCGCCCCGATGTAGTTCGGGTGCACCAGTGCGGTCGTGACCTCGTCGGTGACCGGGTCGACCTCGAACACCTCGCCGGTCTGCCCCTGCACCAGGAGCTTCCCGTTGAACAGAGCCGCCCTGCCGGCCCCGTCCGGGCGACGCCAGATCTCGTTGCCCTCCAGGTCGTAGACCAGTGGCTGCGCCGGCCGTCCGGTGGGCATCGGGGACAACGTGACCAGCTGGTCGGGCAGCGCACCGATGATGCTCCCGCCCGGGGAGACGGCGGGCGTGGCGGCCAGGGAGGTCGGCCCGTCACGCTCGATGACCCACCCGGAGCGACCGCCGGCCACGAACGCGCGGGCATCGCAACGGTCGACGATGTGGTGGCTGCCCTCCCGCCCGAGGCTGACGCCCTCAGCGCCCGGCGGAGTGAACGTCACACCGGCGCGGACATCGACCAGCGGCGCACCGTCACCGCCGGTGGCCCACACCCCGTCGACCACGTGTGACCGGCCCCAGCCAGCCGGCGACGGAGCCGTCAGCACGACCGTCCCGTCGCCCTGGAGGACTCGGAGTTCATCCGAGGTACCGAGGAGGATGTGGTCGCCGGTCGCGTCCAGCAGCCAGGCCCGCTCGTCGTCATCGGCCCATGACGTCGGGGCCGTCACCCGCAGCAGCTCCTCCTTCGCGAACGGTGGGAACAGGTCCTGACGGAGCAGCACCTGCTCCTCCCCGGCAGCGTCCAGCCCGCTCGCGGGCACCTCCTCGCGGATCTGCCAGAACACCGAACGGTCGGTGAGCACGGGAGGGTTGTCGGCGATGTCCAGGTGCTCGCTGCCCTCGAGACGGAACGGGGTGCCGTCCTCGAGGTTCAGGACGATCGGCGCGTCCTGGCACCAGACGACGGCGTGGGTCCCGTTGTAGGCGTTGTGCAGCAGCTCCTGGGAGCCGGAGTAGGAGAGCCTTCCGCCCTCACAGGCCGGCTCGTAGGTGCCGAGCGCGTAGAGGCCGACGTCCGGGTAGCCGATCGGGTACAGGTCGGTCAGCTGGGTCTGCGCGTCGGCGTCGAACAGCGGACGTGAGCAGACGTCGAGCACCGCGTCGTTGATCTCCTGCGCCAGGTCGTTGACGCTGCCGTCACCCCAGTTGATCCGGCCGAGGGCCTCCCCGACGTTGATCGCGGGCGGGTCCAGCTCGCGGGCGGCGGTCGCGAGACCGTCGAGGCCATCGACACCCTGGAGACCGGCGGTGCCCAGCGCGGCGGCCAGCTGGCGACTGGTCGCGTCGAAGGACACGAAGCCGAGACCCGGGCACGGGGCCTCCTCGGACATGGCGGCTCCGTCATCATCGCTGTCACCGGCCGGAGCTCCGGCGGTGGCGGTGGCGGTGAGGGAGAACACCGTCATGCCGCAGTTGGCGGCCGCGAACTCGTCCACGTTCTCGAACGCGGTGCGGTTGGACAGGCCGTCGATGAACCCGCCGACCGCGGCGAACGCGAGGGCTTCCAGCCCGCGGGCGCCGGAGGTCAACTCCGTCTGCCGGCGGAACGAGTCCCGGGCACGCTCCATGTCGGACCGGATCTCCGACGGGGCGACATCGGCCAGATCATCAACCATGCCTTGGTACTCACCAAGCGCCCCCAGGAGGAGGGCGAGACCGAGCAGCGGCTCGTCCTGGGCTCCCGCGTCCGCGGCAACGGCCTTGACGGCGCGTTCGCCCTCGTGGAGACGGTCACAGAACGCCTCGACCGAGCGGCTGCCGCTACAGGCCGAGGCCACGAGAGCGACGGCCAGGAGGAGGGTGAGCGGACGCCAGCGGCGGGCTGACGGAGAGGAGGACCTGACGGTGCGTGGCATGGGGACCCCGTTGATCGTTGAGATGGTGTTCGCCGGTGACAGTGCGGTGGCGCCTGCGGGAAGCAACCGCCGGTGTGGGGTGGCGTTGGAACAGGACGTCCGGTGGACCTACTAAGACGTACGAAAGTAGTGCAGCTATGCGGTGATGTAGGCCAGCTGAGGGTCGCGGAAGAACCCGCGCACCAGGTGGGGCATCTTCTGCAACCGCCGGAGTGCCGAGATGGCCTTGGCGCGCAGGTCGTCCTGGCTGGTGATGCCAGCCCGGCCGACCTTGGCGGCCTTGACGTTGTTCCACACCCACTCGTCGGGATTGAGCTGTGGGGAGTAGCCGGGCAGGTGGTAGAGCTTCAGTCGGCCGCCGGTGGACTCCACGAACGCCTTGGTGGCCTTGGACCGGTGGGTGGGATGCCCGTCGACCACGAGGTAGACGGGACCCTTGGCGTCGTGGAGCAGCCGTTTGCAGAAGTCGATGAACTCTCTGGAGGTGAACCGGCCGGTGTAGGTCGAGAACCGCAACGACCCGTCGGGCGCGACCGCGGAGATCATGTTCACCGAGTGGCGTGACCCGGTGGTCTTGACCACCGGGGTCTTGCCGACCGGCGCCCAGGTCGTGCCCGCGTGGTAGTCGGAACGCACCCCGGCCTCGTCCGCGAACCACACCGTGCCGCCCGCAGCAGCCGCCTCAGCACGGATCTTGGGGAAAACCACGGTCTTGAACTCTTCGA
>SLHP01000206.1 GCA_007136095.1 Nitriliruptoraceae bacterium
CCTCGACGTTCCCAGCGGGCCTTGGAGCAGATGCGTGACGTGCTCGCGGCGTGGGCGCGGCAGCTCCAGCAGGAGGCGGAGGAGGCGACGGCGCAGCGGTGGCAGCGGTTGCGGCAGCTCGCGGTGCCGGCCGGGCAGGACGAACATCCGGATCCGTTCGCGGTGGCGGAGCGGTGGTTGGAACTGGTCGCGCCGCGGCTTGAGGCGCACCGGGTGGCGACACGTGGCCGGCGCTACGCGCTGCTGCGCGACATCACCAAGGGGTTGGTCGCCGAACCGTTGGAACTTCCGGACGTGGAGGATGCGATGAGCGTCCTGCCGACCGCGCCGCCGCTCGCCGACCGCGTGTCGGCCTGCATCCTCGGTGTGGCTGACGCCCAGGCCGGCGCCGGCTGACGCCCGACCCGCTCTGGGCTGACCGCGCCTTCATCGGTGATGCTCATCGCGCCTGCGGTCGAAGGTGCTCGCTCCACCTTCCGTGGGAGCACCGGGCGTGATCCAACCCACATCTCCACCGGAAGAGCCGATGTTCCCACGTCAGCGGTGCGCCGTGGAGTTCCCTGGTCGCACCTGAAACCCCGGAGCGGCCGCGGTCGCAGCACCTCCGGCACCGAGGTCCACCGATCCGCCCGTTCCCGGGGTTGCCGCCACCTCCCCCGGCGCTCTGCCGCACCGGCGGACGCGGTGCAGGCGGGTCCGTACGGGTCAGGGGTCGCCGCGCTCGCCGATGGGGAACCCACGGTCCTGGGCCTCGAGGACTGCCCGAGCCTGTTCAGCCTGTTCACGATCCCGCCCCGGCCACGACCGCAGCAGGGCCGACGCGATAGCGACCCCGAGGAGTCCGATAACCGCGCCTGGCCTGGCGCCGAGCAGTAGAGCTGCACCGATCCCGGCGAACAGCGCTGTGCCACCACCGACGATCGCCCAGCCCACGGTGGTCGACGGGACCTTGGGCTTGCGGCGGGTCTCGAAGGCGATGACCCCGGCCATGACCGGTGTGACCATCACGACACACAACACGATCCACACCAGCCGACCCCACCAGAACCCGGGGTCCCCCGGATCGCCGAGGTCGATCGGCGCGCCGATGAGCTCGCCCAACCATGCGGCCGGCAGCTCTGCGAGCTTGTGCCACAGGTACAGCGCCATACTCAGCGAGCCCAGCACGCCGACGATGCGATCGACCCGGCGGTGAGCCAGCGCGCGACGGGCGGCCCGCTCGCCGAGCAGTACGACCCCCACCTGCAACCACATCACCCCGACCAACGCCAGGGTCGGCGGCAGCAGGTTCGAGCGCCCCTCGAGGTCGACCCCGACCAACGCCACCGGGTAGCCGGATGCCACCGCGGCGACCAGCCAGACGAACCCGATGCCGATCAACCCGAGCCCGACCCGCCGGCCCCCGAACCGGCCCCGACGCCAGGCGATGCCGAGCTGCTGGGGGATCAACCACACGACGAGCCCGTTGAGCCAGCCGATCACGTCAGGACCGGCCAGCACCCGGCTGCCGAACTCCAAGACCTGACCGGGCAGCATGACCCCACCACGCACCATGTCGATGAGGATCGCGAGGCCCAGCAGGACGCCGACGGCACCGAGCCCGAAGCGCGCGTCCATCCGCACGCTCAGCGGCAGCAGCGCCTGGACCGCCAGCAGCATCAGCAGGAACCACAGGTGCACGGTCAACGACAGGTCGAGCGGTCCGAGCAGTCGCCCGCCCGTCACGGTCGCGACGATCGCCAGGGCGGTGAGCACGGCGAGGTAGGTGACGGTCGGCCGGGCCAGTGTCAGCGCCCGACCGGCCCACCAGTGCAGCTGCCGGTCACCGGCTTCGATCCGGCGGGCGGTGCCGTCGGTGCTGACCGCCGCAGAGACGAACACGAACAGCGGCACCACCTGGATGAACCAGGTGGCGATGCCGGCGCTGTCCCACACGGTCAGCAGGTGCTCGGTCGCGACCATGCGACCATCCTCGAGTCGTGGCAAGGTCGCGATCCAGTGGCCGAACACCACCACCAGGAGCGCCCCGGCACGCAAGGCATCGGGGTAACGGTCGCGCTCCGGAAGCGACGTCTGGACCATGGCCCTCTCCCTGTTCGCGGCTGCAACCGGTCGGGCGACCCCGAGGTTAACGGTGGACCACCGTCGAACCGTGGCGGTTCGCCTCCAGCGAGCGCCGGGGTGTTGGGCATGATCGGCGCCAGGACCAACAGGTCGATCCACCGCTGCGTTCGGCGAGGCCGGACATCAGGAGCCCGTGCTGGGTGCAGCGGACCGACGGCTGCCTGCCAACGGGCAGCTCACGTGGTGCCACGACGGGCGTCTCCTGCGGGCCAGGGTGAAAGACGCTCGATGGAGGCCGAACACATCTGGCCGCTGGCGCCAGCAACGTGTCCTTGGCCGGTTCGCCCAGGCCCGTGACGGTAAGGGGGTGACGCCCCTGGGATGACCTCACGCGGGAAGAAGCAGATGGCCATCGACACTCGTCGTCTCGTACGGTGGCCAGCCCGAGAAGGCACCCATTCGTAGCCGGGTCGCGACAGAGCACGAACCGGCCGGCAATGCTGATGCCGGTCTGGGAGCCGACAGAGGGTCTTTACCGTTCGGATGTTCGAGCGTTCAACTCTCGCAACCGTTGCGAGCCGAGCACGCACAGAGGAACAAGACGCGATCTCGCCCCGTCCGAGTTCGCCACCACCTGGACTACTGAACGGGTCCGCGTCACCAGAGCTGTGGTGCTCGAACTGATCCGGCGAGCCCGGCAGAGCGTCACCATCGTCGAGACTCGGGACGGCTCGGCGCGCGGAGACGGCCTGGAAGCCGCCGAACCGCTCGGCACATGCCCCTGGCGGTCCCTGTCTACTGCTGTCCCAAGGAACAGCCAGGCACGCCCGGTGCGTCCATGCACGTGACGTGCATGGTCTGCAACCGCCGTGAGGCCTTGATCCCGTCCGCCAACCTCACCAGCGGCGTGTGACCTGCGCCTGGCGTGCGCCAGACGGCTGGCGGCGGGTTGCCACACGATCCGTTCGCTACTCGGGCTCGACGGGCTCGTCGGACTCGAGCTGCCCGAGCTCAGCCGCTCGCCCCACCAGCGGCCCCAGGCCATCCCGAGTCTTCCCCGGCCATCGCAGCACGGGTTCGCGCGCCGATTCCTCATCGACGTGCTGAGCGCCCGACCAGCTCCATGCCCTCGCGAACATCGCTGCGACCGTGCCGGCACAGCATCCCGACCGGCGGTCGGGTATTGATCGGGTCTCAGGGCTTCGGTCGGGATCGGGTACTCGTGGACTTGTTGGACATGCGCGCCCGTGCCATGCTCGGGGCTGTCGGGCCGAGATGCTGGCCGGGGTACGAGCGATCACCCGCATCGGACGCCGGGTCTCGTGGACGGCAGGTCACTGCCGTCTTGGTCGAGCTGGAGGAGAGCTCGTGGAAGGTCTGGAACTGCTGCAAGAGCTGATCCGCATCCCGTCGGTGAACCCGCCCGGCGACGGTGAGGGCGCGGTCGCCGAACTGCTCCGCGAGCGGCTGGCCCGCGTCGGGCTCGAGACGGAGATGCTGTCGAGCCCGGCTGGTCGACCATCCCTGGTCGCCCGGCTCCCAGGTCCCCCCGATCGCCCGCCGCTGGTGCTGCTGTCGCATACCGATGTGGTGCCCGTGGAACGCGAACGGTGGCGTCACGATCCGTTCGCAGGTGAGACGATCGCCGGCGAGCTGTGGGGTCGCGGCACCCTGGACATGAAAGGTGTCGCGGTCATGCACGCCGAGGCCGTGGTCGCGCTCGCGTCGCGGGACCGCGAGCCGGACCGGGAGGTGATCGTCGTCGCGGTGGCGGATGAGGAAGCCGGAGGCGGCGAAGGCGCCGGGTGGCTGGTGGCCGAACACGGTGATCGTGTGGGGTTCACCGATGGCCGTCCGCTGCCCGAGGTGCTCGGTGAGGGCGGCTTCGGGCTGTCGGGGGTCCTCGCACGTCCCCTGATGCCGATCATCCTGGGCGAGAAGGCTCCGCTGCGGTTCCGGGCGCGCGCCACCGGATCGCCCGGGCATGGCGCCCTGCCCCCCGAGCACCAGGCGATCCGGGAACTCGCCCGCTTCATCGAGACGGTCTCGGGCCCGCGCAGGGCGCACCTCCATCCGGTGATGCGTGAGCAGTTCAGGGTGCTCGCCGAGGTGGCAGACGGGGTCCAGGCCCGGCTGTTCCGGCTGCTCGCGGGCTCGTCCGGCGACCTCGCCGTGCGGGCGCTGGCGCCGCAGCTTCGCGCCCGGGCCGGCGCGATCGGTCACCTGATCGCCGACAGCATCACGCCGACGGAGATCCATGGTGGCTACAAGAACAATGTCGTCCCGGGCGAAGCCGAGGTGACCTTCGATGCGCGGCTGCTGCCGGACACGGACGCGGACGGCCTCTTGCGCGAGTTGGGTCGGATCGGCCGGCGCCATCACGTCGAGGTGGAGGAGATCTGGCGGACCGGAGGTCCGGCGAGCCCACGCTCGTCGCTGTTCGACGTGCTCGCGGCGGTCTCATCCAGGCTGCCGGACAACCCGGTGCCGGTGGCGTCCCTCACGCCGGGAGCCACCGATCTCCGCTTCTTCCGGGAACGGGGAGCGACCGCCTACGGGTGGGTGCCGCTGGTGCTGTCGCCCGAACTGCTCGCAACCTTCCACGGCGATGACGAGCGGATCCCGGTCGACGGGTTCGCCAGGGCCGTGACCGCCATGACGGAGGTGGTGACGGCCGCGTCCTGACGACGGCGGTCCGCCCCCTCGGCGTGATGCTCACGTCCGGGTTGCTGCCTCGGTGTCGAGGTCAGCTCGGCCAGTCTTCGCGATCAGATCCGTGTGCGGCCTCGACGCCACGCCCCCGACTCCAGATCTTGCAGCGGAAGTTGCGGCGCCAGACTGTGGTGCGAGTGGTCCCGAGCTCAGGTCGAGCTGCGACCCTGGAACCTCAGCACGACCCTCCGGCTATCCCCTCTGGACTCCAGCTGTGGGAACCACGATCGCAAACCGTCGAGCAGTGCCTCCGGGTCTGTCGGCCGGTAGCGCTCGTCATCGGGTTCGTCGGAGCACTGCGACGTTCCGAACTCGCCCAACTGTCCCGCAGCGACCTCGAACACACCCCAGCAGGACTGATCGTGACCATCCCACGATCCAACGGCGATCAGCAGGGCGCCGGACAACGGCTCGGGCCTCCACGTGGTAGGCACCACGACACCTGCCCCACCCGAACCCTCGCAGCTTGGACACGACATCTGCCCACCGACAGCAACGTGCTGTTCCGTGCGGTCGACCGTCACGGCAACATCGCCATCGCCCGCCAGACACGCCACCGATCGATGGACGTGCTCCACGGCTACATCCGCGACGGCGACCTGTTCCCCACCAACGCCGCCACCTCCACGGGCGACGCCACGGCATCGCGGTAGCGAACGGGAAGGCCCCGTCCGAGGATGCGAACGAAGGACGGGGCCAGCTGGAGGGAGAAGACCAGCGTCCGCAGCCAACACCTCCTACCGCGGTAGACGCAACCCCCACACCCAAACCGAATGCGACAGCATCCGGACAGCATCGATCCGACCAGGTTCCGCACACCCAGCTGACCTCCCAGACCAGCCGCTTCTCGGAAGCCAACGTTGGCCTGGACCCCGAACCGTCCCAGGGTGGATGAACCGAGATGGCCGGGACACCTCAACGGCGACGGCTCACCTCGGGTCCACCCCGTGACCCCGGTCGTGATGCCCGAACGGCTGATGGTGTTCATCGAACTCACGTCGCCAAAGGGTCATGACCGTCACCGCGGGAGCAGCTACGCCCTTCACGGCTCCGTCGGAGACAACGAGGGCGGTGGCGGGAGTTTCGAGTCCGCGGAACTGCTCGGCAGGTCACCGATGCTCGGCTGCGTGACCAGGCAGCCGAGCACGCGTCCTCCGAGCCGTCACAGTCGTAGGTTCTCGTCGAACTCCTGGTGACCGATGCGTGCAGCACCAGATACGAAGCGAACGGAACGCCCGTCTGCCAGACGTGGATCTCAGGACCCTGACATCCCGTCTCCACCGTCGGAAACCGTGACTGCGATCGCGGTCCTTTGGCGAAGGGCCGCGTTCCAAGTCGAGCTATTCCACACGCTCGAGAACCGATGATGTGCGGTTGCGGCCAGGGTCGCTTCCGCGACATTCGGAGCAGCCATCCCGACGAGCTCCTAAACTGTGTGCGCCGTGAAGGCCGATCACGGAGACAGCGGATCGCGAAAGCGAGGAAGCCGTGCAGACCGGTGATGGTGGTAGCGCAGGCACCGAGGCTGACGAAGCGCTGATCATCGCCCGAGGCATCGCCACGGCGGTTGCTTCGGAGGACGGCCTCACCACGATCCAGGTGAGCCTGTTGGAGGCGGTCCACGCCGCCCTGACAGGGGTCGATATCGACTTCTCGGGCCTCGAGCCACTCGGTCCTGAGGCCCTTGCACAGCAGCTCGAACAGAAGCCATCGGCGTTCCGGCATCGGGTCGTTCAGGACATGGTGCTGGGCGAGCTCGTGCTGCGGCCGATCCCCTCGGAGGTCGCCCGGCGCGTGGAGGCCTACGCACAGGCGCTCGGGATCGATGACCGGTTCGTCCGGGTCGCCCGGCGGTACGCGCAGGGTGCATTCGGCCTGGCCTGGCTGGACCTGCAACGCAGCGGCTTCGCCGAGCATTGGGAACGGGCTCGGATGGATCAGCTCAAGACCAGTGTCAAGCTCGAGCACCAGCTTGCCGCCGGCGTCGAGGATCCCGTTCTGGCCGACGCATGGATGGGGTTCGCTGAGCTCGCACCCGGCACCCTGGGCCGCTCGGTCTGGGACATGTACCGGTCGCGTGGCTTCGGGTTGCCGGGGTCGATCGGTGGGGCTTCGGCCTACCTGGCCCAGCACGATTTCGTGCACGTCATCGCCGACTACGGGACCAACCTCAACGGGGAACTTGAGGTGTTCGCTCTCATCGGGCGGGCTGATCCCGACCCCAAGGGTTTCGCGTGGCTTGCGACGCTGATCGGACTCTTCGGGACCGGCTACGTCGCCGATGCCGGCTTCTTCTCCGGCGATCTGCAGGAGCGTCGGCTCGACAGCACCGAGATGCACGTGCGCATCGCGGACGCGCTGCGGCGGGGACGCAACCTGTGCGACCGCTTGGGCGTCGACCTGCTCGAACTCGACTACCACGAGCTCGCAACCCGGCCGGTCGCCGAGGTGCGCGCCGAGCTGGGAACCGACCCGAAGGGAGCCCCGGCCACGGTCGTCGGATCACCGGGCGTCTTTGACCGAGCGGGCATGTCTCGTATCCAGCAGGCCCACGCAGCGTCCCTGGAACAAGGAGCCTGACGATGATGAAGTTCGAACAAGGGATCTGGCTGAAATGCAGTGATCCCGACGCGCTGGTGCAACTCCTGGCGGCGTGGGATCTGGACCAAGCGGCAACCCATGTCATGGGCTACATCGGCACCCGTTTGCTCGCCGACCGTGACAAGCCCGGCAGCTATCTGATCCTCGCAGAGTTCGCCGAGGCTGACGGTGACCTCACCGCGGCCGAAGAGGCCGAGCGGAACAACCAACGGGAGGAAACCGACCAATGGGCTCAGAAGCTGCGGGCGTTGGCAGACGGCGAGCTCACCTGGACCCATTACGACGAGCTCTACCGCACGGGTGTCACGGGCGATCTTCGCACCGGCTGAGGCCCGCCCACGTTGCGCGATGTCGTCAGCCCTCCAGGAGGGAAGTCGGCCGGGACCTCCTCGACGGCCATGCTGTCGGCGACCATGTCGACCAGGGTTGCCACCAGCACCCGCTGACAGCGGCGGTGTAGGGCACGCCTCCCAACACCTCGGGATCCGTCGTCATCCGCTCGAACGTCAGAGCCCTGGTTGCTCGCACCAGCGGCGTCGGTGTTTGCGTGAGTTTCGCGCCGGGGATTGTGCGTGACTCTGGATCGCTCTCTCCGGTCATCGACCCGAGCACAACGGGGACGTCGGGGTGGCCTCCCTCCGTGCGGCGCAAGCCCCGCACCTCGGTCACTGGCTCGGAGGTCTGCGGTGGGAAATGGTGAAGGCCCGGCGCTCGCCCGGGCCTTCACCACACGAACTGTTCGCTACCTCGGTGCTGAACCTTTCACAAACACCCCACGGAGCGGGTGAGGGGAATCGAACCCCCGTCACCAGCTTGGGAAGCTGGGGCTCTACCATTGAGCTACACCCGCGGAGCGCGCTGAACGTACTCGCTGGGGATGTCGCCTCGCAACGCGACGCGACTACGGTGGGAGGGCAGCGGGGCCACCGAACCCCACTGGACCACCTCGGCTCGCCGGAGGCGCTCATGATCCTGTCCGACGGCACCATCCGTGAAGCGCTCGCGTCCGGGCGCATCGGGGTCGACCCGTTGTTGGAGGACGGTGTCCAACCTTCCAGCGTGGACGTCCGGCTCGGCAGCCGCTTCCGGGTCTTCGCCAACCACCGCTACCCCTTCATCGATGTCCGCGCCGACCAGGGTGATCTCACCGAACTGGTCGAGGCGGGCGACGAGCCGTTCGTGCTCCACCCGGGGGAGTTCGTGCTGGGCTCCACGCTCGAGCGCATCACCCTGCCCGCCGACGTGGTGGCGCGACTGGAGGGCAAGAGCTCGCTGGCTCGACTCGGGTTGGTGATCCACTCCACCGCCGGGTTCATCGATGCCGGGTTCGACGGCGACGTCACCCTCGAGCTGTCCAACGTCGCGACCCTCCCGATCCTGCTCTACCCCGGGATGAAGATCGCGCAGTTCGCGTTCTTCGAGCTCGACAAGCCCGCCGAGCAGCCGTACGGCTCACAGGCGACGGGATCGAAGTACCAGGGACAGTCGGGCCCGACCGCGTCGAGGTATCACCTCAACCTGGTGCCCCCGCCACCCGACGGCACGGCGGAGTAGCGACGCGCTCACCGCAGCGGCACGGGACCCGCTCCGTGCCACGCGTGCGCGGTCGGCTGGTCCCGCTCTGCGGTCCCCTACCAGGAGCCGCCGCCACCGCCGCCACCACCACTGCCTCCGCCGCCACCACCGCCGCTGGAGGATGGCGCCGTGGAGGTGCCGCTCTGGCTGGTTCGGACGCTGGAGTAGGCCGCCGCACTGGTCCACCAGGCCGCCTGACCGCTGCGGACCCCGCCGCCCCCGCGGTCGGGGCTCGTGGCGGCCAGCTCGGTCATGACGCTGCCGAACCGGTCGAACCACGAGTCCGCATGTCCGAGCACGATCGCGTACGGCAGCAGGCTGATCGCGGGATGGTGGTGGTCGATCCCCGGCTGGCCCGCCGCCCACTCCAGCTGTTCGCCCTCCACGGTGCGGATGAACTCGTCGAAGGCGCGCGCCTGTACCCGTGCATCCCGGCCAACGGAATTCAAGGGGAGCCGATGGTGCGCCCACGGCAGGTGGGCGAGCCCCCAACCGACCAGCACCACCACAACCACGATCACCGTCGCTGGACCTGGCAGGGGCGTCGCCGTCGTGAAGACCCAGGCCAACACCCCGGCACCGACGAGGTAACCCAGGATCACCAGTGCCCGGAACCACCCGACCCCGATGATGCCGCCCTCGTCGTGTTCGAACCCGAATCGTTCGAAGACCCCCGTTGCGCGCTCGGTCACCGGACGTTTGGCGGCGGTGACCCGGCGGGCGACCTCACGGTCGTACTCGCCGTCGAAGACCGTCGTCCCGGCGGGCACAAGAGCCGACACGAACTCATCGTCCATGGGAGGCATGACGGTCCCGACCGGAGGACGCTGGACGGTCAGGATCTCGCGCTCCTTGCGCAACAGACCCCCGGAGGTGGTCTCCGTCGAGGTGGTGAGCAACCCGCGTTGGTCCAGGTCGACGAGGGTGGCCAGGAACAGGCTGTCCGTGTCGTTGCGCAGCAGCAGGCCTGCGAGCTCCGGCGGTCGGAACCCGAAGGGCGGGGTCGGGAGCGCGGTCGGGTGCTGTCGGTCGTGCAGGGCCGGGTCGGTCATGCGGTCGCGGTAGTGGTGCCATGACGACAGCGCCTCCCAGACGAGCAGGGGGACGGCGAGGATGAGCGCCAGGAGCAGGGCGGAAATCGGACGGCTGAGGTCCCACGGACCGATGCTGCGGGAGCCGAACAGCCCATCCGGGTTGTGGACCGGGATGTCGGTCGCGAACGCGTCACGGTCGATCTGTACAAGGACCGTTGCGGACTCCTGATCCTCGAACGGACCAACCTCGAATCGGATGTGGTCCCCATCGATGAAGGGGGCCACGGCGCAGGATTGGGTCGTGCCACGTCGGCCTTCGACGCAACCGGCATCGCGGACCTCGCCGGGCAGGTTCATGGAGAGCGTCGTAGGGCCGATGCTGGTCGGCCAGCCGAAACCAGGCACGTCGATGCGGATCTCGGCGACGTCCGGTTCGCGGCCGAGCTCGTAGAACCAGGACGGTGCGTCGTAGGTGATGCGGTACGGGTAGGAACCCGGGGAGAGGGACTGCGCCGGGTTGCCGATCCGGACTCGTGGGCCGGTGGGCCCCGACTCGACCGCGAACTGCCACGGCTCTGAGGGATGGCCGCGGTCAACCTCGAAGTTGGTGAAGCCGCCGTCGCTCGGGAAGGGTGCGACCTCGAGGTCCCGGAAGATCCCACGACGTTGCTGGGCGAACGTGACGTCGATCTGCTCGGTCACCCGGGTCGTGCCGTCGGCAGAGATGTCGACGTGCTGATCGAACCGATCGATGCGGAACGCGCCGTCGCGCTCCACCTCGTCAGTGATGGCGCCGACGGCCCACGCGCCGGCGAACGTGCCGGCCGTTGCCAGCACCGAAGCCGCGATCCGCCACCCGATCCTCATCGTTTCATCCGCCCAGGCGGACGTCGGGGCTGTGGCGGGCCCGCTCGTCGTCGGTTGCGAACATCGCCTCGCGGGGGAACCCGAACGGTCGGGCGATGAGCAGGCCGGGGATGGTGTCGGTCAGCCTGCGGTAGCGGGCGACCCGGTCGTTGGCGAAGTCGCGGGCGAAAGCCAGGCGGTCCTCGGTCGCGGACAGCTCGGCCTGCAGCTGCCGGAAGTTCTCGTCGGCCTTGAGGTCGGGGTACCGCTCGGACAGTGCGAGCAGGCCCCCGAGTGCGGCACCGAACTGGTCCTCCGCAGCCTGCCTCGTGACGGGGTCGGTGACGGACAGGGCAGCACGGCGGGCTCGGGTCACGCGCTCGAAGACGTCGCGCTCGTGGGCGGCGTAGGCACCGACCGTCGCGACGAGGTTGGGAACCAGGTCATGGCGGCGTTGCAGTTGCGCGTCGACCTGCGCCCAGGCCTGGCGGACCGTGACCTGCGCTCGGATGAGTTGGTTGTAGAGCACGACGGCGGCGAGCAGGAGCAGCACCACTCCCCCCGCGAGCCAGATCATGACGGGCCCCTCGTGTCAGCATCCCCGAGCGGGATGCGCGCCGACCTTCCTGCGTGAATCTAGTCGGGGTCGCCCTGCTGGCGCGGTCCCGCGTCGGCGACCGCGTTGGCGTCGGCGTGGAGGTGGTCGTCGGCCGTGTCGCGGGCGTTCGCCCCTTCGTTCGCCCGGTCCTCGTCGCGACCGAAGACGTACACGACGTAGGTGGCGCCGGCCAGGATCATCCCGGCGATCACGACCCCGATCCAGCCGACGAGGTCGACCGCCCCATCGAGGAGCTCCCGGGTTGCGGACGTGGGATCGGCGAGGACCAGCGCGACGAACGCGGCGCACAGCAGCGTCGCGCCGACCCCGATCACGCGCTGCCATCCCTCGGTCAACCCGACGCGTTCCCGGACCAGCCGGCCGGCCTTGATGATGCGGCCGACTCGGATGATGCGTAGCGCACCGGCGATCCGCACCAGCCGGAGTAGCTGCACGGGTCCGACGGCGAACACGATGGCGGGGATGATGGCCAGCGCGAGCAGCACCAGCCACTTGTTGCGCTTGAGCCAGGTGATCCGGTCCTGGGACACGGCAAACAGGACCACGGTCTCGGCGATGAGAACGGCGCCGGACACCGTGTTGAGGCCTTCGCCGAAGGTCTCCCACGGGTCATCGAAGAAGGTCATGAAGACGGCCGGCACGCTCGCGAGGGCGGCGATCAGGACCGGGAGGGCGATGCGGTGAGCTAGCCGGTCGGCACGGTCCCGCGTCGGTTCGTCCCCGCTGTGTCCGTTGACCGGGTCCGTGCCGCCCGCGTCGCCCGTGCCGACGGCGCCGCCCGTGGTGCTGTCTCCCGTGCCGCTATCGCCCACGCCCTGCGACACATCGGTCGCGGGGCGCTCGCCGTCTGCGGCGAGTGGGTGGTCCTGGTCCGTCATCGCGGGCAACCTAGTGTCGTGGGGCGCACCACGTGGTGAGCTGAACGCCTTGGAAGGATCCGTCGTGGCCGGCTCCATCGAGTGAGCGCAGGGCGCTGACGGCCTCAAGCGGCCCGTCCGTTGGCCGATATCGAGGGTAGGCCCATGCCGCCCAGACGGTCATCCGGCTGCAGATCGCCGGCGGGTCATATCCGCCCGCGGATCCGGCGACCGCAGGGCGAGCCGCCCGGATCCGGTCGGCGAACCACCATGTGGGCAGGTCAGCGATCCAGGAGGTGTGACGATGTCATCGGAACCGTCGTCGCTCTCCGATGGTGTGCGGGGCGCCGACTGGGCTACGACCCCGGAGCGTCTCGCGGAGATCGTGCGGCTCGCCCCGATCGGTATCGGGATCGTCGATCGCGAGGGGCACACGATCCTGACCAACGACGCGCTGAGGGGAGTGCTCGGCTACAGCCGCGAAGAGTTCGCACAGGTGACCTTCCGGACCTACTCCCATCCCGACGACATCGAGCGCAACGACCAGCTGTTCGCCGAGATGTTCGCCGGCGTCCGCGATCACTTCGAGATGGACAAGCGCTTCTTCCACAAGGACGGCCATATCGTGTGGGGACGCCTGCAGGTGTCGCTGCTCCGCGAGGGCGACGACGAGCCGATGTTCGCCATCGGTATGTTGCAGGACGTCGCGGAGGAGAAGCGCCTCCAGGCGGAACTGCAACGGTTGGCCTTCGAGGACCCGTTGACCGGGTTGGCGAACCGACGTCTGTTCCTGGATCGGGTCGAGCATCAACTGCAACGTGGTCGGCGCACAGGCGGCCCGTTGGGTGCGGTGCTCTTCGCGGATGTCGATGACTTCAAGACCTTGAACGACACCCTGGGGCATCAGGCCGGAGACGAGGTCCTGATCGCGATGGCGGAGCGGGTCACGGGATGTCTGCGACCCGGTGACACGGCTGCCCGGCTGGGTGGTGACGAGTTCGCGGTCCTCCTGGAGGAGGTCGAGGACATGGACCATGCGGTCACCATCTCCGAGCGGTTGCGGACCGCCATCGAGGCGCCGCTGACCGTCGCCGACCGGATCGTTGCCCCGTCGGCCAGTATCGGTGTCGCGTTGCTCAGCGAGGGGCACGATCCCGACCGCGTGCTGCGCGACGCGGACCTCGCGATGTATCGGGCGAAGTCGATGGGTTCGGGACAGATCGTGGCCTTCACGCCGGTCCTGTTGGCCGAGGCCCTGCGGCGCATGGAGCAGGGAACGATCAGCCGTCCGGTTGACGAGGCCGTGGGTCTATCGGCTGACAGCGACGAGGATGATGCCTTCGAGGCGTCTGCGTAACGAAGGGTGGCATCGGTCACCCGGTCGTCGGCCTGCAGGGTGTCGTCGGCCCGGGTGACGGTGGCTCGGGTGTCGGTGGCTCGGGTGTCGGTGGCTCAGGTGACGGTGGTGTGCAGCGCCGTGATGATCTCCTCGGCGCCGACCACCCCGGACCGTGCGGCGCCCTCCACCCGCCCCCCGGTGAACGCGTCCCCGGCGAACGCCAGGGGAGCGCCGTCGATCCGCTCGATGAGGCAGTCATCATCACCGAGGTCGGCGGTCGGTGTGGCGTAGCGCCAGCGGTGCACGTGCACGGCCGTTGCACGGCACCCCAGCACGTCGCTCGCAGCGGCCAGGATCGCGCTCGTGATGTCCCCGTCCTCCGCCTCGAGGTGGTCCGCGCTGAACCCCGAGCCGGCATGGATCGTGATCGCCGGATGCGCTGACGCGCCGGTGACGCGGTGGTCCGTGATCCACTCGATGTCGCCGTCGGGGAAGCGGATCGCCCCGCGCTCGGGCAGCCCGGTCGGACCGTCCGGAACGGCTAGCACCGAGATGGTCGGCGCATACGTCGCCGCTCGGAGGCGGGCCCCGGCCGGTCCCGGGATCGTCGTCCCCCCGGCCGACAGGACGTCCAGTGCCTGCGGGATCGGCGCCGTCAGCAGCACGGCATCGGCGTCGATCGTCCGGATCGATGGTCCGTCGCTCGCTCCCGTGGGGACGGGGGTGCCGCTGCCACCAGCATCGAGGTTGCGTGGTGGCCACACGGGACGCGACGAACTCCCCGCGGCACGCGGCGAGGTGTGCACGCGGAAGCGACCATCCACCGGTTCGATCGCGCCGACGATCGTGCCGAGGCGCAGGTCCAACCCGGTGGCGAGGTGCTCGGCAAGACGCCGCATCGTGGGTGCACCACGGAAGCGTGGGTACCCGTCGGGGTCGGGCGGTGCGTCCAGGTCGGGGCTGCCGTGGAACCAGGTGCGCAGCACGCCGGCCTCCTGCCAGCGAGCCACCTCGGCGCGGAAGTGATCCGACTTGGCGGTCAGGAACTGCGCACCGGTGTCGAAGGTCGCCCCCCCGACGTTCCTGGATGCCAGTCGTCCACCGGGGACGAAACCCTTGTCGACCACCGTGACGGTGTGACCCGCCGCCGCGAGCACACGGGCTCCCAGACAGCCAGCGACACCGGCACCGATCACGAGCACGTCAGCCATGCTGCACCTCCGGGCAGGTTCGCGACCGGTGCGCGTGTGGACCGGCGCCGGCAGAGCACGGTCAGGCCTGTCCGGCGCCTTCGGTGTCGGCCACGGACCCGTCCCCGGCGGCGTGGTCGGACGACGCGTCCCCGCCGGCCGCGGCCCCGCTGTGGCCGTTGGTCTGCGCCCGTCCGCGGGTCAGTACCTCGGCGATGTCGAGCACCTCGACGCGGCCGTCCTCGAGTTCGCCCTTGCCGACCTTCTCGGCCACGCCGTCGCTGAGCATCGTCACGCAGAACGGGCAGCCGGTGGCGATCACGTCGGCGCCGGTGGCGACCGCCTCGTCGACGCGGTTGTTGTTGACCCGCTCGCCGATCGTCTCCTCCATCCACATGCGTGCGCCGCCGGCGCCGCAGCAGAACCCGTTGGAGCGGGAGCGCTCCATCTCCTTGGCGTCGACACCGGGGACGGCGCTGATGACCGCGCGCGGATCGTCGTAGACGTCGTTGTGCCGGCCGAGGTAGCACGGGTCGTGGTAGGTGATCGACTGGTCCAGCTGGTTGGTCGCGACCAGGCGGCCGTCGGCGATCAGGCGCGTCAGCAGCTCGCTGTGGTGCACCACCTCGAAGTGGCCGTCGAAGTCGGGGTACTCGTTCTTGATGGCGTTGAAGCAGTGGGCGCAGCGGGTGATGATGGTGCGCTTGTCGGCGCCGATGGAGTTCAGCGTCTCGACGTTCTGCTCGGCGAGCATCTGGAACAGGTACTCCATGCCGAGGCGGCGCGGGGAGTCGCCGGTGCAGGCCTCGTTGTTGCCGAGGATGGCGAACTTCACGTCCGCGTCGTGCAGCAGCTGCGCGATGGAGACGGTGATCTTCTTGGAGCGGTCGTCGACCGCGCCCGAGCACCCGACCCACAGCAGGTGGTCGATGTCGTCGTCGAGTTCGGTGCCGGGGATCGCACGGGGGATGTCGAAGTCGAGCTTCTCGGTCCACTCCTCGCGCTTCTGCTGGCCGACGCCCCAGGGGTCGCCGGAGTTCTCGATGTTGCGGAGCATCCCGCCAGCCTCCTGCGGGAAACTCGACTCCATCATCGCCTTGTAGCGGCGCATCTCCATGATGGTGTCGACGTGCTGGATGTCGACCGGGCACTCCTCGACGCAGGCGCCGCAGGTGGTGCAGGACCACAGCACGTCGTAGTCGATGACGGCGGCCTCACCCGGAGCGTCGCCGACCAGCGGGATGCTGATGACGTCGCCGGCTTCGGCCTCGTCGATCTCGCCGAGGAGGAACGGACCCTTGGCGTACATGTGGTCGCGCAGGTCTTGGATGAGCATCTTCGGACTCAGCGGCTTGCCGGTGTTCCACGCCGGGCACTGCGACTGGCAGCGACCGCACTCCGTGCAGGTCTGGAAGTCCAGGAACTTGTCGAAGCTGAAGTGCTCGATCTGACCGGCGCCGAGGACGGTGTCCTCGTCCATGTTCTCCATGTCGATCTTCTCGGTGTCCAGCCCGCCGAGCGCCTTGTCCTTGTTCGGGTCGCGCGTCAGTTCCTGGAACGGGATCGTCACGATGTGCAGGTGCTTGGAGTGCAGCGTGAAGACCAGGAACCCGCCGACGATCGCGAGGTGGGCGACGAGGTTCACCGCACCGACCCACTCGAGGAAGAGGGGGTCGAGGCCTTCGAACACCCGGCCGAAGGCGACGGACACGAAGGCCGCTTCGGTGGGGGCGTAGCCCTCGGCCCAGCGGATCCCGTGCGCGGTCCAGATCGTCCAGACCACGGCGGTCTCGGCGAGCAGCACCCACCAGCCCTGGTTGAGGTTGGAACCCGCGAACCGGGAGGTGCGGCCGTGGTTACGGGGGTCCTGGGAGAGCCGGAGGCCGGCGAAGATCAGGATCCCGGTCATCGACAGCACCCCGAGCGAGTCCTGCGAGAAGCCCAGCACGTCATAGGCGGTGACGCCGCCGATCGCGATGCTGTTCAGGAACGGCAGTTGGAAGGTGGGCCCGACGAACAACTCACCCGCGGCCTCCAGCAGCGTGGTCTGCAGCACGAAGAAGGCCCACATGACCCAGAAGTGCGCGACGCCGACCAGCGACCACTTCAACAGTTTCTTGTTGCCAAAGATGTTGACCAGGGCGTGGCGCAGGTTGGCCTTGAACGCGGTCCGGATGTTGCGGTCGGGGTTGGGTGCCGCCGCCAGGGTCAACCGGATCAGGAAACGCGCACGGCGGACCGCCCAGGCCCCGAAGAACAGGATGACGGCGGAACCGGCGACGATGCGGAAGATCGTGAGCAGCGTGTCGTCCACGTGGGGCCTCCCCTGACGGCCGGCCGACGCGTCGTCGCGTCGAGCCGCAGCGATCCGTGGCGGGGAGTGTACGACCGCGCGGAACCCGCGCCCAACGCACGGCTTGCTGCGCCGCCACCCGGCGGGTCCCAGCCGGGGGGATGGGTGGTGAGAGGTGCACTGCTGCACCTCTCACCACCCATCCTGCGTCGGGTGCGCGGGTCAGTTGTCCACAGCCCGCGCGTGGGCGAGGCGGATGTCGCCCGCCGGGCAGGGCAGGCTGGTGGGATGGATACCTGGCCTGCGTTCGTCGGAGCCGTTCTCGAACGGCACGGCGTCGGTGACGTCGAACTCGCTCGAGCCTTCGACCTGTCCGAGAACCGCTTCTACCGTCGGACGGCGCGGGAGTCCTGGGGCGCTCCGTGCTCGAGGGTTCGCGTCCACCCGGCATCCCGCCCGTCGCTCCAGCAACAGGTGCTCATCGCGTGTGGCTCCACGACCCATCCGGTCGCCGCTGCCGGCGAGTTGGCGGCCTGGCTCCACGGGCTGCGCCGCCGGCCGCCGCCGCGCGCGACGGTCCTCGTCCACCACGCTGGGAGGTGCGGCGGCGTGCCGAGGCTGGCGGTTCGGCGAGCTCGATGGCTGCAGGCAGAGGACATCCTGTTGATCGATCGGGTCCCGACGCTGCGACTGCCGGCGCTCCTCCTGGCCATCAGTGCCGTCGATCCCGCGCGCGCCCGGGGTGTGCTGATCGATGCGGTGCAGCGTGGTCTGACAACTCCTGCCGCCGTCCGGGATCGGACGGCCGATGTCGGAGCTGCGCCTGGCAGGGCCGCCCTTCTGGACCTGTGCGACCGTCTCGAGCACCTCCGGATCGAATCCGTCTTCCAGGATGATGTCGCGGGGGACCTCGAGCGACGTGGCTACCGTCCGGAACGGTCGACGCGACGGATCCCGACCGCGGACGGGATCGGGCTGGAGATCGACATACCGCTGCCTGACTGGTGCGTTGCCGTCGAGCCCGAAGGTGACGCCTACCACCGCTCCCGCGATCAGCGGCGTACGGACCGTCGCCGGGCCGGTGCGTTCGCCGGGACGATCTGGGTGCGGGTGCCCGTGGACTGGCGGGACTGGTTGCTGGACCGCGATCACGTGATCGCCGCCATCGACGCGGCCATCGCGGCGCAGCAGGCACGTGGGATCGGGACCGATCGGCCCGCACCCGCCTCGCGGCAGCGCCCGTCATGAACGTGCGCCACCCGGCGGGTCCCAGCCGGGGGGATGGGTGCTGAGAGGTGCAGCAGTGCACCTCTCACCACCCATCCTGGTCCACGTCGGACCACCGCCGCGCGAGGTTCCGTCCCCGCCTCCAGGGACCCTCTTGATGGACGGGTTACTTGAGGTGCTTGCCCTTGTCGGCGTAGCGCTTGCGGGCGTGGACGTCCGAGCGGGCGGCGACGCGATCCAGGATCAGCAGCCCGTCGAGGTGGTCGAGTTCGTGCTGGAACGCGCGCGCTTCGAACCCGGACGCTTCGATGACCCGCTGGTCCCCATCAGGCGTCGTGCCACGCACCACGATGTGCAGGGCGCGCCGCACATCGCAGGTCCAGTCGGGCACGGACATGCAGCCCTCTCGCTTGACGTCCGAGCCGTCGGCCAGCAGCAGTTCGGGGTCCAGGAGCACGACCAAACCATGGTTGCCTTCGGGCGGCTTCTTCATGACTGAGACGTCCAGTGCGAAGGCCCGCAGCGCGATCCCCAGCTGGGGTGCCGCCAACCCGACGCAACCAGGCGCGTCGTACATCGAATCGACCAGGTCGGTCGCAACCTGGCGCTCCCGTGGGCCGATCGCGCCGACGGGTCCCGCCGGACCCTTCAGGATCCGTGCGGGATACCGGACGACCGGGCGGACCGTCACCTAGTAGGTCTCCGCGTCGATCGTGCGCAGCGTGTGGTCGACGCCCAGTCGTTCGCACGCGGCGCCGAGTTCGGTCTCCAGCGC
This sequence comes from Nitriliruptoraceae bacterium, assembly GCA_007136095.1. Lineage (GTDB taxonomy): Bacteria > Actinomycetota > Nitriliruptoria > Nitriliruptorales > Nitriliruptoraceae > CSSed11-175R1. The sequence continues at coordinate 19,133 of SLHP01000206.1, forward strand.
CGCGCTGTCGTCGGCGACCAGTTCGATCACCATCGCGTAGACGGGTGTGTCGTCCTCGCCGATCACCTGGGTCTCCAGGTCCGTGATGTTCGCGCCGACCCTGGCGATCGCGTCGGTCACCCCGGCCACGATCCCGGGCTTGTCCGTGCCGTACACGCTCAACAGGTGGGTGGCCTCGGCGGTGGAGCGTTGCCCGCTGACCGGGGTGACCGACACCTCCAGTCCCAGTTCCGCCGTGGCGGTCGCCAGCGAGTCCTGCAGGATCTCGGGCGTGTCGTCGGTGTCCACGAGCAGGACGATGGCGAAGTGGCCGCCGAGGATCGTCATCGCGGAATCCTCGAGGTTGCCGCCGCGGTCGTGCAGGACACGGGCAACCGCGGCGACGATGCCCGGACGGTCGGCGCCGACGGCGGTCACGGCGAGCTGGGGCACGGTGAGCTCCTTGACGGCGGGGGATGGCTGAAGCAGAGCCCGCACCCTATCCAGCCCGGCGACCGGCACCGCTCGCAGCTGACCGAGTTCCTGCACCGGCAGAGCGGCCGGGAGGCGCCGTGCGCGGGGGACGGACCGGCGAAGGGGCGCGGTACCGTCACTCCGATGGGCACGAACGACGGGATGCACGGCGGTCATGGCGACCTGGTCGCGATGACGTTGGACGCGGTCATCGTGGCGATCTC
>SLHP01000092.1 GCA_007136095.1 Nitriliruptoraceae bacterium
GGGCGATCGTGGTGTGTGGGCGGGGTCGTGGCCGCCGCCAGCTCGACTGCCCGGCGTACGAGGGCCGGTTCGTGAGGGTTGGTAGCGGGGTGGAGGGCATGTAGGGAACATATATTCCCCGGCCCAAGTAGTCAATGAGAACATGCGGAAAGCTGTGGGAAACTCGTGAAGCGCATCAGACATGCTTAGACCGCACAGTGCATAACCGACCGACACGTCAAAGCGGGCCGCTTCTCAGCAACCGCAGTCATCGAACCCGACACACCACTGACCGACCAACCCGACCTCGGCCCGGCCACGGTGGCAGGTGACGCGAGCCAGACCGAGCCGGACCGCCGCTTGCGCGCCAGCGCACGAGGATGCACGTTCCAGGAAGGGGTCAGATCCGGCGGCTGCGCCAGGCATCGCGGAACCTCACCCGGGCGCCGACGCGCAGGATCCCACCTTCGTAGATGCGAGCGGCCGCCAGTCCGGTTGCACCGATCGCTCCGACGAGCAGCACCAGGGAGCCGATCACCTCAACCAGCGAGGGCGAGCCAACGGCCTGGCGGACGAGCATCACGAAGGGCGCGGTCGGTGGCACCCACCCCGCGATGACCGCCCAGGTGGCGTCGGGTGCCTGGATCGCGGCGAACCCCACGAAGTAGCCGACCAGAGCGAGCATCGTCGCCGGGGTCAGGACGGCCTGCGCCTCCTCCGGACGCGACACCAGGGCGCCCAAGCCGGCGCAGAGCAGCGTGTAGAAGGCGTAGCCGAGCACGAACCAGAGCAGGGTGTAACCCAGGACCCCGCCCAGTCCGGGTGGGATCAGATCCCGGTTGAAGGCCACCAGAACGACCACGGCTGGCAGGAACAGTGCCAGGGTCTGGCCGACCGCGATGGTGCCCAGCCCGAGGACCTTGCCGGCCATGAGCTGACGGACCGGCACGGCTTCAACGAGCAGCTCGACGACCCGACTTCCCTTCTCCTCGATGATGCCGTTGACGATCATCGAGGCGTAGAACATCAGCAGCCCGAAGAGGAAGACGACCCCGATGTTGGCGACGATGACCCGCGTCACCGCCTCGGCGGGATCGCCGGCACCGACCAGTTCGACCGGCAGGGGCTCCAGGGTCAACACCCGGTCCGCGACCTCGGCCGATCCGGCGGCCTCCAGCATGTCCACCAGTGCGAGTGCCTCGGCGGCCTGGGAGGCTTGGAACTCGCCGGCGCCACCGAAGATGCCGGTCGATGTCGGCCCGAGGACCCGCTCCCCCTGGATGATCGCGAGGTCGACGTCGCCGTCCTCGTCCAGCAACAGGTCCCGGGCCGCAGCCTCGTCGGCGGCGGGTTCCTCCTCGAAGGGACCGAGCGCCGCGGTGAGCGCATCGCGGCGCGACTCGTCCAGCTCGCCAACGACGGCCAGTGTGGTGAGGGCGTCGACCTCGTCCACCTCGTCGGGTGAGGCGAACGCATCGATCAGGGTCGGGACGAGTGCCAGGATCACGAACGCGACACTCAGCACGATGGTCGACCAAACGAACAGCTTGGAGCGCAGCCTCTGGCGCACCTCGCGCCCCGCGATCAGTGCGATCGTCTGCCGGCGGGTCACGACGACACCTCCGGGTCGAGGTGGCCGTTGCCGACCGCGGCACGGAACAACTCGGACAGGCGGGGTTGTTCGAGGTGGACGTCCAGCAACCGGCCGTGGGTGCGCGCGACGTCCAGGACCGGACCGGCGTCCTCGCCGGGTTGCAGCAGCACCGTCACATGCTCGTCGGTCGCGGCGAGCAACTCGGCACCGGGTGGCAGGTCGGCGGTCCACCCGGTCCCACCATCGACCTGGATCCGCAGCCGGCGGCCACCGGAGGCCTTCAACGCGGCCACCTCGCCGTGGAGGACCAGGCGCCCCTCGGCCACGACCGCGACCTTCTGACAGAGACCTTCGACGAGGTCCAACTGGTGGGAGGAGAACACGACCGCGACCCCGGCGCGGGCACGTTCGAGCAGGACGTCGCTCATCACATCCGTCGCGATGGGGTCCAGCCCGGAGAACGGTTCGTCGAGGACCAGTAGCTCCGGATCGTGGACCAGGGCCGCGGCCAACTGCACCCGCTGCTGGTTCCCGAGCGACAGTTCCTCGACCGGCGAGTTGGTCCGTTCGGCCAGGCCCAGACGGTCGATCCATGCCGACGCGCTGGCATCGGCATCCGCGGTGCCCATGCCGTGGAGCCGCGCGAGATAGACCAGCTGTTCATGGACCCGCATCTTGGGGTACAGCCCCCGCTCCTCGGGCATGTAGCCGGTCCGGCGTCGAACCTCGATGTCGATGTGTCCACCCCGCCAGCGGACCTGGCCGCTGTCGGGTGTCGTGACCCCGACCGCGCAGCGCATCGCGGTGGTCTTGCCGGCGCCGTTCGGTCCGAGGAAACCGCACAGCTCGCCCGGCGCGACGCTGAACGTCAGGCCGTCGAGAGCCACGACGTCGCCGAACGACCGGCGTAGGTCCTGGAACTCGAGCATGGCGGTTGGTCTCCCCCGTGGACGACCGCACGGTCCGACGTCCGGTAGCGCCGGTCCGTCAGGCGGGGCTGCGTGCCAGCGCGTCGGTCAACATCGTTCGGGCGATGACCCGCAGGGCGAGGACCTCGTCCGTTCCCTCGAAGATCGACAGGACGCGGGCGTCGACGAACAGGCGGCTGACGGTGTACTCCTCGGCGTAGCCGTACCCACCGTGCAGCTGCAGCGCCTCGCGGGTGACCCACTCGGTGACGCGGCAGGACAGCTGCTTGAGCTGCGACGCACCCAGCTGACCCCCCTGGTCGCCGCGCGCCAACTGGCGAGCGACCTCGGTGGAGAACACGCGGCAGCCGGCCAGCAGCGCCGCCATGCGGGCGATCTTGATCCGGTTGAGTTCGTAGTCGGCCAATGGCGATCCGAAGACCCTGCGGTCCTTCGTGTAGGACACCGACCTGTCGAGGGCGGACTGCATCACCCCCTGGGCACGGGCCGCGGTCTGCAGGCGCGCGTTCGCGAAGGCCTGCATCTGCAGGTAGAAGCCGCGACCGAGCCCGTCGTCCTCACCGATCAGGGCGCTGTGGGGCACGCGCCAGCCATCGAAGGAGATCTCGAAGGAGTGCATCCCGCGGTAGCCCAGGGTCGGGATCGCACGGGCGTCCATACTTCCCCCACCCTCGTCCTGTTCGGCGCGCCAGGCGTGTCCGGGGAACCTCGGCTTCTCGACCACGAACAGGCTGAGTCCCTTGTGGCCGAGCGAGCGGTCGGGGTCGGTGCGGGCGAGCACGAGCAACAGGTCGGCGCGCCCCGCGAACGTGCACCAGGTCTTGACCCCGTCGATCACCCAGTCGCCACCGTCGCGGGTGGCCGTGACCTTCACGCCGGCGACATCGGACCCGACGTCCGGTTCGGTGACCGCGACGGCACACATCTTCTCGCCCGAGGCCATCGTGGGCAGCCAGCCCTGCTTCTGCTCCTCGGTCCCGCCCTTGAGGATCGCGGTGCCCATGATCTCGGGACGGGTGATGAGAGATCCGGCGACGCCGAGGGAACCGCGGGAGAGCTCCTCGGTGACCAGCACCATGTTCAGCAGTTCATCCTCGCCACCCTCGGCGAAGCCGCCGTAGTCCGCCGGGATCGACAGCGCGAAGCAGCCGAGTTCCGCGAGCCCGGAGATGACGTCCTCCGGGATGTCCTCGTCGTTGCGGTGGACCTGTTCGGCGACGGGCGCGACCTTGTCCTCGGCGAACCGACGGAAGGTCTGACGCACCATCTCGAGGTCTTCAGGGAGGTGCCGGGAACCGGCCTCGCCGGTTGCGAGGACGCGGGTGGCGATGGCCGCGAGGAAGGCTGGATCGCGGCCGGCGGCGAGCGCGTCCTGCTGGTCGTGCAGCACACCGGCGTCCAGGCCCCACGAGGTCTCGCGGCCAGCCACCCGGGACTGCAGATCGACCGCGACGTCGGCGGCCAGCGCGAGGGCCAGGTCGGCCTCAAGATCGCCTTTCGTGCCCCAGGCGACCAGGTGCTCCGCGGCGGTCAGTGCGGAGGCGATGGAGGCGAGGTCGTAGGCGATGGTCTGGTGCTCATCGATCCGTCCGACGTCGATCCGGCCGTCGACCTCGCACCGCTCAGCGAGTGCCGTGGTCGCGCGGTCGATCACCGACCGCATGGCTTCGACGAGCGAACGGGCCTGCTCGAGCTGCGACACGGTGATCTCCTCAGCGTCCGGCGTCCGGCGCCGCGGGAGCCGGGCGCTCGATACAGAGCGTGCCACCCCGGGGGCGGCGGAGCCAATCCGGAACCGGCGGGGCCGGTTCTGCGCCGGACGAGAGCGTTTCAGGCCACCTCGCGGGACAACAGTGCCGCGCCGATGGCGCCGCCGTTGTCGCCCAGTGCGGCGGAGACCAGTTCGACCTTCGGGGGCGAGAAAAACAGGTGTGGCTGCATGGCGGCCTCGACCCGGGCACGGAACGGCTTGCCCAGCTTGTCCGCCAGGCCACCCCCGAGCACGACCCCCTCGAGGTCCAGCAGGTTGACCGATGTGGCGATCCCGGCCGCCAACGCGGAGATGCAGTCGTCGATGAGGTCGGCGACGAAGACGTCGCCCAGATCGAGGGCGTTGCTGAACACGCCGGACGTGGGCCGCGACTTGCCCTTCTTCTTCATCACGTCGAACAGGACGGTGCTGCCTCCGCTGGCGACATGACGCTCGGCGGCGAGCGTCATGGCCTGTCGTCCGGCGTACGCCTCGACACAGCCACGGCGCCCGCAGGGACAGACGGCACCGCCCTGGCGGATGACCTGATGGCCGAACTCTCCGGCGCCTCCGTGGGCGCCCTCGAAGACCCGGCCATCGAGGATGAGCCCTCCGCCGACACCGGTGCCGGCGAACACGCAGAGCACCTGGTTCCACCCGCGGCCCGCCCCGGACCGGTGCTCGGCGACCGCACCGGCGGTGACGTCGTTGACGACGCGAACGGGCTTGTCGACGAGGTCGCTGACGAGGTCCCCGAGCGAGAACCGCACCTGGAAACCGGGCACGTTCGAGGCGTCACCGACGGTCCCGTCGACGACGACACCGGGCGTGCCGACACCGACCGCATCGATCTTCTTCACGGAGAGACCGGCATCGTCGATCGCGTCGTGTACACCGCCCACGATGACATCGACGACCCGGTTGTGATCGCCCCGGGTCGGTGTCTTGCGCTTGGCGTACCCGATGACCTCATCATCGTCGTCGAGCACGACCGTGCCGATGTTGGTCCCGCCCAGATCCACGCCGACCGTGTGCATGCCTGACTCCTGACGTTGTGACGCAGCGTAGAGCGGATCGGCTCAGACGCGTATCGGCGGGACCGCGGTGGCGTCGCTGGGCGGACGGATGCTCACGAGCAGCAGACCGACGACCAGCAGGACGGCTCCGACGAGCGGCAGACCGCTCAGACGTTCCGCGAGCAGGACCACCGCCAGCAGGGCGGCGACCAGCGGCTCGGTGAGCGTCAGGGTCGTCACGACCGGGGCCGACAGGCGAGCGAGTCCCCAGACGAACGCCACGTACGAGGCGCCGATGGCGATCAGCGCCAACCAGGCCGCCGCCAGCGCACCCTCGGAGGTGGCCAGCCAGCCGAGGTCGTTGAGCCAGAGCGCGGGCGAGAGCAGGAGACCACTGCCGAAGATGGCGATGGCGATGACCGGGATCCCGGCGGCCCCGCGATCCAGGAGGTGTTTCGAGGAGACCGCGTAGGTCGCGAAGGCGAGCCCGGCGGTCAGGGCGAGGGCGATCCCGACCGGAGCGATCTCGTGGGTGCCGGTCGGCAGCAGCAACAGCCCGGCGGCCACGATGGCCAGGATCGTGGCGAGCAGCCACCGCCACCCGGGGAACCGGCCGCGGAGGGCGTCGTACAGACCCGCCCAGGCCGGCGCACTCCCGATGGCGACCAGCACGCCGATGGCCACACCGACCGATCGGACCGCACCGAGGTAACCGACCTGGAAGACCGCCATCGCCCCGGCAGCCACCAGACACCCACCCCAGCCGCGACGGAGCGTGTCGATGAGTCCAGCCCGTCCGTTCGCGACGAGAGCGACGAGCAGCAGGACCGCCCCACCACAGACGGTGCGCACCGCCGCAACGGCCGGGGGCGCCGCGGTCGGAGCACCCAACTCCTGCGCGATCCCCGCGGTGCCCCACAGGGCAGCGCCGAAGATCACGGCCATCGCCGCCCGGCCCGAACCGGTGGAACGGTTCCGCCGGCCCGCGTCAGTTGCGGGCACGGAGATCGGTCAGGGTGCGCTCCCAGCTGGCAGCATCGACGTCCAGGTCCGTTGCCAGGCTCACCCGGTCAGCCACGTCACCGAACCGCTCACGGATGGCGCCACCGACCTCGTCCGGCGTGCCGACCACCGCGAAGGTGTGCAGGACCTCATCGTCGATGAGCGCCGGCATCTCACCCCAGTCACCGCGGACGGACAGCTCGTGCAGTTGCTCGTGGAGTTCCCCCCATCCGTGCAGATCGAGGACCGCGCGGTAGGCCGGGGTCGAACCGTAGAAGGCGATCTGCCCGCGGACCTTCGCCGCCGCCTCCTCGGTGGCCGCGTCGTCACGACCCGTGACGACGAACAGGGGCAGGCTGACCTGGACCTCGCCGAGGTCACGGCCGGTGCGTGCCGCCCCGGCCGCCAGCGATGGGAGCGTGACCTCGCGGAGGTAGCGCTCCGTCGTGAAGCCGTGGCAGAGCACGCCATCGGCCACCTCGCCCGTGACCTCGGTCATCTTCGGTCCGACCGCGGCGATGAACACCTTCGGTGCGCCGTGGCCATGGTCGGGTGGGGTGAAGAACGGGGTCATGAGGGTGTGACGGCTGTACTCGCCACGGAAGGACAGCTTCTCGCCGGTCTCCCAGGACCGCCAGATCGCCGTCAGCGCCTCGACGTACTCGCGCATGCGGCTGGCCGGCCTGGGCCACGGGGTCCCGAACCGCTTCTCGATGTGGGGCTTGATCTGCGAGCCGAGGCCGAGCACGAACCGTCCCTGCGTCAGGGCCTGGAGGTCGTGCGCCGCGTAGGCGACATGCATCGGACTGCGCGGGAACGCGACGGTGATCGCGGTTCCGATCTCCATGCGCTGTGCCGCGGAACCCGCTGCGACACACGCCAGCAGGGGGTCATGGGTGGTCTCACCGACGAACCATCCGTCGTAGCCACGTTGCTCGAGGTCGCGCACCACGTCGGGCGTGTCCGCCAGCGGTGCGCCGAGGGTGACGGCATCGACCTTCATGGCTGACCCTCCGGTGATCCGAGCGCCGCAGGATCGACGTTCTGCAGGCGCACCTGTCCGCGGGCGACCGCCTTGCCGTCGACGGTCCGGGTCAGGACCACCTGCCACAACTGCTGTGTCCGGCCCACGTGGACCGGTTCGGCGACCGCGTCGACACGACCGGTGCGGTGTGCTCGCAGGAAGTCCGTCGAGTTGCTGACGCCGACCACGAACCGTCCGTCCTGCGCGACCTGGAGCGCCGCGGCGACCGATGCCAGCGATTCGACGATCGAACACCACACCCCACCGTGCACGATGCCGTACGGCTGGTGATGGCGTTCGTCGGGGTCGACGTGCGCGACCGCCCGATGGAGCGAGAGTTCATCCCACGCGATCCCGAGGATCCCACTCCCGAACGCATCCTGCGCGAACGAGGCCAGGTCGTCGGTGCGCAGGGTCTCGCCCGCGTGCAGTCGCTCACCCAGTGCTGCCATGCTTCCCGCGTCCATCTGCTCCCTCGATCCCGGTTGCCGGGCCCGGTTGCGGTGGCACGCTAGCCGTGCGTTCGGCATCGACGGTCACCGTATGGTCAGATAGACCCTGACAGGTCGACCGAGGCACCGACGAGCAACCGGCGAGGCGAACGATGGCGGATCCGAAGCACAAGAGTCGTGACGTGACCGACGGCTACGAGCGGGCACCCGCACGGGCGATGCTCCGAGCGATCGGGATGACCGACGACGACTGGAGCCGCCCCCAGGTCGGGATCGCTTCATCGTGGAACGAGGTCACGCCCTGCAACCTGCCCTTGGACCGGTTGGCCAAGCAGGCGAAGGAGGGTGTGCGCGAGGCCGGCGGGTTCCCGATCGAGTTCAACACGATCGCGGTGTCGGACGGCATCTCGATGGGCCACGAGGGGATGCGCGCCTCGCTCGTCAGCCGTGAGGTCATCGCCGACTCGGTCGAGACCGTCATGCACGCCGAGCGCCTCGATGGGATGGTGACGTTCGCGGGCTGTGACAAGTCACTGCCGGGGATGGTCATGGCCGCCGTGCGTCTGGACGTGCCGTCGGTGTTCCTCTACGGCGGCTCGATCCTCCCCGGCCGGCATGACGGGCACGACGTGACGATCCAGGACGTGTTCGAGGCGGTCGGTGCGCGTGCGCGCGGGACCATCGATGACGACGAGCTCGGTGCCATCGAGCGTGCCGCCTGCCCGTCCGAAGGCTCCTGCGGGGGCATGTTCACCGCCAACACGATGGCCTCCGCCATCGAGGCGTTGGGCCTCGCCCTGCCCGGGTCGGCGTCACCGTCGGCGCCGGACCCGCGCCGCGACCACTTCGCCAGGGAATCGGGCCGGGCCGTGATCGGACTGCTCGACTCGGGGTTGAGCGCACGGAAGATCGTGACCCGCGAAGCTCTGGAGAACGCGATCGCCGTGGTGATGGCGGTGGGTGGCTCCACCAACGCCGTGCTGCATCTGTTGGCGATCGCCCGTGAGGCCGAGGTCGATCTGGTGATCGACGACTTCGACAGGATCGGACGTCGCGTCCCCCACATCGCCGACACCAAGCCGGGTGGCCGGTTCGTGATGAACGACCTGGACCGCATCGGTGGGGTCCAGGTCGTGATGAAGGAACTGCTCGACGCCGGCCTGCTGCACGGTGATGCGCTGAGCGTCACGGGACGGACGATCGGCGAGGAACTGGAGGCGATGGACATCCCCCCACCGGACGGCGAGGTGGTGCACCCGCTGAGCGCACCGATCCACGCCGATGGTGGCCTCGCGATCCTGCGGGGGTCACTGGCCCCGGACGGTGCCGTCGTCAAGATCGCGGGTCTGAGCGCCGAACAGCTGGAGTTCGAAGGGCCGGCACGGGTCTTCGACGGCGAGGCCGATGCCATGCAGGCCGTGCTCACCGGCGGGGTCGTGGACGGCGACGTCATCGTCATCCGGTACGAGGGACCGAAGGGCGGGCCGGGCATGCGCGAGATGCTCGCGGTGACCTCCGCCGTCAAGGGTGCGGGACTGGGCTCGACCGTGGCGCTCTTGACCGACGGTCGCTTCTCGGGGGCGACCCACGGGTTCTCGATCGGGCACGTGGCGCCGGAGGCGACCGACGGCGGGCCGATCGCGTTCATCCGTGACGGCGACACCATCCGCATCGATGTCCCGAACCGGACCCTTGACGTGCTCGTCGACGAGGCAGAGCTCACCTCCCGGAAGGACGGCTGGGAGCCACTGCCGCCCCGCTACACCCGCGGCGTGCTCTGGAAGTACGCGAAGACGGTCAGTTCCGCGTCCCTCGGCGCGACGACCGGCGTCTGATCGCACGACCGACCACCGACACGACCGACCACCGACCCGATCGACCAGCGAGGGCAATGTGCAGTTCGACGAGCTCAGGTTCGTCTGCCAGGAAGCGGCGGGCGACATCCTGCGATCGCGCGGTCGACCACTCCCCCCGACGGTCGTGCTGCCCGGCGCGGAGCGCACACAACTGCTGACGCTGCCGGAACTCCCCGATGACGACGAGGCCCGTCACACGGTCCTCGCGCAGGTGGCCGCCGACCACATCACCGAGGCAGCGGTCCCCTGCTGGGGGTTCGTCGCCGAGGCGGATGCCAGTGGCGATGATGTCGCGGTGGTCGTGTACGGGGCACGCCGACACGCTCCCGAGATCACCGCCTCGCGGTTCGCCGAGGATGACGACCTGGAGGAGTTCGTCCCGGCCGAACCCCTGGACCCGACCGCGCTGCCGTTCCTCCATCCGCTGCAGCACGCCGTCGACGCCCTGCCGGCCGTCGGCGACGTCTTCGACGCCGCCGACCCCAAGCGTGGCGGTCCCGGGGACGATCCTGGCTTCGGGGGGTTACCACTGCATCCCTGATCGTCGCTGCGACAACGGCGTCGCGTGGCCACTCAGACCAGCCCGGCCGCCGCCGCTGCCTGCCGGTACCAGGCCGCCAGGCTGTCGACGGTCTCATGGGCGTTGAGCCCACTCGGGTTGGGGACCACCCACAACTCGGCGCCGGCCAGGGGCTCGGACTGCCGACCGAGCGGTGCCTTCGGGCGTCGGAACGCGGTCCGGTAGGTCGTCACGCCGGCGATCGCGACCACCGTCGGCCGCCAGGACTCCAGGCGCGCGGTCAACGAGGTCGCGCCGACGTGCAGCTCAGCGGTGGACAACTCCGAGGCACGAGCCGTGGCCCGGGCGACGACGTTGGTGATGGCCACACCACGGTCGGTCAGTTCCCGGCGGTCCGCCTCGCCCAGTCCCGCGACGCGGTCGAGTTCCCGGGAGGTGATCCCGGCCCGGTGCAGCGCCGGGTAGAAGCGGTTCGACGGGTGCGCGAAGTGCGTCTGCGTTGCCGCGGTCCAGAATCCGGGGTTGATCCCGACGAACACGAGCCGCGGCGGCTGCGCCCCGACGAGGTCCGGCACGACCGTGTCCCGGAAGGACTCGAGTTCCTCGCGGGTGAAGGCCATCAGTGGCCCCGGCTCACGGCTTCAACCGTGACGCGTCGACGAGGATGAACAATGCTTCCGCGGTCGCAACGATGTTGCCCTCGACACTGGCCTCACCGCTGGTCCACAGCTTGCGGCCCTCACGGCGCACCGCACGGCCGCGGATCGTCAGCGGCTGCTCGATCGGGGTCGGCGCGAGGTACCGGACGATCAACTCGCCGGTGAAAGCAGGCGTGTGGTCGAGAACCAGGAGGTACCCGAGGAGGTCGTCGAACAGTGCGGCGACGATCCCACCGTGGGAGCGACCGGGCGCACCCTCGAAGGCGGGTCCCAGCGTGACCTCGGCCACAGCTTCGTCGCCCTCCCGGTGGACGTCCATCGCGATCCCCATCGGGTTCCAGGGACCGGACACGAAGCACTCATCGAAGTGCACAACGTGCGCGCCATCGGCCACCTCGACATCGAACATCCGTCGCTTGAGTTCGACCAGGTCGCGCTGACGGGGTGTCCCAGCCTCGAGATCGGCGGCAACCCGGTCTGCAGCCTCGGCGACGCGGTCCAGGAGATCGTCCGATGCGTCGTGGCCCATGAGCGCGTGGCCGAGCCGGCGCAACGCGGCCGCCGCGCGTGCACGCGGAACCTCGGGCGTGCCCGACGGCTCCCTGAGCGCTTCGCCGTCCACGTCGGTGCCCCTCGCCTCGCTGCTTCGAACCGGTGTCTGCGGCAGGGCAACCTAGTCCGACGGGCCCGTGCGTTCGGTCACCGGGGCCGTGATCTCCACCTCACCGGCCCGGCGTCCCTCGAGGCTGTGCACCGTGAGCCGCCAGCCATCCTCGGTGGTCCAGAGGTCGCCGACCGTCAGCAGGCGACCCAACTTTTCCACCAGGTAACCGGAGACGGTCTCGGATTCGCCGCCCTCGAGCTCGATCCCGGTGAGTCGGTTGAGCTCGTCGCGACGCAGAGTGCCCTGGACGATCCAGACCCGTTCCTGGTCCCCCCGCGGCGACTCCTGCTCATCGAACTCGTCAGCGATCTCACCGACCAGTTCCTCGAGGACATCCTCGAGGGTCAGCAGACCCGCGGTGCCGCCGAACTCGTCGACGACCAGCACCGCATGGCTGTGGGCGTCCAGCATGTCACGCATCAGATGCTCGAGGTCGCGGGACTCGGGAACAGCCGGTATCGGGCGCAGCAACTCGTTCACGGTGAGTGTCACCCCGTCATCGACGTCGCGGATCAGCGCATCCTTGACGTGCACGACCCCGACGATGTGGTCCACGTCGTCGTGGAAGACGGGGATCCGCGTATGGCCGGTCTCGGCCGCCAGATCGAGCAGCTCGTCGATCGTGGCGGTGTCAGGGAGCGCGTCGAGATCCACCCGCGGGGTCATCGCCGATTCGGCATCGATGGCCGACAGGCGCAGTGCAGCGCCCATCATCCGTGCGTCCTGCGCCTGGATCGTGCCGAGGTCCTGCGATGCAGACAGCGCCAGAGCGAGTTCGTCGGGGGTGTGCACCAACTGGCGCTCATCGACGGGTTCCACGCGCACCAGACGCACCAGGACGTTGGCGAGCCAGTTCAGGAACAGGATCAACGGTCGCAGGACCAGGATGAACGCCGCGAAGGGACGCATCAGTCCGAGGGCCACACCCTCGGGGCGGGCCAGTGCCAGGTTCTTCGGGGCCATCTCGCCGACGACCATGTGCAGGAACACCACCAGCGCCAGCGCTGCGGCCAGCGACACCCCGGGGATCACGCCCGCCGGGATGGCGGTGAGGCCGAGCCAGTCGGCGAACAGCGCCTGGACCGCCGGTTCGGCGATGGCACCGAGGCCGAGCGAACACATGGTGATGCCGAGTTGTGCCGCGGAGAAGGTGACCGACAGCTCCTTGTGGGCGGTCAACGCCCGCCCCGCGCGACGGTCACCCGCCTCGGCTGCTTCCTCGAACCGGGTCCGACGGGCGGCCAGCAGGCTGATCTCCGCGGCGACGAACGCGCCGTTCGCGACGAGCAGGGCCATGCCGACGAGGAGCGCGGTGAGACTGAACGTGCCGTGGATACCTTCGGCGGCGACGGCGAGCATCATGCCTCGACCTCCGCCACCGGCTCGGGGTCCGGCAGCTCCCGGATCGCGATCTGGGTGATCCGCACGGCCTCGAGTTCCATGACGGTGAACTCGAGCCGGTCGTGCACGACCCGCTCACCGGGCTCCGGGATGTGGCCGAGCTGGTCGAGGACGAAACCAGCGACCGTCTCGTACTCGCCCTCCGGCAGCTGTGTGCCGAACAGCTCCTCGACCTGATGCGCCCGCAACGTGCCACGCACCAGGAAGCGACCGACCCCCAGACGACGGATCTGCGAGCCCTCGCGGTCGAACTCGTCCTCGATCTCACCGACGAGCTGCTCGAGGACGTCCTCCACGGTCACCAGTCCGGCCGTCCCTCCGTACTCGTCGACGGCCAAGGCGAACGTGCGGTGATCGCGGCGCAGCTCACCGAGCAGCCGCCGCAACGACTCGCTCTCCGGCACCGCCAGCATGGGGACGGCCACCTCCAGCACGGAGGTCTCGTCATGCCGCTCGACGGGGATGGCCAACAGATCCTTGACGTGGACGGTGCCGACGACCTCGTCCTCGGAGTCCCCACGGATCGGGAAGCGGCTGTGACCCGTCGAGCGGGCCAGCTGCCGCAGATCGCTGAGGGTGTCGTCCGCCGACAGCCAGACCACGTCCGGCCGGGGGACCATGACCTCGCTGACCCGCCGGTCACCCAGGCCGATCGCCCGGGTCAGCAGCTGGGTCTGCTGATCGCTCAGGCTGCCGTCCTCGCCCGATGCCGTGACGATCCGGGCCAGTTCATCCAGGCTGTGACCCCCTTCGAGCTCACTGCGGACCTCCACGCGGAACACCCCGCGTGTGATGCGTTGCGCCGCCCCGTCGAAGATGCGGATGACCGGCCCGAACACGATGCCGAACAACCGGGTGATCGGGGTGACGAACAGCACGACCCCCAGGGACCGGGAGATCGCCAGGTTCTTCGGGAACAGCTCCCCGAAGACCATCTGCAGGACCGTGGACAGCAGGAGGGTCGCGGTGACGGCCACCCCCAACGAGGCCTGCTCGGGCGCACCGATCAGCTCCAGCAACGGCCGGATCAGCGTGTTGCCGATGGTGCGGTCCGCGAGGTAGCCGACCAACAGTGACGTGGCGGTGATGCCGAACTGCGCCGATGACAGGGCGAACGACAGATCCGACAGCTCCCGGACGACCGCGCGGGCACGGCGGTCGCCGTGCTCGGCCAGGTCGTCCACGACGGGACGGCGCACGCTCACGAGCGAGAACTCGGCCGCGACGAACAGGCCGTTCGCAGCGATCAACACGGCGACGAGCAGGACCCCGAGCATGCCGTTCACGTGTGGCTGAACCGTCCTTCGCAGCGCACGCCGGCAGCTTCTGTGGCGTCGAGGTCGACACCGCCGTCGTCCGTCAGGTCTGCACGGTAGAGCTCCCCGGGAGCGAGGACCACGTCAACCACGGCCGGGGCGAGCACGACCCGGCGCGCATCCCCCGAGGGCGATCCGACGACGAGGGTCGCTTCCAGCTCGCCGCGCGCGATCAGAGGTGCATCGTCGGACGCCTGCAGCGCGAGCTCGCAGCGGGCCTCCGGCAGGATCCCGTTCACCTCCTCCCCACCGACGGCGACATCGAGCGTGAGGTGCTGGGTCGCACCATCGTCCGTCAACGTACGGGCACCCAGACCGACCCAATCGCCGTCGACGACACTCCAGATGATGCCCTCGGCCGCCGAGCCCGGCTCCAGAACGATGCCGTCGGCGGGATCCTGCCCCACCGCTGGCGGGTCGTCGCGTTCGATGACCACACCGGCGACCTCCGTGGCCTGACCATCATGGTCGTCGGCCGGCCCGGCACAGCCAGAGACGACCATCAGGGGCACCAGGAGGCTCACAGCCGGAGGCACCCTCATGAGGCGGCCGAGCTGACCGCCGACGACGGCAGCAGCTCGAGCGCATGGGCCCGCATGTCGAAGGTCTCGTCGAGAAGGACGGACAATCCGAGTCCGGTCAACGCGGCGAGCATCGTCTGGGCCCGCCGTTCAGCGGCTTCGGGGGTCAGGGTGGGATCCTCACGCAGCCAGGCGTCCGTGAACCGATCGACACGGGTGCGGTGCGACCGGATGACCCGGGTGGCGATGGCCCGATCGGTGAGCCCGCGCCCGACGGCCAACTGCAGGTAGATCCGCGCGATCGGCGAGGACCCGGTCATGAAGGTCACGAAGGCGTCGACCAGGTCCGCCAGGGTGTCGGTGCCCTCGCCGTCGGGGTCCGGGTCGACCGCCTCGATGGCCTCACGGACCACCTCGAAGACGGCCTCCTCCTTGGAGTCGAACAGGTTGTAGAAGCTGCCGGCACCGACGCGTGCCTGGTCGGTGATCGCCTTCAGGGTCACCCCGTCGACGCCGACCTCCGAGAGCAGCCTGCGGGTCGCGGACAGGATGCGCTCACGCGTCTCGAGACCGACCCGATAGCGACCCATCACCAAACCTCCACATCGTCCACGGTCATGTCTGCGGCCGTCGGAACCGGGACCGTAGCGCCCGGAGACTCGGGGTCGCCGAACGCCGCGGAAAGAAGAAATGTAGTGTACGCTCCAATATGTAGCGGACACTCAAACTCTGCACGGTCACGGGAGCGACCGATCAGGGCTCGCGGCTTCACACGGCACACACGACGGGAGTACCACCATGAGCCACTATCGCAGCAACCTCCGGGACATGGAGTTCAACCTCTTCGAGGTCCTCGGCGCCGAGGAGTACTTCGGCACCGGACCGTTCGCGTCGGTCGACGCCGACCAGGCACGCATGCTGCTGTCCGAGTTGGATCGCTTCGCGCGCGAATCCATCTGGGCCGAGTCGTTCGCGTCATCGGATCGCACGCCCCTCGAGCTCTCCCCCGAGGGCGACGTGACCATCCCCGACGAACTCGATCAGGCCCTGCGAGCGTTCTACGAGGCCGGCTGGCACCTGATGCCGCTGCCCGAACACCTCGGGGGCTACGGCGCTCCCCCGACGATCCGCTGGGCCGGGACCGAACTGCTGGCCGGCGGCCACGCCACCGCATCGCTGTGGCCCATCGGCGCGCTCATGGGTGGCATCGTCGATGCGATCGGCACCGAAGGTCAGAGGGAACGCTTCGCCCGCCCGATGGTCGAGGACTGCTGGGGTGGCACGATGGTGCTGACCGAGCCAGACGCCGGTTCCGACGTCGGCGCGGGGGTCACCAAGGCCACCTTCGTCGAGGAGGCGGGCGACGATGACCTCGGTGCCACCTACCACCTCGAGGGCATCAAGCGGTTCATCACCTCGGCCGACGCGCAGACCCACCCCAACACCGCGCACCTCGTGCTGGCCCGCCCGGAGGGTGCTGGTCCCGGCACCAAGGGCCTGAGCCTGTTCATCGTGCCCAAGCTCCACGTCAACGCCGACGGTTCCTTCGGGGATCGCAACGGCGTGCGGGTCTCCAACCTCGAGAAGAAGATGGGGATCAAGGCGTCGGCAACGTGCGAGCTGTCGCTCGGACAGGACGGCGAGCCCTGCGTCGGCTACCTCGTCGGTGACGTGCACGACGGCATCAAGCAGATGTTCCAGGTCATCGAGTACGCGCGCATGATGGTGGGCACCAAGGCGATGGCCACGCTGTCCACCGGCTACCTCAACGCGCTCGACTACGCCAAGATCCGCGTCCAGGGCGCCGATCTGACCCAGGCGGCCGACAAGACGGCCCCGAAGGTGGAGATCATCGCGCATCCGGACGTGCGTCGGATGCTCATGGAGCAGAAGGCCCACGCCGAGGGGATGCGGGCACTGGTGATGTGGGCCGGATGGGTCCAGGACCAGGCGCAGCTGTCGCTGCACGAATCCACCCCGGGAGCCGGCGACCAGGACGTCGACGGCCACGACCGTTGGATCGCCCGTGAGGACCTGCTGCTGCCGCTCGTGAAGGGCTACTGCTCGGAGAAGGCCTACGAACTACTGGGCGTCAGCCTGCAGACCTTCGGTGGGTCGGGCTACACGCAGGACTATCCGATCGAGCAGTACATCCGCGACGCCAAGATCGACACCCTCTACGAGGGCACGACCGCGATCCAGGCGCTCGACCTGCTGTTCCGCAAGATCGCGCGTGACCAGGGCGCCACGCTGACCTGGCTGGCGGACCAGATCCGCGAGATGGTCAAGGGCGGCGTGGCCAACGATCCGTTCAGCGACGAGCGGGAGCGGTTGGGCGCGGCCCTGGACGATGCGCAGGCCCACCTCGGCGTGCTCCTGACGCACGCGATGGCGTCCACGCAGGACGGACAGTCCGAGGAGATCTACAAGGCGGGACTGCACTCCACCGACTTCCTGCACTCGCTGTCGGAGGTCACGATCGCGTGGCTGCTGCTCCGGCACGCCGAGGTCGCACAGGACAAACTCGATGGCGCAGGGGCCGGCGGCCTCAGCGAGAACGAACAGGCCTTCTATGAGGGCAAGATCGCCTCGGCGCGCTGGTTCGCCCGCAACGTCCTGCCGAAGCTGAGCCGTCGCCGCCGGACCGCCGAGGAAGAGGACGGCGCGCTGATGCAGTTGTCGGTCGCCGCCTTCTGACCTGCCCTTCGGGAGGAACCGGACACCGGCCGTCGGCGTCCAACGGATGAACGGATCGGACCGCCCCGCGCGGTATCGTCCGTCCGTTGACCACCGACGGCCGTGTCGTGTCCGAGCACCCTCGTGAGCACGCCGCGGCCCTCTCGCGCGACCCGACCAGAAGGACCCGAACCCTCGATGGCTGACTCCAAGACCAAGAAGCCCAGTCGACGTGAGGCGCGCAAACGCCGCCGCGCCAACCGCCGGTGGTGGCAGCGGTGGTGGCTGATCCTGCTGGTCTTCCCGGCCATCGCACTGGGGGCGGTCGGGCTGCTCGCGTTCTACATCATCTTCGACTCGGTGCCGTTACCTGACGACATCGACGCCAGATCTTCGATCGTGTTCGACATCGATGGCAACGAGGTCGGCGGGTTGGCGGCTGAGGTCGCCCGCGAGGACGTCGAACTGGCGGATCTACCGCCCCACATCGAGCAGGCCGTGCTCTCTGCAGAGGACCGCGGCTTCTACGAGCACCGCGGCATCTCGGCGCGCGGCGTCGCCCGGGCCCTGTTCACCAACGTGCGGGCCGGCGGAGTCGCCCAGGGCGGCTCGACCATCACGCAGCAGTACATCAAGAACGCCGCGTTGAGTCCCGAGCAGACCTACACGCGCAAGGTCCAGGAGGCGGCGCTCGCGATCAAGTTGGAACGTGAGTACTCCAAGGAGGAGATCCTGTCGTTCTACCTCAACACGATCTACTGGGGACGCGGGGCCTACGGCATCGAGGCCGCGGCGCAGACGACGTTCGACCGGCCCGCCGCTGAACTGGACGTCAACCAGGCGGCGACCCTTGCCGGCATCATCGCCGCCCCAGAGGGGTTCAACCCGCAGGAGAACCCGTCCGGCGCGGACAACCGGAGGCTCTTCGTCCTGTCCGGCATGCTCAGCGAGGGCTACATCACCCAGGCCGAGCACGACGGGCTGGTCGCCGCCGGACTCCCCGAGGTCAGTCAGCGCCAGACCGTCGCACAGGGCCCCAACGCGTACTACCTCGACGCGGTCCGCCGGGAACTGGCCGCGCTGCCCGCTTTCGCGGACGGTGAGCTGTTCCGTGGGCTACGCATCCACACCCAACTCGATCAGCGCATGCAGGCGGCCGCACAGTCGCACCTGTCCGAGGCCGTGCTGGACGGCCCGACCGACACCGGGGCGATCGTCACCGTCGATCCACGGACGGGAGGCATCCTGGCGCTGGCCGGCGGACCGGACGTGGAGACGCAACCGTTCAACACCGCCGTGCGGTCCATGCGGCAGCCCGGCTCGACCTTCAAGGCCTTCACACTGCAGGCGTTCACCGAGGCCGGGTATTCGCCGCAGTCGCGGTTCCCGGCGCCCGCCGAACTCGAGATCGAGGATGCGCAGACCCCCATCCGCAACTTCGGCGGCTCCACGTTCGGTGAACAGACGGTCACCCAGGCGACCGCATCGTCGACCAACACGGTGTACGTCCAGATGCAGGAGGAGGTCGGTCGTGAGGCCGTGATCGAGGCGGCGCGGCGCGCGGGACTCCCACGGGACCAGTCTGAAGAGGTCTTCCCGACCGAACGTGTGGAAGGCCCGGCGATGCGCCCACTCGCCGGGTTGACCCTGGGTCAGGACGTGGCCAGTCCCCTGGAGATGGCGAGCGCGTACGGGACCTACGCGGCTGAAGGGGTGCACGCGACCCCCCACCTGGTGACCGAGGTCATCGACCCCGATGGTCGCGTCGTGTTCGAGACCGAGATCGACCTCGAGCAGGAGGTCGATCTCAACGTCAGTCGCGTGGTCACCTCGGTCCTGCGGGGCGTCATCACGGGGGGCAGCGGCACCGCCGCCGACATCGGCCGCCCGGCCGCCGGCAAGACCGGGACGACCAACGACGCCCGCGACGTGTGGTTCGTCGGCTACGTCCCGCAACTGTCGACCACGGTCTGGCTGGGGAACCTGGACAACTCCTCCATCGACGCCGACAACGCCACGGGCGGTGGTCTGGCCGCACCGCTCTGGGGGCGGTACATGCAGGAGGCGGTCGAGGGGCTCGAGGTCGAGGATTTCGTCGGCCCGTCGCTCGGCGACCTCGAGGAGCTCAACGCTGAACCGGACGTCTGCCCCGAGGGCTACGAGTTCGCCGATCCCCCCACCGAAGCCGACGAGACCGGCTTCTTCCCCGACATCCTCGTCGACCTTACGGACGAGGAGGGCCGGCCGTGCGTGGAGATCGCGCCCGAGCCGGACGAGTGCCCGGACGGCTACGAGTTCGCCGATCCCCCGAGCGAACCGGATGAGGCCGGCCGGACCCCTGAGGTCCTGCCGGGCCTGAGCGACCCCGAGGGCCGCCCGTGCGTCGAGGTGCTCGAGGAGATCGAACCCGAGGAGGAGCCGGAGGAACC
>SLHP01000252.1 GCA_007136095.1 Nitriliruptoraceae bacterium
CCGCCACCCTGGCCACCGCCACCCTGGCCACCGCCACCCTGGCCGCCGCCCTGCCCGCTGCGGCCCTTGCGGCGACGCTCCCGCTTGTTGCGGTTGCGACCGTCGTCATCGTCGGTGGAACGGTCGGAGCTGTCCCGATCACCGCCCTGATCACCCCGCTCCCCGCCCTGCCCGGAGGCATCGCCGGAACCAGCGTCGTCGGCGGTGCGATCGGTCCGGCCACCGTCGCCCCGCCCAGAACCGCCGCGATCGGACCCCTGGTCCTCGCCGGAGCGCCGTCGTGCCCGCACCCGGGTGGAGCCGTCGCCGTTCCCGTCGGCGCCAGCGGTGGACTCCTCCACGCCCGATCCGGAGGAGCCTGACGACCCGGCCGCCACAGACGACCCGGAGGCGTCGCCGCCCCCGTTCGGAGAGCCGCTGCGTGACTGCCCGGCTTCGATGATGAGGTCGACCAGATCGGCCTTCTTCATCCGCTGGTAGCCCTTCAACTCGAGCGTCGAGGCGATCTCACGAAGCTCGGCAAGCGCCTTCTTCTCGAGCAGACTGCGATCCATGGGTACTCCAGGCGTGGTCGACGCGTGTGCGGACCACCGAGACGAACGTCAGGTGTCGGGTCGGCAGCCGTCAGCCGGCGGCGAGCCCGTCGCTGTAGGACTGCCAGTCGGCCAGGAAACGCTCCAGGCCGCTGTCGGTGAGGGGGTGCTTGACCATCTGGCGGAAGACCGGTGCCGGCAGGGTGGCGATGTCGGCGCCGACCAGCGCGGCTTGCGCGACGTGCTGGGGATGCCGCAGCGACGCGGCCAGGACCTCGGTCTCGTACCCCTGGACGCGGAAGATCTCACAGATCTCCCCCAGCAGGGTGATGCCGTCGTTGGCCAGGTCATCGACACGACCGATGAACGGGGAGACGTAGGTCGCGCCGGCCTTGGCGGCCAGGATCGCCTGCGTCGGCGAGAAGCAGAGGGTGACGTTGGTGCGCACCCCGTCCCTGGACAGCTGCGAGCAGGCGGCGAGCCCTTCGGGGATGAGCGGCAGCTTGATCACGACGTTGTCGGCGATGGCGGCCAACTCCCGGGCCTCGCGCAGCATCCCGTCACGGTCGGTGGAGACCACCTCCGCACTGACATCCCCAGCAACCTCGGCGCAGATGTCCTTGATCATCGAGGCGAAGTCGATGCCTTCCTTCGCGGCGAGGGTCGGGTTGGTCGTGACCCCGTCGAGGACACCCCAGCGGTTGATCTCTGCGATCTCGTCGATGTTCGCCGTGTCGAGGAAGAGCTTCACGAGGGTGCTCCAAGGGGCGCGAGGACGGTGCGACGTGCACCGGAGGTTTGACGTTGGCGGACGCACGAGCGTGCGGACCGACCGGACGGGGATGCGCGATCCGCGGACGTCGCCTGGCAGCTGACCGTCGCATGATGGTGACGTGCTCCCACGCCGCCAGAAGGCCGATCCCAGGGACCGCAACGACCCTGGAGGACGCCTCTTCATCCGACGTGAGGACCCCACGAGCTGTCTGCTCGGATCGATGCTCGATCGACCCACCCGTGCTGGCGACACCGCGAAGAACGAGACATCGTTCCGGGATCGTGACCCGCGAACGAACGTCGCGGAGACCGGCGCATCATAACCGCTCGCGGGGGCACTGCGCACACCCTGGCGTGCCAGCCAGCGCACATCCATCGTCCGGGCAGGCCAGTGCTCCGGCGAGATCGACGCCGAGGTAGCGGACCGCGAAACCCTCCCGGTCGGCCACCTCGCGGCAGATGGTGTCGTGCCGGTCCGACGAGCCGCCGGCGACGGCGATGCTCGGCCCCGCGCCCGACAACCACGCGTGGAGGCCTTCGTCCCGAAGGGCTGCCAGCACCGCGCCCGATGGACCCATGGTCTGCATGCGGGCGGGTTCATGGAGGCGGTCGCCCCCTGCTCCCGGGGCGACCGGCCACAACCCCCCCAGGGCCCCGAGCACGTGCCCGGCACGTGACGCCTGCAATGTCACGTCAGCAGCGTCGAGGTGTCGTGGCAGCACGCCACGTGCGTGCGACGTGGCCTGCCGGAACGTCGGCACGAGCAGGATGGGACGCAGGGTCGGGATCGGGTTGATCCGACGGACGACGATGCGGCCGCGATCGTCCGCGGTGCAGGCGACCAGTCCGCCGAGCAGCGCTGGCGCAACGTTGTCCGGATGCCCCTCCACCGACGAGGCCAGGGTCACCAGGTCCCGATCGCCGATCGCCGTCCCGGTAACCGCCCGGGCCAGAGCCAGGCCCGCCACGATGGCCGATGACGACGATCCAAGACCGCGCTCCAGCGGGATGCGGTTGGTGGCCCGCAACGCGACGTCGGGCACGGCCACGTCGTGGTCCTCGCAGAACGCGACGAAGGATCGCCACAGGAGGTTGTCGTCACCCGCCGGGAGATCCTCCCGGCCCTCTCCCGACGCCTGGACCCGGTCCGCCTGCGCCGACCGGTCGACACTGCGGACCGTCAGGTGCAGCGCGAGCGCGAGCCCATAGGCGTCGTAGCCAGGTCCCAGGTTCGCCGAGGTCGCCGGGACCTGGACGGTGTGGTGACGCAGAGGCACGGCGGTCCTGACCGGGAGAAGAGGGCGCGGCGGCAGCCTACCGCCAGGCGCTCGGCAGCCGAACGGAGGGAGATCCAGGCCGACAGACGTTGGATCCTCAAGCTCCCGCCACAGAAGCCGATATGGACAACAACACGCGCGGGGCCAGCGCGCAGGGGCAGCACCAGCAGCCAGCGAACGACAGCAGCGAGGGGATCCGGGCAGGGGCGAACAGGGCAGCATCGATGTGGCAACGGACGACCCTCCTGCAGAGGTTCGGCAGCATCAGCCTGCTCCTGACCGTGCTCCTCGGGCTCGTGGCGGGGTTGCTGCTCCGTGGCGTCCGACGCGACCGGACCATCGCGGTCACCGTGCCGGATCACTGACGCTCGCCCCGGTGCGTCGGCTCGCACTGGGGACCTGCGCCACACGTGGCGCACGCCTGCGCCCGCTCTCCGCGCCGGCTGCGATGTCGACAGCCGGCATGACGTCCCTACCTTGGTAGAGGTTGGTCGTGCACGATGATGAGCTGTGCGGACCGACCTCGTCCCGCAAGCTGCCGATCCCACCCTGTCGAGGGCGCCATGAGTTCCAGGATCACCCCCAGCCCGGCCCGTGACCTGCAAACCCGCCTCGAGGCCGGCCCGGTCCTGTGCGCCGAGGGGTACCTCTTCGAGTTGGAACGCCGCGGCTACCTCCAGGCCGGCGCCTTCATCCCCGAGGTCGTGCTCGAGCACCCCGACGCGCTGGCGCAGGTCCACCGTGAGTTCGTCCGTGCCGGGTCCGACATCATCGAGGCCTTCACCTACTACGGGCACCGCGAGAAGCTCCGGCTCATCGGCAAGGAGGACCAGCTCGAACCCTTGAACCGGCAGGCTGTGCAGCTCGCACACGGCGTTGCGGCCGAGTTCGTAGACCGCCCGCTGGTCGCGGGCAACCTCTCCAACACCAACATCTACGTCCCCGCTGACCGTGACGCCGCCGCTCAGGCGCGGGCGATGTTCGAGGAGCAGGCGCGGTGGGCAGCCGATGAGGGCGCGGACCTCATCATCGCCGAGACGTTCTACGAGGCGGGCGAGGCCCGACTCGCCCTGGAGGTGATCGTCGAGCTCGGCCTCCCCGCCGTCATCACCCTGGCGCTGCCGGCCCAGGGAACACTCCTCGACGACATCACGATCGAGGACGCGTGTGCCGCGCTCGAGGACGACGGCGCGGACGTGGTCGGACTCAACTGCTTCCGCGGGCCGACCACCACCCTCCCACCACTGCGGAGGATCCTCAACCGGGTCAGCGTGCCGGTGGCCGCGCTTCCGGTGCCCTACCGCACCACCGACGACCACCCCACCTACTTCGACCTGCCCGATCCCGACGCCACCGCGACCGCACCCGACGGGCAGGCCTTCCCCCTGGCGCTGGAGCCCAAGCTCTGCACACGCTTCGAGGTGGCGGCGTTCGCCCGAACCGCCGTCGACCTCGGGGTGCGCTACCTGGGTCTGTGCTGCGGTGCCTCACCGCACCTGATCCGGTCGATGGCCGAGGAGCTCGGCCGTACCCCACCCGCGAGCCGTTACTCCCCCGACGACTCCAGGCACTCGGCCCTCGGGGCCGATCCGAGACTCACCGCCCAGCCAGATCCCGGGCAGCGGTGAGGATCTGCTCCTCGGACAGCAGCACCACGTCCGCGGCCGGCCCCAAGGGCACGTAGGTGTCAACGGCCCGGACGCTGGCCAGCTTGGGTGCAGTGGCCGACTCGGCGAGGTCGGCGATGACGGCATCGGCGATGCCGCCGGCGGTCCGGCGACACTCGTCGACGACCAGCACGCGCCCGACGTCGGCCGCGTGCTCACGGACCGCGTCGAACGGCAGCGGCGCCAACCACCGCAGATCGAGCACCCGCGCGGCGATGCCTTCCTCGGCCAGGTGGCGAGCCGCCCGCAGTGACATGCGCACCCCGTTGCCGTAGGTCACCAGCAGCACGTCGGACGCGTCCGGGCCGTACACCCCGACCTCGCCGGGAAGCGCCAGCTCACCGGCAGGCGGGTGGTCGGTGAGCCAGCCGCCGTCGCCGGGTCCGTGGAGGTCACGTTCGTGGTACAGGGCGATGGGTTCGAGGAACGCCACGACCCGGCCATCGACGGCGGCCATCGCCACCGCGGCCCGCAACATGCGCACCGCATCATCACCCCGAGACGGCACCGCCAACGCCAGCCCGGGGATGTCCCGCAACGCCCCGATCGAGTTGTCGTTGTGGAAGTGCCCGCCGAACCCCTTCTGGTAGGCCAGGCCCGCGATCCGCACCACCATCGGCGTCTGGAACTGTCCCGATGAGAAGAAGCTCGTGCTGCAGGCCTCGCCGCGGAGCTGATCGAGCGCGTTGTGCAGGTAGGCCAGGTACTGGATCTCCGGGATCGGCAGCATGCCGGTCAACCCGAGCCCCTGGGCGATGCCCAGGATCGTGGTCTCGTCGAGCAGCGTGTCGAACACCCGGGCCGTGCCGAACGTCTCCTGCAGACCCGCCGTGACCCCATAGACGCCGCCCTTCTTCCCGATGTCCTCCCCGAAGGCGACCGCGTTGGGACGTGCGACGAACTCGTCACGCAGCGCGGCGTTCAGCCGGACCGCGAGGGTCCGCTCCCCCGGCGCGGTCGCGTCCTCCGGGAGCCGCCGGGGATGCGCGGCGGCCCGTGCCTCCGGGTCGAGGTGGCGGCCCGCGACCTCGGCTCTGATGGCATCCGGTCGGTGGGGGGCCAGCGGGGCCACGATCTCCGCGACCGTCGAGAGGTGGCCGGCCGCGGCTGCGCCCGGGGTCAGCGCCGCGACGTGCGACCGGACCCGCTCGACGATCCCGGCCAGCGTGTCCCGATCGGCGGCGCCGGTCGCCAGCAGGCGCCGGGCCGTCCGTGCCACCGGATCTTTCGCCTCGGCCGCCTCGATCTCCTCACGGGACCGGTACGCGGACTCCACATCGCTGCCGGCATGACCCCACAGGCGAACGGTGTCGAGGTGGAGGAACACCGGAGCACGGCGCATGCGGGCCAGATCGAACGCGCTGGTCGTGGCGTCCCAGAGCTCGTCGATCTCGCCCTCGGCACGGACGTAGGCGATGCCCGGCAGGGCCGAGGCCGTGGTCGCGACCCACCCACGGGGACTGGTCACGGAGATGCCGATGCCGTTGTCCTCGCACACGAAGACGATCGGGACCGGGCTGCCGACGCGTTGTGCCCAGCGGGCCGCGTTGATGGCGGACAGGGC
>SLHP01000074.1 GCA_007136095.1 Nitriliruptoraceae bacterium
CCACCCCGGCCGATCCCGCCGCCACCCCGGCCGAGCCCGCCGCCACCCCGGCCGAGCCCGAGGCGAGCGCACCGACCTCGATGCTCAGCGACGACGACGTCTACCTGTTCAACGAGGGGTCGCACCTGCGGCTGTGGAAGCATCTGGGTGCGCATCCGGCGACCCACGACGGGCAGGAGGGCTGTTTCGTCGCGGTGTGGGCACCGAACGCGACGTCGGTCAGCCTCGTGGGCGACGTCAACGATTGGGACGACAGGACCCACCGGCTGCAGGTGCGCGGGGTGTCCGGGATCTGGGAGGGCTTCATCCCCGGGATGACCCAGGGTCATGCCTACAAGTACCGGGTCGCCGGCGCGGACGGCGTGGCACGGGACAAGGCCGACCCGTTCGGTGTCCATGCCGAGAACCCACCCCACACCGCGTCCAAGGTCTGGCCGCTGGACTACGACTGGAACGACGCCGACTGGATGGCGGCCCGTGGCGACAGGCAGCGGCACGATGCACCGATGTCGATCTACGAGATGCACGTCGGCTCCTGGAAGCGCACCGACGACGATGGCCACCAGCGACCGCTGAGCTACCGGGAACTCGCTGCACCGCTGATCGAACACATCACCGCGATGGGCTTCACCCACGTCGAGCTGCTGCCCATCATGGAGCACCCGTTCTACGGCTCCTGGGGCTACCAGTGCACGGGGTTCTTCGCCCCGACATCCCGGTACGGCACGCCACAGGATCTCAAGGCACTGATCGACGAGCTCCACCAGGCCGGGATCGGCGTGATCCTCGACTGGGTGCCGTCGCACTTCCCGACCGACCTCTTCGCGCTCGGCGACTTCGACGGCACGCACCTGTTCGAGCACGCCGATCCTCGCCAGGGCTTCCATCCCGACTGGTCCAGCTACATCTTCAACTACGGCCGGCCCGAGGTCGTCAGCTTCCTGCTGTCGTCCGCGCTGTACTGGCTCGAGGAGTACCACGTCGACGGGCTGCGGGT
Source organism: Nitriliruptoraceae bacterium (assembly GCA_007136095.1). Classification (GTDB taxonomy): domain Bacteria; phylum Actinomycetota; class Nitriliruptoria; order Nitriliruptorales; family Nitriliruptoraceae; genus CSSed11-175R1. The sequence continues at coordinate 998 of SLHP01000074.1, forward strand.
CGACGCCGTCGCCTCGATGCTCTACCTCGACTACTCACGCGAGGACGGCGATTGGGTCCCCAACCAGTTCGGCGGCAACGAGAACATCGAGGCCATCGAGTTCCTCCGCCGGTTCAACACCGCGGTGTTCGACCGGTTCCCGGACGTGCAGACCTTCGCCGAGGAATCGACCGCGTGGCCGATGGTCTCGCGCCCCGTGTACGTCGGCGGGCTCGGGTTCGGGTTCAAGTGGGACATGGGCTGGATGCACGACACGCTCCAGGTGTTCCAGCTCGAGCCGATCTACCGCAAGTACCACCATGATCAGCTGACCTTCCGAGCGGTCTACGGCTACTCGGAGAACTACACCCTGCCGCTGTCGCACGACGAGGTCGTGCACGGCAAGGGCTCGATGATCGGCAAGATGCCGGGCGACACCTGGCAGCGGTTCGCGAACCTCCGGGCGCTGTACGCCTACCAGTTCACGACCCCGGGCAAGAAGCTGTTGTTCATGGGCAGTGAGTTCGGGCAGTGGCGCGAGTGGGCCCACGAGGGGCAGCTCGACTGGCATCTGCTGGACGAGGATCCCCACCACGGGCAACTGCTGACCTGCATCCGTGACCTGTCCGAGCTGTACCGCTCGGAGCCGGCGCTGCACGAGGGCGACACCGAGCCGTTCGGCTTCGAGTGGGTCGACTGCACCGACGTCGAGGCATCGGTCATCTCCTTCGTGCGACGTGCCCGCGATGGCCGCGAGGTCCTGGTCGTTGCGAACCTGACGCCCGTCGGGCGCGACAACTACCGGATGGGCGTGCCACACGGTGGCCACTGGTGCGAAGCGTTCAACAGCGACGCGGCCGTCTACGGCGGTTCGGGTGTCGGCAACCTCGGCGGGGTCGACGCGGTCCCCCACCCCTGCCACGGGCGTAGCCACTCCCTGGTGCTGACCCTCCCACCGATGTCGGTGGAGATCTTCGTGCCGATGGAACCAGCGGACTCCGTGTTGGAGGACGACGCGCTGGAGGCGATCGAGGTCCAGATCGACGCCCCCGCCCACCGCTCCTGACCTACTCATACACATGGTATACTCCGGTCATGGGAACCATGACGCGTCGCCTCCAGATCCTCGTCGATGACGAGCGCTATGCGATGCTCGAACGCGAGTCGCAGCGCACCGGGAGACCGGTCGCGGAACTGATCCGTGCAGCCATCGACGGCCGGTACGCGATGGATCCGACCGCGCGCCGCGCAGCCTACGAGCGCATCCTGGCGGCCGAACCGATGCCCGTGGACGACTGGGCGGTCATGAAGCGCGAACTACTGGACATGCTCGACGATCCCGCGACGTGACCCTCGACCGCGCCCTGCTGGATACGGCCGTCTTCGTGTACGCCGTGGGAGCGGACCACCCGTACCGTGATCCCTGCCGCGCGCTGCTCGATCCGGACGCGCTCGATGCCTACGGCGGCGAAGCGAGCGTGCAGGCGATCCAGGAGTTGCTGCACCAGCGGACGCGTCGGACGTCGGACCGCCGTGCCGCGGCAGACACGGCCCTGGCCATGGCCGAGTTGTGTCCCCTCCACGATCTGACGACCGCCGATCTCCGACGGGGCCTGCGCCTGTTCCAACAACACGCCAGCCTGAGTGGCCGCGATGCGCTGCACGCCGCGACCGCACTGAACCGGGGGATCCCGACGATCATCTCTCCCGATCCCGATCTCGATCACATCGATGGTCTGCAACGCGTCGATCCGATCGCCGCCGCGCGGATGCTGCACGAACCATGACCCACGCGGCGGCGTCCGGTCGTGGGACCGTCCGAACGTCGTCTCGCCCGGCCCGCGCAGACCCTCTAGCATCGCAGCGACGCCGAGGTGGTGGCGTCGTGACGGGCTGATGGGGAGCAGGGCGGATGGACATCGCGGACCTACGAAGTCACGGCATGGCCAAGCCGGGCACCTCCGACGGCTATCCGTTCGGGCAGGGAGCACTGGTACTCAAGGTGCGTGGCAAGATGTTCGCCCTGCTCGCCGAGGATAAGGATCCCCTCACCGTGAGCCTCAAGTGCGAGCCCGACCTCGCTGAGTCGCTCTGCGCATCGCACCCCGCAGTCGAACCCGGCTACCACCTCAACAAGCGTCACTGGATCACGGTGACCCTCGACGGATCGGTGGATGCCGAGGTTCTCGGCTGGATGGACGACTCCTACGATCTGGTCGTGGACCGGCTCCCCCGCCGCGAGCAGGCGGGACTTCGGGACACCTGACCGCCCATCCGTGCGTGCACCCGTCGTGCCCTAGTCTCGCCGGGCACGGTCGGCGCCACCGGGAACGACCGCACGGAGCACGCGTGAACCGCTACGTCTGTGTCCACGGACACTTCTACCAGCCACCGCGGGAGAACCCGTGGCTGGAGGTCGTCGAGGAACAGGACGGCGCCTACCCGTACCACGACTGGAACGCGCGGATCACCGCGGAGTGCTACGCGCCCAACGCCCGAGCCCGCGTGATGGACGACCAGGGTCGCATCGTCCGACTGATCAACAACTACGCGCGGCTGAGCTTCAACATCGGGCCCACGCTACTCGCGTGGATGCAGGAGAACGCCCCCGACACCTACACCGCGATCCTCGAAGCCGATCGGGGCAGCGCGAAGCGCTACGGCGGCCACGGATCGGCCATGGCGCAGGTCTTCAACCACGTCATCATGCCCCTGCAGTCGGAACGCGACCAGCGCACCCAGATCCGCTGGGGCGTCACCGACTTCCGCCACCGCTTCGGACGTGACCCGGAGGGCATGTGGCTGGCCGAGACCGCGGTGGACGACGCCACCCTGGAACTGCTCGCCGACGAGGGCGTCACCTTCACGGTCCTCTCGCCCTACCAGGCGGACGCGACGCGGGAACTCGGCGCCAGGGCGTGGCAGGACGTCACCGGAGGCCGCGTCGATCCGTCCATGCCCTATCGCGTGATGCTCCCATCCGGCCGGTCGATCGTGGTGTTCTTCTACGACGGCCCGATCTCCCAGGGCGTGGCGTTCGAGGGCCTGCTGGACTCCGCGGAGGTCTTCGAACAGCGGCTCCTCGAGGGCTTCAACGGCCGCTCCGGTCCCCAGCTGGTCAACATCGCGACCGACGGCGAGTCCTACGGCCATCATCACCGGCGCGGCGAGATGGCACTCGCGGCGACCCTGCAGCGTCTGGCGGCACGCAAGGACGTGACGGTCACCAACTACGGCCAGTACCTGGAGCTCCACCCGCCGACACAGGAGGCACGGGTCGTCCAGCGGTCCTCGTGGAGCTGCGCGCACGGCGTCGAACGCTGGCGGTCGGACTGCGGCTGCGCCAGCGAGGGTGGCCGACACCAACGTTGGCGGGCCCCGTTACGTGATGCGCTGAGCTGGCTGCAGGTCGAACTGGATCGCCGCTACGAGCACCACGCAGCGGCACTGTTCGACGACCCCTGGGCGGCCCGCGACGACTACCACCATGTCGTCCTGCACCGCAGCGACCACCTGGATCCGTTCCTGGACCGCCACGCGTCGCACACGCTGAGCGACGAGGAGCGCGTCACCGCCCTGGAACTGCTCGAACTGCAGCGCCACGCGCTCTTGATGTTCACCAGTTGCGGCTGGTTCTTCGAAGAGCTGTCACGCCCGGAGGGTGTCCAGGTCCTGCACTACGCGGCGCGGGCGATCCAGCTCGCCCGCCTGGTCGAGGGCAAGGACGGCCGGGTCGCTCCCGATGAGCATTGCGACCTCGAGGGCCCGTTCCTCGACCGTCTGGAACAGGCGGAGAGCAACGAACCGACGTTCGGCAACGGCCGGACCATCTACAACTGGTTGGTGCGTCCCGCCATCGCCGATCTGCGTCAGGTCGGGGCCCACTTCGCGATCTCGAGCCTGTCGTGGAGCTACGGGACCGAGGAGCGGATCGGCGCCTACGAGGTCATCCGCGACGATTACGCACTGCACGAGGCCGGTCGCGCGAAGTTGGCCTTCGGACGCTTGACGATCCGGTCGGCGGTCACCCGGACCGAGTCCTCGATCGAGTTCGGGGTCCTGCACCTCGGCGACCACAACTTCTCCTGCGGGGTCCGGGACCGCGGCGACGACGTGACCTATGCGGCGATGCAGGCCGCCCTGGAGCACCACTTCGAGACCGCGGACTTCCCCCAGGTGATCCGCTCCATCGACCATCACTTCGGCACACCCAGCTACTCGTTGTCGAGCCTGTTCCGCGACGAACAACGACGCATCCTCGACGCGATCCTTCGCACGACGGTCGACGAGACCGAGGCGACCTACCACATGATCTTCCGCGGTCGCGCACCGCTGATGCGCTACCTCACGGACCTGCACGCGAAGGTTCCCGCCGTCCTGCGCAGCGCCGCCGAGATCGTCATCAACGCCGAACTGCGCAAGAGCCTGTCATCGAGCCAGTTGGACCCGCACCACGTCGGATCGCTCCTGGAGGAAGCCGACCGGTTCGACGTGGCACTCGACACCGAGGGGCTCGCGCACACCTTCGGACAGACCGTCGAGCGGCTCGCACGAAGCGTCAGGGACTACGTCGACGGCAACGATGCCGTGTTCCTCTCGTTCGATGATCAGGATCAGGCCGGCATCCGACGCATCACCACCCTGATCGACGTGGCCGAACGACTGCCCTTCGACGCCGACCTGGCGCCGGCGCAGGACGTGCTGTGGCGGACCCTGCGCGACCACCATGCGGGGCTCAGCGACCGCGCCGACACCGGTGACAAGATCGCCGCCCGTTGGTTGGACGCCCTGACCTCCGTCGCCGAGTCCCTGTCCATCGTCCCCCCAGCAGGAACCTGATGAGCCGCACCCCACACCACCACGGCTCCGACCGATTGGGCGCCTCCTACCTCGGCGGGGACCGGACCCGGTTCGAGTGCTGGGCCCCATCTGCCACCAGCGTCGAGGTGGTCCTCGACGACCGGATCGTGCCACTCGAGGCACACGACGACGGACGCCACCACGCCACCGTCCCGGACGTCCCTGCCGGCAGTCGGTACCGCTACCGCCTCCACCGGCCCGGCCACGATCCGCTCGATCGGCCCGACCCCGCGTCGCGCTGGCAGCCTGACGGCGTCCACGGACCGTCCGCGGTCGACGATCCGGACGTGTTCGCATGGACCGACGACGGCTTCACGCCTCCGCCCCTGTTCCGTCAGGTCATCTACGAACTGCACGTCGGCACCTTCTCTCCCGCGGGCACGTTCGACGGGGTCATCGACCGGTTGCCCCACCTGGTCGAACTCGGCGTCACCTCGATCGAGTTGTTGCCCGTGTGGCAGTTCCCCGGGGCGCGGAACTGGGGCTACGACGGGGTGCTGCCCTCCGCCGTGCAGGACAGCTACGGCGGCCCTGACGGGCTGCGCCGCCTCGTCGACACGGCTCACGCGGCAGGTATCGGGGTCATCCTCGACGTGGTGCACAACCACCTCGGCCCGGAGGGCAACTACCTCGACGACTTCGGCCCGTACACCACGGACCGCTACACCTCCCCCTGGGGACCGGCGATGAACGTCGACGGTCCCGGCGCCGATCACGTCCGCCGGTGGATCGTGGAGAGCGTCGTCGGCTTCGTCCGGGACCATCACATCGACGGCTTCCGACTGGATGCGGTCCACGGGATCATCGACCAGTCCGCGGTCCACCTGCTCGAAGAACTGACGACCGCCGCCAAGGCGGAGGGCGCGCGTCTGGGCAAGCAGATCCAGGTCATCGCCGAGAGCGACCTGTGCGATCCGAAGCTGATCCGCCCAATCGACGAGCACGGGTTCGGGCTGGACGCGCAGTGGGCCGACGACTTCCACCACGCCGTGCACGTCGGGCTGACCGGCGAGGACGACGGCTACTACGTCGACTACGCGGGCCTGACCGACCTGGGGGCGATGCTGCGGGACCGCTACGTGTTCGCCGGCCGCTACTCGCCGTACCGGGAGCGCACCGTCGGTCGCCCGGCACCCGACGTGTCCTACGACCGGTTCGTCGTGTGTGTCCAGAACCACGATCAGGTCGGCAACCGCATGCTCGGTGAGCGCCTCTCCGCGCTCACCGATGCCGACGGGCAGCGGTTCGCCGCGGCCATGCTGCTGACCTCGCCGTTCGTGCCGATGCTGTTCATGGGTGAGGAGTACGCGGAACCCGCACCCTTCCAGTACTTCGTCTCGCACGGCGACGACGACCTGCAGACCGCGGTGCGCGAGGGCCGTCGCGCCGAGTTCGCAGCCTTCGCCTGGCAGGGCGAGGCGCCCGACCCCAACGATCCCGCGACCTTCGAGCGGTCCCGGATCGATGTGGGCCTTGCCCGGCAGCCGGGTGAACACGCCGCGATGTTCGCGTTCTACCGGCACCTGATCGAACTGCGCCGTGAGCTGCCGCTGCTGCACGACCCGAGCGCACCCGACCCGGTGGCGACCGCCGTGCCCGGTCGACAGGCCATCGCCTGGCAGCGTCCCGACGTCGGTGAGGCCATCATCGTGGCCGCCAACGCCGAGCACGATGCGGTCACGCTCGACCTCGAGGATGCCCCGGGCCCCTGGACGATGCGGTTCGACAGCAGCGACCCCCGGTGGGGCGGTGGGGGCCCCACCCCGGCACCGGACGCGCAGAGCCCGACCCTGCAACTGACCGTGCCAGGACGGACCGTCGTCGTCCTGCACACGCAACGTCGCAGGGGGACCGCGTGAACCAGCCCGCGCCGTCGGAGCACGACCACCTCGCCCTGGAACGCCAGGCAGCAACCGCCCTGCGCCGGCAACGCGGCACCCGGACCATCCCGCGCGCGACCTACCGGCTGCAACTGAACCCCGACTTCACGTTCGATGACGCCGCCGCGATCGTGCCACAGCTGGCGGCGCTCGGGATCAGCCACCTCTACCTGTCGCCGATCCTCCAGGCCGTCCCGGAGTCGACGCACGGCTACGACGTGATCGACCCGTCGCGCATCCGGGCGGAGTTCGGCGGTCCGGAGGGCCTGGCACGGCTGGCCGGGACCGCCCGGAACGCCGGCCTCGGGATGATCCTGGATATCGTGCCGAATCACGTCGGACTCCACAGTCCGGCCAACCCGTGGTGGTGGGAGACGCTGCGGGACGGACCGGCCGGTCGGTACGGACGCCACCTCGACATCCGCTGGACCGCCGGCCCCCACGGCCAGCCGACCGTCCTGGTCCCCCAGCTCGGCGCCCCGCTGGACGACGAACTCGCCGGCGACGACCTGCACCTCGCGTTCGCCACCGCCGACGAGGCACCGGGTCGCGACGGCTACCGGATCGTCTACCACGAACATGCGTGGCCGGTGCGTGCCGGGTCGCTCGAGGCCGTGGGGCTGCAGCCCGACGAGGTGACCGGGACCCTAGAGCGTGTGGCTGCCGACCGGGCCCTGCTCCGCGAGCTGCTGGGCCACCAGCACTACCGGCTGGCGTTCTGGCGGCGCGCCAACGAGGAACTCGATTACCGACGGTTCTTCGACGTGGCCACGCTCGGTGCCGTGCGGGTCGAGGATCCTGCGGTGTTCGCCGACGCCCATCAGGCGGTGCTGCCACGCCTCCACGACGGCACCTTCGACGGCCTGCGGATCGACCACCCCGACGGCCTGCGCGATCCGGTCGGCTACCTCCGCGACCTGCGTGAGGCGACCGGTCCCGACGCCTGGATCGTGGTCGAGAAGGTGCTCGAACGCGGCGAGGCGCAACGGCCCGACTGGCCCATCGACGGGACCGTCGGATACGCCGTCGCGGACCTGATCCTCGGCGCCCACGTCGACCCGGCCGCCGGCCCGGTCCTCGATGACCTGCAGGCGGAGCTGACGGGCGAGCCGATCGACCGCGCCGCGATGACCGATGCGGCCAAGCGCACGGCGTTGATCACCCTGTTCGGTGCCGAGCGGGCCTGGTTGACCGATGAGCTGGTGGCGGCCTGTCCGGACCTCGACCCGACCACCGCTCACGACGCGTTGGTGGAGCTGCTCGTGGCATGGCCCGTCTACCGCACCTACGTGCGCCCGGTCGAGGACGCCGTGAGTGCGGCCGACCGGCGGATCATCGACGACGCGGTCGCTGCAGCGTCAACCGCCCGGTCCGACCTCGTGGACACGATCGACCGGGTGCGCGACCTGCTCCTGCTCGAAGATCGTCCAGAGCACGCCGACCGGTTCGTCTGGACCTTCCAGCAGCTCACCGGTCCGGCGATCGCCAAGGGCCTCGAGGACACCGTGCTGTACCGCGACCTGCGGTTCGTCGCGGTCAACGAGGTCGGAGGGCACCCCGGCGAGCTCGGACGGACCGCTGAGGAGTTCCACGCCGACAGCGAGCACCGCCAGCAGGACTGGCCCGCCACGATGATCCTGTCCTCCACCCACGACACCAAACGCAGTCACGACGTCCGCGCGCGGCTCGCGACCCTCTCCCAGGCACCGCAGGAGTGGGCAGAGGCCGTCAGGAGGTGGCGCGAACTCACCAGCCGGCACCGTGGTCGCAGCGGCCCCTCCCCGGCCCACGAGCACCTGGTGTTCCAGACGCTCGTCGGGACCTGGCCGATCACCGAGGACCGTCTCACCGACTACCTCATCAAGGCGGCCCGGGAGGGCAAGGAGCGCACCGACTGGCTGGAGACCGATGCTGCCTACGAGGCGGACCTGACCGCGTTCGCCGCCGCGCTGCTGACCGACGAGCGTTTCCTCGCCGAGCTCACCGGGTTCGTCGATCGGATCCGTGCACCCGGTTGGTTGACGTCGCTGTCGATGCAGCTCGTCGCACTCACGACCCCAGGTGTCCCCGACCTCTACCAGGGCTCCGAGCTCTGGGACCTGTCCCTGGTCGACCCCGACAACCGCCGGGCCGTGGACCACACCCGGCGTGCGGCCCTGCTCGCCGAACTCACCGACCAGCCACCGGACCCCGCAGCGCTCCTGGCCAGACTGGACGAGGGCCTGCCCAAGCTCTGGATGATCCGACAGGCACTGGGGGCCCGCCACTCCCACCCACAGGCGTTCGGTCCGGATGCCGACTATCTCCCCCTGCGTGCCACCGGGCTGCGCGCCGAGCACCTGCTCGCCTTCGCCCGCGGCGGGTCCGTGGTCACCCTCGCCCCGGTGCAGGTGCGCGGGCTCGGCGACCGGTTCGACGTCTGGGACTGGGTCGACACCCACCTCGAGGTCCCCGTAGGCGACTGGACCGATGTCCTGACGGGCGAGCGACACACCGGTGGGATCACGCCGATCGCCCGTCTGCTCGACCGGTTCCCCGTCGGGTTGCTCGTACGGAGCTGACCGGGCACCGATCCACCGACGTGGTTGACTGCATTCGCAACGTCGGACGTCGCCGGGAGACCGACGGGCACACGGGCGGAACCCTGGCTCCTGTTGAGCCTGCAGGTCGCGCTCTTCGCGGCCTCTTCGTGCGTCTTCGCGCGGCTCCGGCCGTCGCCCGCAAGCAGCAGGCCGCCACCAGCTGCGCCACCTCAACCAGGTCAAGGACTCGTTGCTCACGGCCGTCTCACACGAACTTCGCAGGCCGTTGACCGTCGTGCAGGGCATGGCCGCCACGCTCCAACGGCTCCGGGAAGCTCGGACGACGGGCGGAGCCACCGCATCGAGGATGCCCTCGCCGACAACGCCGATCGGCTCGGATCGCTGCTGACCGACCCTGGCTCCGGGTGTCAGCAGCAGCAACCCCAGCGGCGGAAGCACGAGGTCGACCGACCACGCCTGGCCCTGGGAGGCGACCTCCTCCGCCCGCAGACCTCCCGTGTTGGTGTGCATGCCGCTGCCACCGTAGGTCGCGAGGTCGGAGTTCAGGGCCTCGCGCCAATTGCCGCCATGCGGCACACCGATGCGGTACGGCGCCCGCGGGACCGGGTGAGATGCAGCACCGCCAGCACGTCGTCGTGGGACAGCGGCAGGGTGAACATCTCGCTGGCGGCGCGGAGCGAGCCGCAGGTCAACTTCTGGTGATGCGGGCGGCGACGGTCCGGGTCCTGCTCGACGTCGGCCAGGGTGTCGTGCATCCACCCGGGGTCCCACGTGGCGTCGAGGGAGAGCATCGACGACACGGCGTCCACCCGCAGACCGTCCGTCGTTGAACATCGCCGAGTTCCCGTCGGGATGGATGCCCCGGTCGAGGTCCCACAGCTTGGATGCGTTGCTCGGTGGTGTCTCGGTGTGCATCGCGAAGGGATCCGCGTGCTGGACGGGCGCGCCACCGCCGTACGGGACCACCTCGAGCTTGTCGGCTGGCCATGCACCGCCCCCGGCACGAACGCTTCCCAGATGCCCGATGTCTCCCGCCCTGTCAATGGATCGGCGTCGACCTCCCAGTCGTTGGCGTCGCCGACGAAGGCGACCGCCTCGGCGCTCGGGCCCAGACGGCAACCGGCGCGCCGACCGCGACCGCCTCGAGGGTAGTGGCGTGGTTCCCGGGTCGGTCCGGTCGGGTGGACGTTACGATCGGTCAGCACCCAGCCGGCTCGCTGACGGTGGCTGGTCACGCACAGGAGGGGACCATGGATGAACAGCGGTTCGCGGACGTCGACAACCACTTCGATGAGGTCCTGGGCGGTCCCGACCCGATCCTGACGGCCGCACTGGCGCGATCGGAGGAGGCCGGGCTCCCTCCGATCGCCATCTCGGCCAACATCGGTCGGTTCCTCCACGTGCTCGCACTGGCCCGTGGCGCCCGCCGGGTGCTGGAGATCGGGACGCTCGGTGGGTACAGCACGATCTGGCTGGCCCGGGCCCTGCAGTCGAGCGGGCTGCTCGTGACGCTCGAGTACGAACCGCTCCACGCCGACATCGCGCGGCAGAACCTCGACGCCGCTGGCGTCCACGTCCCGGTCGAGATCCGGGTCGGCGCGGCTTTGGAGACCCTGCAGGCGCTGGAGGACGCGGGCGTGGACCCGTTCGACCTCGTGTTCATCGATGCCGACAAGGAGCCGTACACCGAGTACCTCGACGCTGCCGTGCGACTCAGCGCACCCGGCACCCTCATCATCGCGGACAACGTCGTCCGGCGGGGAACGATCGCCGACGGTCCCTCCGACGACCCTCAGGTGACCGGGATCCAACGGTTCAACGCCGCCGTCGCGACACATCCGGGGTTGCGTGCGAGCGCCGTGCTGCAGGTGGTGGGTGTCAAGGGCTACGACGGCCTGGCCTTCGCGGTCGTCGATGACCCGGAGGCGGTGCGAGTGCCCTCGGACGACTGATCGCTGCGGCCATCCCGCTGCCCGGCAGATGCCGGTCTCACCGTCAGCCGACGTCGCCCAGATCGCCGAGGGCCCCGAGCTCCAGGATCGGTGCTCCGTGCAAGAGGGCCCGCAGCGGCGGTCGCGCCACGTCCCCGGTCCCGCGGAGCTCCGCTTCCTCCGCGATGGCCTGCCCGTAGACCTCCACGGTCCGTCGCCCCACCGCGGCCCAGTCGTACCGGCCGAGGATGCGGGACCGCCCCCGGTCGACCAGCTGGGCCGCCAGGTCACCGTCGGCGAGTACCCGGATGAGCGCGTCAGCGAGTTCGTCCTCGTCCTGGGGGGTGAAGGTCAGACCGGTGCCGCGGGTGACGATCTCCCGCAGTCCACCGGTGTCGCCGACCACGACGGGGGTTCCGCACGCCATGGCCTCGACCGCGACCAGACCGAAGGGCTCGTAGATCGACGGGGCGACGGCGACGTCCGCGGCGGCGTAGTGCAGCCGCAGCGTGTGGTCGTCGAGGAAGCCGGTGAAACGCACGTGGCGTTGCAGCCCGAGCGCACGGACCTGCCGGCGCAGCTCATCGGAGTAGGTCCCGACCCCCGCGACGAAGAACTTCGTCGGCCCGACCGCGGCCCGCACCCGCTGCAGCGCGCCGAGGACGGTCTGCACGCCCTTCTCGTACTCCAGCCGGCCGGCGAACAGCACCATCCGGGTCCGGGGGCCCGTCAGGGTCGGACGGAAGCCGTCCCGCTCGTCCGGATCGACGGCGAAGTCCTCGATCGCCACCCCGTTGGGGACGACGTCGACCTTCTCGTGGGGCAGCAGGAAGAGCTCCTCCACCTGGTCACGCATGTACCCGGAGCAGGCGATGACGCGGCGGGCCTCGTAGGTCAGCCACCATTCGACCTGGTGGATGAGCTTGTTCATCGGTCCCGGCAGCCAGCCCTGGTGCCGGCCGTACTCGGTCGCGTGGATCGTGGCGACGACCGGGAGGTCCCAGGTCTCCTTCAACGACGCAGCCGCGTAGGTGACGAGCCAGTCGTGGCCGTGGATCACGTCGATGTCGTGGGTCCGCAGCAGCCGACCGGCGACCGCGGTCATGCGGTTGTTGAACGACAACACCCACGGGATCAGGTCGTCGAACGCGATCACCGGGGGCGCCTCGGGGACACGCAGCACGTGGATCCCGTCGAGCCACTCCTCGTCGGGCACGCCGGGGGCGCCCTGGCCCCGCGTCACAACGTGCACCTCGTGGCCCTGCGCCGTCAGGGTCCGCGCCAGCGCCGCGACATGACGACCGAGCCCACCGACGACGTGGGGCGGGAACTCCCAGGACAGGATCAACACGCGCATGGGCGGGAGCCTAATCGGGGTCTGCTCCCCCGGTCTTCGTGCAGCCGTGGTCACACGCCGAACGCAGATGCACGCGAACCCGGACAGGCCGGGACAGGTCGGGGCAAGACGGGACGCATGGGGCAGAGCGGAGCCCGGATCGGGTCAGATCGGGGGCCAGGGGTAGGGGCGGGGACCGATCGGGCCGGGGAGTGCCGGCAGCTCGATCAGGCGCTCGACCCGCGCGCGGAGCACCGCGAGCTCATCGTCGTTGAGCAGGGTGGCCAGCCGCTCCCCCACATCGGCATCCAGCCCCGCGGCCAGCCCGGTCAGCGCCTCGACCGCCCCCTCCGGCAGCGGTTCACCGGCGAACTCCCACGCCACGGTCCGCAGCTTGTGATCGACGTTCAAGGCCACGCCGTGATCGACGACCTGGACGTGTCCAGCCACCTGCTCACCAACGGGCACCCCTGCGCGGGGTCCGGGGAGCTCGTCCGACGCGAAGCTCGGTGCCGGGCGCCGATCCGCCACAGCCGGCGCCGCGTCCCGCCGTTCATCGGCCAACAGCACGTGACCCGCCTTGCGGTCCGCGTTGTCGATCACCAGATCGAACACGACCATGCGCCGGAGCTGTTCGATCACGTCGGCGACGCCGGTCTCCAGCAGGCGGAAGTAGTGCAGTCCCGGGTCGTGCGCGACGAACCGCTGCAGGCTGCCCGGGCCGTAGGGACCGTCCTCGCGGAGCACGGTCAACGGCACGAGGTCCCAGCCCAGGGCCACGACGATCTCGTGGGCGGCGACCTCACGGCGATGCAGGGTCCCGACGGGGAAGTCCCACAGCGGCGCTTCCCCCCGCATCGGCTTGTAGACCGCCAGGTCGGCGGCAGGGAGGTCCTCGAGTCCGGGTTGCCGACCGAGCTGCGCGGCCAGGTCCTCCAGTGCGGGTTGATCTCGGTCACACAGCCGGACGAGCAGGGTCGCATTCGACGCGTCTGCGAACCGTCCGACCGGCTCGATCGGCGCCGCACGGAGCCGGTCCGCGGACCATGCCGCGGAGGACCCGGTCACCTCGACGCCGCCGCTCAGCGGGACAACGCTCCATGCCCGTTGGTCGACGGGCAGACGTGGTCGCCGTCCAGGCCCATCGGACGGCCGCACAGCTCGCAGCGGGGACGGCCCTGGGTGACGGTCTCCTGGGCGTGCGCGGCCAGGCGTCGGGCCTGATCGCGGTCCAGGGACACCTGCACGGTGCTGGGTTCGACGGTGTCGTCGGCGACGACCTCCGTGAGTTCCAGGACGACCCGTTCGCTCTCCGGGTCCACCCCGAGGCCGATCTCACCGACCCGCCAGGCCGGCTCGATCGGGGGCCGCAACGCCATGGCATCGCGATCCCAGTCGGTCGCCGGCTGATCGTCGATGCGGGCCAGGACCTGACCCATGAGCTCCCCGATGCCTTCGACCTGCCCCTTCTCGAGCAGGAGGGTGACCCGGGCCGCGTCGTCCTCGACCTGGAGGAAGAAGCTGCGATCGCCGGGCACACCGGTGTAGCCGACCGTCACGTGGTGGGGATCGAGGAAGATGGCGTCGCTCACGGGCGTCCTGCTTCCTTGGGGAACGGTCCGGTGTCGTTACAACGCGACAGCACCGGGTGCCCGGTGGCCGGCAGGTGCAACACCGTGGCCGACGCGGGCGAGATCACCAGGCGTTGGAAGGCATCCAACGGCATCGCCAGGTGATGGGCCACGATCGCCTTGATCACGTCCGCGTGGCTCACCAGCACGATCGTCTCGTCCGCGTGCTCGGTGGCCAGGGCCTCGGTCACATCGACGGCACGCTGCTGCGCCCCGCGGATCGACTCGCCCCCCGGGAAGGTGACCCGGGACGGCGTCGCCTGGATGCTGGCCCACTGCTTGCGGCGACGCAACTGCCCGAGGGGCTTGTCGGTCCACTCGCCGTAATCGACCTCGCCGATCCCGCGGCGGGTGCGGACCCGCAGACCGTGGGGCTTGGCGACGATCTTGGCGGTCTCCTGCGTCCGGTCGAGCGGTGACGCGTACACCGCGGTGACCGGCAGCACGGCGAGACGCTCAGCCGTGGCCTGCGCCTGGGCGATGCCGGCATCATCGAGGTGGACGTCCGGTGTCCAGCCACCGAGCCGCTTGCCAGTGGCCGCGGTGGTGGCATGGCGGACGAGTACGAGCGTGGCCACGGGGACCTCCTGTCGGACGCGTCACCGTAGCGAGGTTCGGTCCGTGCCCGATCCTGGACGGGCGCGGGCCCAGCGCACGACGGTCAGCCGATCTCGTCGGGCATCTCCGCCTTGCGCTTTGCGATGAACGCCTGCAGTTCCTCGTCGATCGCCTCGTCCAAGGGCGGTGGCTCGTAGGCCGCCAACTTCTCCTTGACCAGCGCGTTGGCGCGTTGCGGCGTGGTGAGACTGCCCTCCTCGAGCCACTGTTCGTAACTGGCGTTGTCCGCGACCTCGGACCGGTAGAACGCCGTCTCGAAGTTGGCCAGGGTGTGTGCGCTGCCGAGGTTGTGCGCCCCGGGACCGGTCTCGCGGATCGCGTCGAGCGCCTGGCCGTTCTCGGACAGATCGATCCCGCCGGCGAACACCTCCATCATCCCCAGCTGATCTGCATCCATCACGAACTTCTCGTAGCTGACCGACAACCCCCCCTCCAGGAAGCCCGCGGCGTGCAGCATGAAGTTGACCCCGGCCATCACCGCCGGGATCAGGGAGTTCGCGCTCTCGGATGCGGCCTGCGCGTCGGGGTACTTCGAGGCGGTCATCGACCCGCCGGACCGGAACGGCACCCCCAGGCGCCGGGACAGCGCCGCCATCGTGTAGCCCACGAGCGCCGGCTCCGGGGTCCCGAACGTCGGTGCTCCGGTCTGCATCGACATCGACATCACGAACGAGCCGAACACGACCGGAGCCCCCGGGTTGACCAGTTGCACGAAGGTCATGCCGGCCAGGGCTTCGGCCAGCGTCTGCGCGGCGACCCCGGCCGCGGTCACCGGCGCCATCGCGCCCGACACGATGAACGGCGTGATGATGCACGCCTGTCCGGCCGCGGCGTAAACCTCCGCCGCGTCCAGCATGCTGGCGTCCCACACCAGTGGCGAGGATGCGTTGATCAGGCTCGTCATGACCGCTCGGCCGGCGAGGTCCCCACCGAAGGCGATCCGCGCGAGCTCGACGGAATCGGCGGCCCGTTCCCCGGCTGTGACCGAGCCCATGAACGGCTTGTCCCCGTACTTCAGGTGGGCATAGACCATGTCGAGGTGGCGCTTGTTGACCGGCACGTCGACGGGTTCGCAGACCGTCCCACCCGAGTGGTGGAGCGACGGTGAGAGGTTGGCGAGCTTCACGAAGTTCTGGAAATCGGCGAGCGTGGCGTACCGGCGACCCTGATCCAGATCCGTCACGAACGGCGAGCCGTAGGCCGGCGCGAACACGGTCGCATCGCCCCCGATCTGCACGCTGCGATCGGGGTTGCGCGCATGCTGGGTGTAGACCGACGGGGCGGTGGCCTGGACGATCCGCCGGCACATGCCGCGGGGGAACCGCACGCACTCCCCGTCGATGTCCGCCCCCGCGTCCGCCAGCAACTGAAGCGACCGGGGGTGGCCACGGAACTCGATCCCGATCTCCTCGAGGATCGTGTCGGCGTTGTACTCCAGGAGCTCCAGCCCCTCGGCGCTGACCATCTCGTACGGGGGGATCGTGCGGGTCAGGAACGGTGCGTGGGTGGGGGCGCTGGCGGCGCGCGCGGCACGTCGCCCCTCCCGGCCACCTGATCGCCGTCCACGGGCCGATTGATCGGTCATCTCGCTGTCCCTTCACGTGTGGCGAACGTGCCGCCGACTTCGGGTTTCCGGGCCGGCCGCTGGCGTCGGCCGCGCGCGGACGTCTGCTGTGACGGGGCGGCGACCGGCAGGTCCACCACCGCGCCGAGGTGCGTGGTCGCCGCCGACCCGTGCGGGATCGCCAGAGCAGCCACGAACAGTTCCTGGAACCGCGGTTCCGTGGCGGTCTCGATCTTCGTGATCGAGCGCACGACCTCTTCCATCTCGCGTCGCTGCTGGCGCGAGACCAGCGCGCGGACGGCCCCGGCTCCGGCGGCGTTGCCCACCGATCGCACGCGGTCGGTGGGCCCGTCCGGCACCAGGCCGAGCACCATCGCGTGCACGGGATCGATGTGGGCACCGAAGGCGCCGGCCAACCGCACCTCGTCGACCTCCGTGACCCCGGCATGCTCCATCAGCAGGTCGATCCCGGCCCGCAGGGCCGCCTTGGCCAACTGCACGGCCCGGACGTCGTTCTGGGTGATCCGCAGTTCGGGACCGTCGTCGGGACGGTGCAGGACGTAGGCGTGGGTGCGCTCGTCGGCGACCACCCGGTCGGTGCGATGGGCGAACTCCCCCCGGATGACCCCGGAGGCGTCGATGATCCCTGCGAGGTACAACTCCGCCATCACCTCGATGATCCCCGACCCACAGACACCGCTCACCCCGGTGCGACGGGTCTCCGCGGCGAACCCCGGGTCGTCCGACCAGACCTCGGCACCGATCACCCTGATGCGGGGCTCGAAGGTCTCCGGGTCGATACGCACGCGCTCGATCGCCCCGACCGTGGCCCGCTGCCCGCAGCTGAGTTGCGCCCCCTCGAAGGCGGGGCCCGTCGGGCTGGAAGCGGCCCACAGTCCGTCCTGGTTGCCGAGCACGATCTCGGCGTTGGTGCCGACATCGATCAGCAACTGCATCGCGTCGGACCGGTGCGGGCCCTCCGCCAGGACCGCGGCGGCGGTGTCCGCGCCGACGTGTCCGGCGATACAGGGCGCGACGTAGATCCGGGCCGACGGGCACATGATCCCGAGCTTGGGCGCCCGCACCTGCACGGCGTCGGATGTCGCCAGCGTGAAGGGCGACTGGCCGAGCGGGGTCGGATCCACACCAAGGGCCAGGTGGTGCATGATCGGGTTGCCGACCAGAACCAGATCGAGCACCTGCGCACGTTCCACCTCGGCCTCGTCGACGAGTTCCGTCACGAGGTTGTCCAGGTCGAACTGCACGGCAGCGGTCAGCGCGGTCGCTCCCCCGACGTTCATCATCGCGTAGGACACGCGGCTCATCAGGTCCTCACCGAACCGGATCTGCGGGTTCATCCGCCCCGCGGTGGCCAGCACCTCGCCACTGGACAGATCGACCAGGTGGCCCGCGATGGTGGTGGACCCGATGTCGATGGCCACCCCGACCATGCGATCGGCGAACCCGGGCCAGGCCGCGATGATCTTGTCCCTGCGGATCGCGACGGTCAGTTCCCCCTGCTGGTAGGTCAACGCCGTGTGGAGCTGCGGCAGGACCTCGAAGATGGGGGCCACGTCGTGGATGTCCCAGGTGATCGCGAGTTGGGTGCGGATGCGGTCCAGCGCGCTGGCACCGGCGGCGTCATCGGCCTCGTCCGGGACCTCGAGGTAGTGCAGGCTGATCATCGGATCGATCACCAGGTCGTCCAGCGCGACACCCTTGCGGACCACCTGCTTGTGGATCTGACTCTCCGCCGGGACATCCAGGACGGCGTCACCGAGGATCTCGGTGGCGCACCCCAGACGGTGCCCGGCCCCCAACGGCCGACGACCCTGGTAGTCGGTCTCCAGCGGCCCGGGACGGCTCAGGTGCTCCGTCGCGGCGTGGATCCCCCACTTCGGGTGATCACCGTCGCCGGGGACGATCTGGCAGCGGCCGCAGATCCCACGCCCCCCGCACACCGAGTCCAGGTCGACCCCCAGGTCGCGGGCGGCCTCGAGCACCGTGGTGCCGTCCGCAACCGTTCCCGACCGTCCCGAGGGGCTGAAGACCACCCGGTGTTCTGGCCGCTCGGTGGGCCGCTCCATCGTGTCAGCCACTCGCGCGCGCGCGACGACCGCCGGCGCGCCGGCCGCTGGACCGCCCGTCCTCGGCACCGGGAACGCGGTTGGCCTTGATCCACCCCGCGCAGTTCGGGTCGTGGCCGGCCAGGACGTCGGCAGCCTGCACGGCCGCCTTCACCTCGGGGTGCAGGGGGCTCATGATCGCGGAGGTCATCCCGTGCGAGATCGCCATCGCCAGGAAGGTCCCGGTCACGACGTGGCGGTTGGGCAGCCCGAAGCTGACGTTGGAGGCTCCGCAGGTGGTGTTGACCTGCAGTTCGTCGCGCAGGCGACGCACCAGGCGGAAGACCTGTTGGCCCGCCGTGCCCATCGCCCCGATCGGCATGACGAGGGGGTCGACGACGATGTCCGAGTGCGGGATGCCGTGGTCGGCGGCACGGTTGACGATCTTCTTCGCGACCTCGAAGCGGACGTCCGGGTCCTCGGAGATGCCGGTCTCATCGTTGGAGATGGCCACGACCGCCGCGCCGTGCCGGGCGACGAGCGGCAGGATGCGTTCGAGGACCTCCTCTTCACCGGTCACCGAGTTGATCAGCGGCTTGCCGTCGTAGGCCGCCACCGCAGCCTCCAGCGCGTCGACGATCGACGAGTCGATCGACAGTGGCACGTCGGTGATCGACTGCACGAGCTCCACGGCGCGGGTCAGCAGCGCCGGCTCGTCCGCCAGCGGGATGCCGGCGTTCACGTCGAGCATGTGGGCACCGGCCGCAACCTGGGCGAGTGCGTCCGCTTCGACCCGACTGAAGTCGCCGGCCTTCATCTCCTCGGCCAGCAGCTTGCGGCCGGTCGGGTTGATGCGCTCGCCGATCATCACGAACGGCCGGTCGAACCCGATGACCACCTCTCTGGTGGCCGAGCTGATCACGGTGTCGGTCATGGACTGCCTCCGGGCTCGTCGGCCAGGCGGAGCGCTGGCGACGGATGATCTGGGGACGGGCTGGGCGTGCGCAGGCCACCCTGGCGCACCAGGGTTTCAAGGCCCGCGCGGTCGTGGGCGGCATCGAGCTCCCGGACGAGGGCGGTGACGGCCTCGTCCGGGTCGCCATCGACATCTCGCGCCTCGCGACGCCACTCACCGATGTAGGCCTGGTGATCGGTCTTGCCGGCCACCTTGGCGGCGCGGTCGATCGCGCGCTGGAACCGTGCCGGCAGCATCGCCTTCGCGGTGTGGTCCCCACCGCTGACCGTGACCTGGGCGGGGATGTCCCGCCACGAGATCACC
Organism: Nitriliruptoraceae bacterium; assembly: GCA_007136095.1. Classification (GTDB taxonomy): domain Bacteria; phylum Actinomycetota; class Nitriliruptoria; order Nitriliruptorales; family Nitriliruptoraceae; genus CSSed11-175R1. The sequence continues at coordinate 20,685 of SLHP01000074.1, forward strand.
ACCAGCTCCGGTGGCCCTGAGCGTCGACGCCGGGTCATGACGACACCAGTTCGCCACGCGCTGAGCTCACCGCGATGGGCAGCGAGCCGAGTCCCGTGGACCGGCGCTCGTAGTCCAGGCCCAGCCGTTCGGCCGCCGAGCGTGCCGCCCGATCCAGTTCCGGGTCGTCGGACTGGGCGAGGTGCACCACCCGCCGGTAGTTGCCGAAGTACAGCGTCTTCAGTTCGGGGTGGCGGTCGATCCCGAGTCCCTCGAAGACCAGGCGGTCGACGTTCCGGGCGAGGTAGTCGGTCAGGTAGAAGGTGCCCGGCTCCTCCTCCTGCAGGGAGGCGAACACCTCGGAGCCGGCGAACAGCTCGTAGCAGTGGGCGCCCGGCAGCCGGGCGACGCCCTCTTCGGCGCAGACCACGTCGAGCAGCCCACCGGTGCCGCAGTCGGCGTAGCCGACCAGGATGTTGCCGTACCCGTCGCGCCGTGCCTCGTGGATGCGGGCTCGGACCGCGTCAGGGATCCGTTCGGGCCGGTTGTGCAGTTCCGGCGGCAGGCAGGTGATCTCCACCCCCGTGAGCCGATCGAGGTGCACGACGCGCACGAGTTCCCGGGCGATCGCACCGCAGGCGATGACGAGCAGGCCCGGCACGTTGTGGCTCATGCCACGGCCATACGTCGTTCCTTGACGAGTCGGGTGGCGATCTCCGCCGCGACGGCAGCGTCGCGGCAGTAGGCGTCGGCGCCGATCGCCTCCCCGAACTCCTCGTTGAGCGGCGCGCCCCCGACCAGCACGATGTAGTCCTGGCGCAGACCCTTGGCCTCCAGGGTGTCGATGACGACCTTCATGTAGGGCATGGTGGTCGTCAGCAGGGCCGACATGCCCAGGATCAGCGGCTGGTGCTCCTCCAGGGCGGCGAGGTAGCCGTCGACGTCGGTGTTGATCCCGATGTCCACGACCTCGAAGCCGGCACCCTCCAGCATCATCGCCACGAGGTTCTTGCCGATGTCGTGGATGTCACCCTTCACCGTGCCGATCACGACCTTGCCGATCGGTTCGACGCCGCTGGCGGACAGCAGTGGTCGCAGGATCTCCATCCCGGCCTTCATGGCGTTGGCCGCCAGGAGGACCTCGGGCACGAACAACACGCCGTCGCGGAAGTCGATCCCGACGATGCGCATCCCCTCGACCAACGCTTCATCGAGAACCCGCTGCGCGGACCACCCCCGCTCGAGCAGGATGTCGGTGCCCTCGACGATCATGTCCGCCAGACCGTCGTAGAGATCCTCGTGCATCTGCGCCGTGAGATCCTCGTCGCTGAGCGCGACAAGATCGATGTCATCGTCCAGTGGTTCCTGACCCATGATGAGGCCTCCACATCCCACCGAGGCGATCACCCGGTTTCCCACCCGACCGACCGCCTCGTGCATCCTGCTGGTTCGTGTACGGTCGACCGCGATGGTCCCATGGCTCATCGAGAGAGCCTGGTAACGAGCCTGCGCGGTTCCGCATTGACGTAGCGTAAACCCGATCAACGATACGGTCTAATACTCATTCGGCATGGACTGATACTGTATCGAGATGGATAGTTTCCAGGATCTCGAGCTGCTCTCCGCGTTCATCGCGGTCGCCGAGGAGCGCCATTTCCGCCGCGCGTCGGAACGCCTCCACGTCGCGCAACCCGTCATCAGCCGCCGCATCCAACGGCTGGAGCGCAGCATGGGCATCGCGCTGCTGGAGCGCACCAGCCGGCACGTCGCCCTGACGGAGGCCGGCGCCAGCTTCCTGGACTCCGCCCGTCAGCTGCTCCATGCCGCGGACCTCGCCGTCACCCGGGCGCAGCGGGTCGCCGAGGGCGGTACCGGACGGTTGTCGGTGGGCTTCGTCGAGTCGGTCGCGTTCGAGCTGCTCACGCCACTGCTGCGGGAGTTGGCCGACCGTGTTCCCGACGTCGCCGTCGACCTCCAGGAGCTGTCGACCGAGCGGCAGCTCTCGGACCTCGACGTCGAGGTCGACGTCGCGATCGTCCGGGAACTGGGCGATCACGAGCCCGGGGACCAGGACCTGCAGGCACGACCACTCGTCCGGGAGCGACTCCTGCTCGCCCTGCCCCCGGACCACCATCTCGCCGGGACCGAGAGCGTCGCGCTGGCGGACCTGCGTGACGACGCGTTCGTGCTCTTCCCCCGCCCGCCGGCTCCGCGACTGCATGATCATCTGCTCACGGTCTGCGATGTGGCGGGTTTCCGACCACGGATCGCCGGGCACGCCTGGCAGTACCCGTCCATGCTCGCGATGGTCGCGGCCTCCCGGGGGGTCGCGCTCGTCCCCCGTTGCGTCCGGTCGATCCAACCAACCGATGTCCGACTCGTGCCGATCCGCGACGACCACGCGACCACGGACCTGTCGTTGGTCTGGCGAGGAACCGGTTCGCCGGTCCTCGACACCTTCATCGATGCGGCCGTCGCCGTGGCGGGCGCGGCCGAGGGTCAGCCCGGCAGGCGGATCGTCAACTCGACGTAGACAGCAGCAGCGTCGCCGCGGATCCGGACCTCGTCGACCAGCGCATCGATGATGCGCTGGCCCCGCCCCCGCGGAGCCCAGGCGTCCGGGCCCGACATGCCGGAGATGCCGCTCCCACCCCGAACGTCACTCCGCGATCCCCGGTCGGCGATGAGCGCCGTCACCCGGTCGCACGCCACGCCGATCGTGACCACGGGCTGACCACCGCCGTGCTCGATGGCGTTCAGGAGCACCTCCCACGTCGCCAGCGTCAGGTCCCGCGCCCGGCCCTGAGCCGCACCACCACGGGCCGCAGCGCAGAAGATGGCGGCACGCATCTCCCGCCCGCCGGTCGCTGAAGGCATCGCACCTGCGCAGGGAACCATCACGGTGTCGGGTCCGTCGGACCGGCGCAGGCGCCCACCGTGACGCGACGGCGCAGGGAACGGATAGCGTTCGCCGCCACGACGGGCCATGAGCGACCCTGCTCGCCGCGACCCCAGGAGGCCGACGTGGCCAAGGACAGCCAGGGACCCCGGAACGGCAAGGGTCCCGACGACCGGTCCCGGCCGCTCCAGGGCCCGGGGTCGTCCGAGGAGTTCGTGCTGCAGATCATGGCGGTACTCGGGGGATCGGGGGCGGTCGCGGCACTTCCGCTCCTGGCGACCATCCTCGCTGGCCAGGCCCCACCGCAACTGCAGTTGATCGTCTTCGCGTTCCCCCTGGCGTTGGCATCGGTGGGGCGCCTGCGCGAGAACCGGTCCTGGCAGATCGCCGCCGCCGTGATCGTGGCACTGCTGGTGGTGGCCTTCCTGTTCAACATCGGGATCCTGGCGGTCGTGCTGCTCGGGGTCGGCGCGGTCGGTGCGCTGATCGTGGTCGGCAAGTACCTCCTGGACAACGACCGGATCGCGGGTGGGGCCTGGCTCGGCGCGGGATCGATCGCCACGATCGGGGGGTTCGCGGCCCTTGCGGCCGGAGCCACGGGTGTTGCGGCCAGCGTCGGTGTGGTCGTCATGCTGGGCGCGGCGGTCGCCCTGGCACGACTGCGCAGCGTCCGGCGACACGCCTGACCACCGGCCACGAACGGAGCGTCACGCGTCCGGATCCTGACGATCCACGCCGCAGCGTGGACTGAGCGAGGAGCGAACATCACTTTCGCTGTGCGCGCTTTACCCGTCGAAGGACCACCGTCCGTACCACCCTGATGGCACGAGCGCGGGACGTCTGCAAGGGTGATGTCCGCGCCAGCCGACCACAACCTACGTCTGCGCGATCACCTCCACCCGTTCCAGCCGTCCTCCAGGAGAGAGGGGACGCACGGGTGGGTGGACTCGCTGCGAAAGGGAGATGCTGCCCATGTCGACGCTCGAGAGGGCGAAAGAACACATCCATCCCGTGGTGTTCCCGGTCTCCGCCGGGATCATCCTTCTGTTCGTGCTGTACGGGGCGATCTTCAGCGACAACGCTGAAGAGGTACTCGGTGCCACACGGAACTGGATCACGGCCAACCTCGGCTTCTTCATGATCTTCACGATCGCGGTGCTGGTGGTCTTCTGCCTCTGGCTCGCCATCGGGAAGTCCGGGGACATCCGCCTCGGGCCCGATGACGCGGTACCGGACTTCAGCTACCTGACCTGGTTCGCGATGCTCTTCAGCGCCGGCATGGGCATCGGACTGGTGTTCTGGGGGGTCGCCGAACCGATCATGCACTTCGCCGAGGGTCCACAACTGGACTCCGTCGAGCAGACGGCACGCGAAGCGATGCTGCTCACCTACCACCACTGGGGGCTGGGCGCCTGGTCGGTGTACGCGGTGCTCGGTCTGTCGCTGGCCTACTTCGGGTTCCGCCACAACCTGCCGATGACGGTCCGCTCCGCTCTCTACCCGCTGATCGGGAACAAGATCCACGGGTTCTGGGGGAACCTCGTCGACATCCTCGCCATCTTCGGCACCATGTTCGGGATCGCCACCTCGCTGGGGCTCGGCGTGAGCCAGATCGCGGCCGGGTTGGAACGTGTCTTCGACATCCCCGGCGGGACGCCGACCCAGATCGGCCTCATCGCGGTCATCACCCTGGCCGCCACGATCTCCGTGGTCACCGGGATCGACAAGGGGATCCGGCGCCTGTCGGAGCTCAACATCACCCTGGCCGGTCTGCTGCTGCTCTTCGTCATCATCGCCGGTCCGACGCTGCTGCTCCTGACGGCGTACTTCGACAACCTCGGCGCCTACATCACCAACTTCTTCAGCGTGCTGTTCGCCGGAGGGACCTACGAGGACCCGGCGCTCTGGACCGCGGAGACCGCCCAGGGCTGGTACGGCAGCGCGGAAGGTTGGCTCGCCGACTGGACCATCTTCTACTGGGCGTGGTGGATCTCCTGGGCACCCTTCGTCGGGATGTTCATCGCCCGCATCTCGCGGGGCCGCACGATCCGCGAGTTCATCCTCGGTGTGCTGCTGGTACCGACCGCTGTGTCCTTCCTGTGGTTCACGGTCATGGGTAACACCGCACTGAACCTGCAGTTGACCGGTGCCGCCGACGTCGTCACACCGACGCTCGAGGAGGGCGCCACCGTGTCGATGTTCGTGATGCTCGAGAACCTCCCGGCTGCAACGCTGACCTCGATCGTGACGATCATCGTCGTGACCCTGTTCTTCGTCACCTCGTCGGACTCCGGCTCGTTCGTGATCGACATGATCGCCTCGGGCGGCAGCATGAATCCACCGAAGGGACTGCGGGTCTTCTGGGCGACCGCCGAGGGGGTCGTTGCTGCGGTGCTGCTCGCCGCCGGCGGACTTGGCGCACTGCAGGCCGGCGCGATCGCAACCGGGTTCCCCTTCGCGGTCGTGCTCCTGGTGACCGCCGTGGGTGTCGCCAAGGCCCTCACGATGGAGGTGCGTGGCCGCACCGTCGTGCGATCCCAGGACATGATGGTCCAGGACCACACGGGCGGCATGTCCGACGAAGCTCAGGCCTCAGAGACAGAGAACTGAGACGACCCTCACGCGGAGGAAAGGGAACATCATGACCAGGATCCTCGTCGGCGTTGACGCGTCGGATGCGTCGATCGACGCACTGAAGCGGGCAGCCGAGGAAGCCCGATGGCGTGACGCCACCCTCGAGGTGGTCTACGTCTTCGAACCGCACCAACAGGTGTCCGCGTACCCCGTGCTCCCGGAGCACGGGACGGACAAGGCACCTGGCCTGGAGGAACAGCGGGCGAAGGCCTCCGAGAGCCTGGGCGAGTGGCTCGATGAGATCGCCGTCGATTTCGACGGCATCGACGTCGAACACTCCGTGCTCGCGGAGCGCAAGATCGCGCAGGCCCTGATCGAGCGCTCGAAGGACGCCGACCTCGTCGTCGTCGGCTCGCGCGGTCGCGGCGGGTTCGCCGGCTTGCGTCTCGGGTCGGTGTCCGAACAGGTGACCCGGCACGCCAAGTGCCCGGTGCTCGTCGTTCGTGAGTCCACCAGGGACTGATCGCAGGCACCATCACGATGCGCCGGCCGCTGCTGCGGCCGGCGCATCGCTGTGTCCGCACCCCTCCAGCCCGCCCCGCCGCACCCGTCCCCGCACGGAACCCTCACTCGCGGGGGTTGCGTGCACATCCTGATCCGATCGATCCGCACGAACCTCTTGCCAACCTGTTGATATATCAGTAGTGTGCAGACAGGTTCATCTGGGAGGATGCTGATCTCGTCACCGGTCTCGCCGCTGGGCACCGATGCGCTGGCGGGGTTGTCCGTGCTCGTTCCCGAGCACGCGGCGACCGACTCGCTCAGCCAGCAGGCCTACTACCTGCTGCGCGACCGCATCGTGACGCTCGGCCTGGCTCCGGGGACCCTGGTCAACGAGCGCGACCTCGTCGAGGAGTTCGGTCTCGGCCGCACCCCCGTGCGCGAAGCACTGCGGCGTCTGGCCGACGACGGGCTGGTCGAGGTCTTTCCCCGGCGTGGCATCTACGTCGGCCCCATCGATGTCGGCGATCTCGGCGCCATCTCCGAGATCCGGGTGGAGCTCGAGGGGTTCGTCTCACGGCTCGCGGCCCAGCGGGCCACCGATGCCGACCGCCGTGACATCGCCGCGCTGCTCGACGAGCTGGACCTGACCGTGGGCGAGACCGATGAGCGCCGCCTGATCCACCTCGACCAGCGGATCCACCGACTGATCTACCGCGCCGCCCGCAACCCGTTCCTCGAGGCCGCTCTCGATCGTTACTACGTGCTGGCCCTGCGGTTGTGGTTCCTCGCCCTCGAGCGGATGCACCAACTCGAGGACGCGGTCGACGAACACCGCGAACTGCTCCAGGCGATCGCCGGCGGCGATGCCGACCGGGCCGAGCACATGGCCCGGACACACGTGGCCGATTTCGAACGCGAGATCCGCACGTTGCTGTGACCCCGATTCCAACAACGACCGACACCGACCCACGCACCATGCAGGAGAACATCATGAGCGAACTCCCGGACCGCGCGTCCGTCGTCGTCATCGGCGCCGGCATCGTCGGCAACTGCGTCGTCGGCCACCTCGCCGCCAGAGGATGGACCGACATGGTCCTGGTCGACAAGGGACCGTTGCCCGACCCCGGTGGATCGACCGGCCACGCATCCAACTTCATCTTCCCGGTCGATCACGGCAAGGAACTGGCGCTGTTGACCATCGACTCCCAGCGCCAATACGAGGAGATGGGGGTCCAGGTCATGCCCGGCGGCATCGAGGTCGCCCGCACCGAGGAACGCATGGAGGAGCTGCGTCGTCGGATGGCCTCCGCGAAGGCGTGGGGCGTGGAATCCCGCCTCGTGACCCCCGCCGAGATCAAGGAACTCGTGCCCTTCATCAACGAGGAGATCCTGCTCGGCGGCTTCTACACGCCGTCGGTGTCGGTGGTCGACTCCCTGCAGGCCGGCACGATCATGCGCCAGCGGGCACTGGACGCCAACGCACTCACCGTCTCCACCATGACCGAGGTGGAGGACCTCGAGGTGGAGGAGGGCCGGATCCGCGCCGTGGTCACCGACCGGGGACGCATCGAGTGCGACTACGTCGTGGTCGCCTGCGGGTTGTGGAGTCCACGCATCGCCGCGATGGCCGGAGCGACGATCCCCCTCATCCCCACCGTGCATCAGATGATCGACGTCGGCCCGATCCCGCAGCTCGAGGCAACCCGGTCAGAGATCGCCTTCCCCATCGTCCGAGACATGGACGCCGGGATGTACGAGCGGCAGAACGGCGGCGACATGGAGATCGGCTCCTACGCCCACCGGCCGATCCTCCACGACCCCGACGACATCCCCTCGATCGAGGAGTCACCGCTCTCCCCCACCCAGCTGCCGCTCACCGAGGCGGACTTCGACGCACAGATGGAGGACGCGCTCGAGCTCATGCCCGAGTTGCTCGACACCCCGGGTGCCGGCGTCAAGCACGGGATCGACGGCCTGTTGTCGTACACCGCCGATGGCGCCCCGGTGCTCGGTGAGACCGTTGAGGTCAAGGGGTTGTGGTCCGCAGCGGCGGTGTGGATCAAGGAGGGCCCCGGGGTCGGCAAGATGATCGCGGAGTGGATGACCGACGGTGAACCGGAGATCGACCCGCACGGCGCGGACATCGCCCGTTTCACCCCCAACCAGCGGACCTGGCACCACATCCGCGCGCGGGTGAACGAGGGCTTCAACAAGACCTACGGCATCGTGCACCCCCGCGAGCAGTGGGAGTCCAACCGGTTCACGCGCTGCTCGACGTTCCACCCGCGCACCGAGGCGCTCGGCGCCGTCTACTTCGAGGCCGGCGGGTGGGAACGGCCGCAGTGGTACGAGTCCAACGCCCACCTCGTCGAGGAGTTCGGGGTCGAGGACCGGCCCCACGAGTGGGATGCCCGGTGGTGGTCTCCCATCATCAACGCGGAGCACCTCGCCCTGCGGGACCGGGCCGGGATCATCGACCTGACCGCCTTCTCGATCTTCGAGGTGACGGGTCCCGGCGCCTGCGACTACCTGCAGCGCATGGTCGTGACCAACGTGGACCGGGCCGTCGGACGGGTGATGTACACCCCGATGCTGACCCACAACGGCGGCTTCCGTAGCGACCTGACGGTCGTGCGTCTGGCCTGGGATCGCTACCGGGTCATCACGGGTGGTCCGGACTGGGGGCGCGACCTCAAGTGGTTCACCGACCACCTGCCCGAGGACGGCTCCGCGCACATCCACGACATCACCAGCGCCTGGTGCACCGCGGGCGTCTGGGGACCCCGTGCCCGCGACATCGTGCAGTCGGTGACGGACCACGACATGTCGAACGAGGCGTTCCCGTTCGGGGCGGCGCAGGAGGTCGTGGTCAACGGGATCCCGACGGTCATGCTGCGCATGTCCTACGTCGGTGACCTCGGCTGGGAGATCCACGCCCCGATGGAGCACGGCGTCAAACTGTGGGACACGCTCTGGGCGGCCGGCCAACCGCACGGGATGGTCGCCGCCGGCGGTGGGGTCTACGGCACGACCGGCCGGATCGAGAAGGGCTACCGCCTGATGGGGGCCGAACTCGAGAGCGAGTACAACCCGGTCGAGGCCGGCCTCGCATTCCCGAAGGTCAAGGCCGCCGATTTCAACGGCAAGGCCGCCTACCTGAAGGCGCGCGAGTCCGAGCCGATCGCGAAGATGTGCTCGTTGACCGTCGATGACCACATGTCGGCCGCCGGCATCGAACGGTTCATGAACGGTGGCGAGCCGATCCTGACCCGCGATGGGCAGCGCATCGCCGACGCCCACGGTCGACCGTCGTACGTCACGACGGCCGGCGCCGGGCCGTCGGTCGGCAAACACATCCTGTTGGCCTACCTGCCGACGGAGCACGCGACGGAGGGCAACGAACTGCTCGTGGAGTACATGGGCGAGCACTACCCCGTCACGGTCCGTTCGAACACGCGCAACGGCGTGTTCGACCCCGACGACACCCGCATGAAGGCCTGACCATGACGCTCAACATCCTGGTCGCCGTGAAGCGGGTCCCGGCCCCGGGCGCGAAGATCGTGCTCACCGAGGACGCGCAGCGGATCGACACTAAGCACCTCGGCTTCACCGTCAGCCCGCACGAGGAGTGCGCGGTCGAGGAGGCCGTGCAGCTCGTCGGGAAGCACGGCGGCTCCTCGACGGTGATCACCCTCGGCCCGCCGGTCGCCGAGGAACAGCTCCGTACGGCGATCTCGATGGGCATCGATCACGGTGTGCTGGTCGAGACCGACGAGCAGGAGTGGGACGCACTGGCCACAGCAGCCGCCCTGACCGACGCGATCCAGACGCTCGAGGCCGACGGTGACCGCTTCGACCTGATCCTGTTCGGCAACGAATCAGCGGACGCCGGCAACTACCAGGTCGGCATCCGGGTGGCACACGCGTTGGACCGCCCGGTGGTCAGCGGTATCAAGGCGATCGAACCGACCGACGCCCGGGCGACGATGAAGCGCGCGGTCGCCGACGGTTTCGAGGTCCTCGACCTGCCACTGCCAGCGGTCGCGGCGATCAAGGAGGGCATCAACCTGCCGCGCTACCCGGCGATGCGGGGACGGCTCCTGGCCAAGAAGGCCCAGATCCGCCGTCTGACCCCGCAGCGGCGCGACGGGGGTATGCGACGCGTGCGACTCCACCACCCGCCGCAGCAGCAGGCACAGACACAGATGCTGGGCACCGGTGCCGATGCGGCACCGGCCGTGGCCGCGCTCTTCGAGGAGGTGGGGCTGCTGTGAGCCTGATCCTGACGTTGAGCGAACTGGACGGCGACACGCTCGCACGTTCCAGCAGGGAGACCCTGACCTTCGCCCGCTCGCTCGCTGACGCCCACGGCTGGGACCTGCACGCGGTGGCGGTCGGCGAGATCCCTGACACCGCCATGGCCGACCTCCGGGCCCAGGGGGTGGCCGTGGCCCATGCGCTGCTGCATGACCAGTTGGATGGGGACGCGGCACCGGCGGCCATCGCAGCGGCCATCAACGAACTGCACGACCGCCTCGGCGCGGGCGCCCTCGTCGGGTCCGGCACCGATCACGCCGCAGAGGTCATGGCGCACGTCGCGGCACGCACGGATCTGCCGCTGGCCAGCAACTGCACCGAGGTGGCACCCGCGGACGGTGGCTGGGACCTGACGCGGGTCCGGTGGGGCGGTGTCCTGCTGGAGGATGTCCACCTCGAGGCTGACGTGGCACTGCTCACGGCGGCGCCCCACCAGACCGCAGCGGCCGATGCCGTCTCGCCCGGAGCTGCCGAACTGCACTCGTTCAAGCCCGAACTCGACGAGAGCCTGCACATCACCCGGGTCGTGGAGCGCGCCAGCCGCGGGGGCGGTATCAGCCTCGCGACCGCGCCCGTCGTGATCTCCGGTGGCCGTGGCGTCGGCAGCGCCGAGGGCTTCGGGATCCTCGAGGAGCTCGCGGAACTGCTCGGCGGTGCGGTCGGCTGCTCCCGGGTCGCGACCAACAACGGGTGGCGATCACACAACGATCAGGTCGGACAGACCGGAACACGGGTCGCGCCCGACCTCTACGTCGCCTGCGGCATCAGCGGCGCGACCCAGCACTGGGTCGGCTGCATGTCGGCGAAGAAGATCCTGGCGATCAACACCGATCCGGAAGCTCCGATGGTCACCCGCGCCCACTACGCGGTGATCGGCGATCTGCACGAGCTGCTCCCCGCGCTCGTCACCGAGGTGAAGAACCGCAGAGGCGTCGGCTGACGCGGAGCACGAAGCCCGCGCGGGTCATCACCGGTCGGTCCGCTCCGCTTCCGGGCGGGGCGGGCCGATCTGTTCAGCCGACGAGCCCCTCGTTCGCGTCCCCCAGGAACCCGAGGCGCCGCGAGATCTCGGCGGCGGCGGCGATCACCGCGGTGGCCACCTCGGGCAGGTGCTCGACCTCCAGGCGGTAGGACGGACCCGAGACCGACACGCACGCGACCACCGTGCCGTCCGGACCGCGAACCGGTGCCGCCACGGCGTTGAGGCCCTCCTCGAGTTCCTCGGTCGCAGCGGCATAGCCCGCGTGTCGCACGTCCCGCAGTTCGGCCCGCAGGCGGTCCGGATCGGTGATCGTCGCGGAGGTGTAGCGCTGCAACGGTGCCCGGAGGAACCCATCAGCCTGCCGGTCCGGTAGGTGCGCGAGTAGGACCTTGCCGGTTGCCGAGCAGTGCGCCGGCGTGTGGCTCCCGAGCCAGTCCGCGCTGACCCGGCTGCTGGACAGGTTCACCTGGTGGATGTACACGACGTCGCACTCTTCGAGGACCGCGAGGTTGACGGTCTCGTCGATCTCCCGGCTGAGGCGGTCACAGGTCGGGCGTCCAGCTCGCACGAGGTCCAACGACGACCGCACCGAACTCGCGAAGCGCAGCACGGCGAAACCCAACCGGTACTTCTGGGTCTCGGCGTGCTGTTCGACGACACCGCGGCGTTCCAACGTGGCCAGCAGCCGGAACACCGTCGACTTGTGGATGTCGAGTTCCCGCGAGATCTCGGTCACACCGACCCAGCCGTCCCGGGCCAGGATCTCCATCGCGGCGACGGCACGGTCGACCGACTGCACCAACGGGACGTCGTCGACCATGCGGTCCTCCTTCTCAGCGCCCAACGGTAGCGTCCACGACGGGTGTTGCGTCTCAGGGGACGGTTGCGCGAACCTGCAGGAGCGGACCGACCGCACCGACGAGGTGGAGCGACCCCGTCACCACGATCACGCCGTCGGCCGGCGTCAGCCGGGTGGCCTGCGTGAGCGCCGCTGCTGGATCAGGGGCGGCCAACGCCCCGAAGCCATCTGCCCGCGCACGCCGATGGAGTTCCTCGACCGGCATGGCCTGTGGGGTGCCGGTCGCCGTCACGATCAACCGTGCATCGAGCCCGCGGAGTCGTTCGAGCAGTGGCTCCGGCGACCGCTGCCCTCCGACGCCGAACACCACGGTGATCGACCGACCAGAAGCGCTCTCCACGAGGCACCGGGCCAGGGCGCCCATGGCATCGATGTCATGCGCCCCGTCGAGGATCACGTCTGCGGCATCTCGGCGGGTCACCACCTCGATCCGACCCGGGACATCGACGGCGGCCAGCCCCGTCCGGATGCGGACCGGGTCCAGGTCGGTGGTACCCAGCAACGCCTGGACCGCCGCGAGGGCGACCGCGGTGTTGGCTGCCTGGTGGGCGCCACGCAGCGGCAGGAACCCACGGATCCCGGACCCCTCGAGACCGCGCAGACCGACCTGCTGCCCCCCCGGTGCGGGTCGACGGGTGTCCACCCCGAAGTCACGTCCCGCCCGCAGCAGCGTGGCACCGCGGTCGGCAACGACCTCCTCGATGACCGCCGCGGCGGTCGGCTCCTGGGCAGCACAGACCAGCACTCCCCCGGGCGCCACGATCCCGGCCTTCTCTGCAGCGACCTCTGCCAGGTCGGCACCCAGTTCCGGATGGTCGTACCCGACCCGCGAGAGCACCACGATGTCGCCCGACAGGGCGCCCGTCGCGTCGGTGACCCCCCCGATGCCGGCCTCGACCAGGGCCACGTCGACCTGCCGGTCGGCGAACAGGCGCAGGGCGAGCCCGGTCACGGCCTCGAAGAAGGTGACCGGCTCCCCCGTGGCCGCCTCGGCGGTCACGATCGCCTGCTGGAGGTCACGCCAACGGGCGGCGACCAGTTCGGGCCGGACCGTGTGGCCGTCGAGTCGGATCCGCTCGGACGCGTGCTGCAGGTGCGGCGAGGTCGTCTCGCCGCAGGCGACGCCGTGCGCGGCGAGCACCGCCGCCATGATCCGCACGATGCTGGTCTTGCCACCGGTACCCACCACCCGCACCGTCTGTAGCTGCGCCTGCGGATCCCCCAGCGCGTGGCACAGCGCCGCCATGCGGTGGGTACCCCGCGGTGAGTGACCGCGCCGGCGGTGGACGAGGGTGTCCAACAACTCCACATCGCGCACGATGGGTCGGGTCGGCAACGCCACGCTCATCCGACGCCCACCACCCCATCGAGCCGTTGCTGCAGGGAGGCGTCGTGCCGTCGTGCCCTGTCGAGATCATCGCCGGACAGCCGCCCGACGCGGGTGTTGGCCTCGATCAGCCCGGTCGCGACGGTGACGGCGGATCGTGCCAGGAAGAGGCCCGCGGTGAGGTCGGGGCGCACCGCCGGGTTGCCGGCCGGCAACGCGCCCAGGCCGGCATCGACGGTCCGGTCGGCGATCTGGCATGCGGCGAGCAGCGGCTGGTTGGCGGCGGCCACGACCTCACGGAACCCGTCGGGATCGCCCTGACGTCGCGGGCGGTGCTCGAGCACCCGTGTGTAGGCAACCCGGTCGGCCTCGATCAGATCGAACGCGGCAGCCCGCAGGTCATCCGCCCGGGCGGCGAGCGCATCCCGATCAGGGAGGTCCACCGAGGACCGCGCGAACATGGCCAGCAGGCCGGCCGCCATTGCGACCGTCACGGCCACGGCGGCACCCGCTCCGGGCGCGGGCGCCTCGGAGGCCAACGCATCGAGGAACCCGTCCATCGCCCCGTCCATACCACTGGGGTCCTGGGTCAGGACAGTCCCACGATCTCACCGTGTTCGTCGATATCGATGCGTTGTGCCGCCGGGGTCGATGACAGGCCCGGCATGGTGCGCATGTCACCACAGATCGGGTAGATGAACCCGGCACCGACGGAGGCGCGGACCTCCCGGACCGGCATCCGCCAGCCGGTCGGTGCCCCGGTGAGCGTCGGATCCGATGAGATCGACAGGTGGGTCTTGGCGATGCAGACCGGGAGGTCACCGAACCCGTTGGCCTCGTGGTCGTCGATCTGGCGCGCCGCCGCCGGCGCGTAGTCGACCCCGTCCGCGCCGTAGACCTTGGTGGCCACCGCTTCGATCTTCTCGCGCAGCGAGGCCTCGGAGGGGTAGAGGAACCGGAACTCGGACGGCTCCTCGGCCGCCTCGGCGACCGCCTCCGCGAGCTCGACCGCACCGGCACCACCTTCGGCGAAGTGGTTGCAGACCGCGACGCGGGCACCCATCTCCTCCGCGATCTCACGGATCGTGGCGTGTTCGCTGTCGTGATCGGTCGGGAAGGAGTTGATCGCCACCACCGGTGACACGCCGTGCAACCGGATGTTCTCGATCTGCTTGCGCAGGTTGGCCGCACCGGCCTGCACGTCGTCGGGGTTCTCCGCCAGCAGGTCGTCGGGCAGCGGCTTCCCCGCGATGATCTTGTGGCGTCCGGAGTGCGCCTTCAGTGCCCGCACCGTCGCGACCAGCACCCCGGCATCCGGCGTCAGGCCGGACGTCCGGCACTTGATGTTGAAGAAGCGTTCCGCACCCATGTCCGCACCGAACCCGGCCTCGGTCACCAGGTAGTCGCCGCCGTGGATCCCGATCCGATCGGCCACCACGGAACTGTTGCCGTGGGCGATGTTGCCGAAGGGTCCGGCGTGCACCAGCACCGGGGTCTGTTCCAGGGTCTGCATGAGGTTGGGCTTGAGGGCCTCCTTCATGATCACGGTCATGGCACCGGCCGCACCGATGTCCTCCGCGGTGACCGGGGACCCATCGGTGTCGGCGCCGATGACGATCCGACCCATCCGGGCCCGTAGGTCCTGCAGCGAGGTCGCCAGGGCGAGCACGGCCATGACCTCGGAGGCCGCCGTGATGTCGAACCCGGTCTCCCGAGGCCGACCGTCCAGCCGGGTGCCGAGCCCGACGACGATGTTGCGCAGCGCCCGGTCGTTGACGTCCATGACGCGCCGCCACGCCACCCGGTGAGGATCCAGCGCGGGCGCCTGCCCCTGGAACAGGTGGTTGTCGACCATCGCCGACAGCAGGTTGTGCGCCGCGGTGACCGCGTGCATGTCCCCGGTCAGGTGCAGGTTGAGGATCTCCATCGGGACGACCTGGCTGTACCCGCCACCGGCCGCCCCGCCCTTGATCCCGAAGGTGGGGCCCATCGACGGCTGACGGATCGCGACCGTGGCCGTCTTGCCGAGGTGCCGGAACGCCTGCCCGAGCCCGACCGTGGTGGTGGTCTTGCCCTCCCCGAGCGGGGTCGGGGTGATGGCGGACACCAGCACGTACTTGGCCCGGGGCCGGTCGGCGAGTTCGTCGATGGCGCCCAGCTTGATCTTGGCGACGTGCTCGCCGTACGGCTCGAGCAGGTG
Organism: Nitriliruptoraceae bacterium; assembly: GCA_007136095.1. GTDB lineage: Bacteria > Actinomycetota > Nitriliruptoria > Nitriliruptorales > Nitriliruptoraceae > CSSed11-175R1. The sequence continues at coordinate 36,326 of SLHP01000074.1, forward strand.
CGGGCCGAGCCCGATGCTCGCGCCGACCTCGTCGAGCGGCTTGAGCGCCGCGCTGCGTGCGATGTCCAGGTCGTTGGGGAAACTCACAGGGCTGCTCCTCGGAGACTCAGCAGCAGTTCCTGCCGCCAGCGTTCGGTCCGTTCCACCTCGTTGAAGGTGAACAGGTGCCACCCGGCGACCCGGGCGTCAGGGTGATCGATCAGGTCCCCGAGCCCGCCCACGAGCTCGTCGGGGGTGTAGCCGGTCAACAGCCTGGTCGCGACCTCGTGCTGCTTGCGCAGGTAGCGGATCGAGTCCCCGAGCCCGACCCGCAACGAAACGCGCAGCAGCTTCGCCCGGTCGATGACCCCAGGGACGCCGAGGTAGATCGGCAGGTCGACGCCGCGCGCACGGACCTCGCTGACCCATGACCGGATGATGGTCGGGTCGTAACAGATCTGCGACACGATCGCGGTCGCGTGCGGCGCCTTGCGCGTCATCTCCACGATGGTGGTGGCATCCGGGATGAACGCATGGCTCTCCGGATAGCCCGTGATCCCCACCCGCTGCAGGTGATGGCCGAGGTCGGTCATCTCCTCGAGCAGGTCGGCAGCTCCCTCGTAGGGACCCGCCGGGATCTCTGTGTCTCCGGCCGGGACGAACACCTCCTCGACCCCGAGCGCCTCGAGGCGGGCGAGGATGCGCGCCAGGTGCTCGCGTCCCTCGACGAGCCTCGCGGACAGGTGGGGCACCACGGGGTTGCCGCGTTGCGCGACCCGTTCCGCCAGCTCCAACGTCGCGTCGAGTCCCTTCGTCGGCGACGCGGTCACCGTCACGGTGACCCCCGCCGGAAGGAACGGCAGCTGGTCATCCACCCCCTTCATCGGGATGATCTCGAACCTGGCTCGCTCGAGCGACGCCACGACCCTCTCGTCCACCATGGGCTCCCGCCCTTCCACCTCACGGACGCGGGCCGACCCTCTCCCGGGGCTCGATGTTGCGTCCTGCAAAACGCGGACCGTCTATCGCAACACTTTGCCTGAGCCGGCCGCCCGCGTCAAGGATGGATCGTGGCTCAACGTTGCCGGAGGCGGATCAGGACCCCCGGGCCCGGTTTGGGGTCCACGTAGGTGGACTTCGGGGGTAGGACCGCCCCGCGGCGCGCGACCGCCTGCAGTTCGGCGACCGTGACGGCCCGTGGCACGAACGCCATCGTCATGGCCTCGTGGACCGCCCGGTCGAGCGCCCGCAGGTCACCGAGGCCCGGGACGTGCTCGAGGCGTCGATCGGTCCGCGGATCTCCGATGCCGACGATGGGACGGAGCACACGCTCCTGGAGCAGCGACACCGGGAGCGACTCCGGCAGCTCATCGGGGACATCGGTGAAGGTGGCCCGCCACCACCGGTCGGAGACCGCCACCAGCATCTCCGCCGCGCCCACCGGACGTGGGGGCGGTCCGATCCCGAGATCCGTGAGGTGTGCGATGCCCGCGAGGCCGGCGAGGATGCGCTGGGCCTCGGCGATGTCGGCGACATGGACCCGCCGATCGAAGCCGACCATCCGCAGATCGCGATCAGCGACCAGTTCGGCCAGCAGCAGCGGCTCATCACGCGCCGCCCCATCCCGGTCGTCGGCGTTGTCCCGGGCCCGCAGCGCCGCGGCCACACGGTGGTGCCCGTCGACGATCGTCAGTTGCGCGATCGCGCCAGCCGCTGTTCGCAGCCGCTCACACACCGAGGTGTCAGCGACGATCCAGACACGATGCCGGACCCCGCCCCAACCGTCGAACTCCAGATCCGGATCGGCGTGGCACACCTGGTCGACCAACCCATCGATCGCGGGTTGCGCAGTGTGCGTCAGGACGACCGGACTGACATCGACGCCAGCCGCATCCAGGAACGCCGCCAGGCGTTCCTCACGGTAGGCACGCGTCTGCTCGTGGGGACGGACCACGCCAGCGTCGACATCCGCGACCGGGATCCCGGCCACCAGTCCGACCTGCCGGTGGGTGGGGGTCCGTAGCTCGTGGACCGCGACCACGGGGCCCCGCTCCGAGTAACGTCCCGCAGCGACGTGTTCACGGATCAAGCGGCCCGCCTTGCGCCCCGCTGGGCCGCCCTCCTGTCCCTCGGGGCCGAGCACGCGCAACAGGCTCAGGGGCTCACGGGCCGCCAGTTGCGTGCGCTCCTCCGCCGTCAGCGCATCCGCGGGAGGCGGTACCACCCGCCCCGCGACGTCACCGGCGACCAGGTGCAGGTCGATCGGCCGCAGATCGACGCGGGTGCCCGGGACAGGCGACCTCGACGCCATCCCCGCATCTCCGGTACCTGACCTCGTCAACGCGTCGCCCCCGCCAGTGCCGAGTCGTTCACACAGTTGCGGACCTCGCCGCGAGCGAACGCATGCAACGTCTCGACCACGCCGTCCGCCACCGCCGTCTGCGCCTGCTCGGTCGACGCACCGACGTGGTGGGTGCCGTAGACCCGCGGATGCCGGGACAGCCGCGTCTCGATCACGCCCGATCCACCCGCGGGTTCGTCCGGATGTACGTCCAGCCCGACCCACAGCGAACGGTCGTCCAACGCGTGCAGCAGGCTATCGGGATCCACCAGGTCTCCGCGGGAGGTGTTGATGAGGATCGCCCCCTTCGGGACCTGCGTCACCAGTGGCTCACCGATGATGCCGCGGGTCCGGTCCGACAACGGAACGTGGAACGACAGGATGTCGCAGGTGGCCGCGAGGGTCGGCAGATCCGCCACGAAGGTGATCCCGATCTCCTCCGCCCGACGTTGTCGCTCGGTGTCTCGTCCCGGGTCTGCGACACCGTGGACGTGCGTCCCGAAGGCCACCATCCGCGCCGCGAACTCCAGTCCGATGTCGCCGAGGCCCAGCACCCCGACCGATCGGCCGCAGATGCCGGTCGCGGTCTGGTACTCGCCCTTGCGCCACCGACCCTCGCGCAGGTCGGTGACCTGCTCCGGGATCCGCCGGTCGATGGCCAGCACGAGTCCGACCGCCAGTTCGGCGACCGCGATGGCGTTGCGTCCGGGCACGTTGCACACGGCGATCCCCCGACCGGCCGCAGCCTCGACGTCGATGGTGTCGGTCCCGGACCCGGCACGCACCACCAGGCGCAGGGACGTCGCCGCATCGATCACCGCAGCGGTGACCCGGGTACTGCGAACGATGAGGACCTCGTGGTCGGCGATGGCCGTCACGAGGTCGTCGGCGGACAGCTCCGGCGACTCCGTGAGATCATGGCCGCCGGCACGCAGGCTCGCGCAGTGCCCAGCCGGCAGTCGATCGGCGATCAGGACCCGCATCCTCCACCTCCCGCACTCCCCGCGGCGTTGTGCTGTGCGCAACGGTTGTGGGGAGTCGTGCACTGTCCCCCAGACACCCGGGGCGTGTCAAGGGGCCGATGGGGCGCGTCAGGCGTCGGCCTCGAGCTCGCGCTGGACCGCTTCGAAGACCGACGAATCGGAGGAGAACACCCGGCTCACATCGATGACCGCGGGGAGCGGCCGACCGGCGTCCAGCAGGACCTGGACGAGCGCCGCCGCCAGGTCCGTGTCCGATGCGCCCGCCAGACCCACGCCGGCCGGGATCAGGACGCGGCAGCGCCCCTTGCCGTCGACCGAGACATCCAACTCACCCGGGACGACCTCGGTCACCTCGATGTCCACACCTGCTCCTTCGCACCGCCCGACCGGAGCGGACCGGCAGTCGACCTCAGCGCCTCAACGCAGGCGTGCCGAGATCTCCTCGACGAACTCGGGGAACCGACCGGCTGCCGCGCCCAGCGAGACGGTCGGCCCGTGCAGGGCATCCCGCTCATCGAGGAACCGGACGATCTCAGCGGCCACGATCAGTGGTGGGACCCCCGTGAGACCGAGCCCCCGCCGCGTGTGGTGGGGCAACTCGGCGATGATCTCGCGGCCACCGCCGAGCAGCACCCGGAAGGTCTCCGGGCCCGTCTGCAGCAGCGCGGGTTCATCCACGCCGGCGACGGTACCCCCGCCGGCTCGGCCCCGACTCAGTAGCCACCGCCACCGTTCTCATCATCGTCGTCGAGGTCACCCTCGATCGCCGACCCGTCCGGTGCGACGACGAACCAGACGTCGTTGACCCCCTGGCCCTCGACATCACCCGGTGCGGCGTCCGCGGCGAACAGGTACAGCGGCATGCCGGCGTAGGTCAGCTGGGTCTCACCGGTGTCCTCACGTTCGATCGTGCCGACCAGGTCGCCATCCACGCCGTCGCCGACCTGTGGGTCCCCGTCGACGGTCACGGCCGGCCAGTTCGCCAGGCAGTCATCCGTACAGACGCTCTCGCCCTCCGGGTCCTCGGTGAAGAGGTAGATGGTCATCCCGTCGGCGGTGACCAGGTGATCACCCAACGGAGACTCGGCGACGGCGACATCGGCAGCCGCTGCGTCGGTCTCCCCGTCGGGGTCGTCGACCTGTTCCTCGGCCTCTGCCCCGGTGTCGTCATCGACCGGGGCGTCGTCCGCGTCTCCGCAGGCCATGGCGATGACGGCCAGGGCAGCGATGGCGACGGTCGTGAACGAGCGCATTCTCATGGGATTCCTCAGGTGGTTGTGGCTGCTCTCAGGGTAGTTCGGACCTGGCCGTCCGCCCGTTGGGTCGGTACCCGGTCAAGGGTCGGGCAGGGCACGCTCCATCGTCAACAGCGTTCGCTTGCGATCGATACCCCCCGCGTACCCGGTGAGGGTCCCGTTCGCGCCGATGACCCGATGACAGGGCACGACGATCGAGACCGGATTTCGCGCGACCGCCGCCGCGACGGCCCGTGCGGCGCCGGGGCGGCCGACGGTGGCCGCAAGCTCGCCGTAGCTGACGGTCGTTCCCACCGGGATCCGCCTCAGTGCCGTCCAGACCTCCACCTGGAGATCGGTCCCACGCAGATCGAGGGGCACCTCGAAGCGCACCGGCTCCCCGCGGAGGTAGGTGTCCAGAAGATCGGCGAGGATGCGGAACGGTTCAGGGTCCACGAGCCATGAGGGCTCCACCTGGGGTCCCCGGCGATGGTCGGGGAAGTACAGACCGCTGAGTCCCCACCCGTGATCGGTGACCAACAGCTCACCCAGGCGGGTCGGGAGTCGGTCGTAGCGCACATCGGTCATCGTCGATCCTGTCATGTCGGTCACGCAGCCCGTCGCGCGTCGGCCGCTGCGTGCCACCAGAGGTGTTGCGCCGCGACCGCGCGCCACGGCCGCCACGCCGCTGCGTGTGCCGTGAGGTCGGCCCCGGCACTCGGCAGCCCCAGCAGACCTGCGGCCCGGCGCAGCACGAGGTCGGTGGCCGGGAAGGCATCCGGATCGCCCAGCCCTCGAAGGGCGACCATCTGGACTGTCCACGGCCCGACGCCGGACAGGCGACCGAGCGCATCCAGCGTGTCCCGGCGGTCCACGCCGACGTCGAGGTCCAGCGCGCCGGACGCCACGGCGGTCGCCAGGGCGCGGATGGTCGCCGCCCGTCGCGACGTCAGGCCGATCGCGTCCAGGTCCGCAGCCGCCAGGGTCTGCGCATCGGGGAACCGGGTGGTGACCCCACCCCACGGACGGTCGAGCCGGTCGCCGAACCGTGCGACCAGGCGCTGCGTGAAGCGTCGGGCACCCGCCACACTGACCTGCTGTCCGAGCACGATCCGGACCGCGGCCTCGAAGGGATCGACACTGTGCGGGACCCGCAGCCCGGGCACGGCGGTGACGAGGCGCGCCATCACGCGGTCCGACGCGAGGCGCTCGTCCACCGCGATCGGGTCCGCGTCCAGGTCCAGCAACCGTCGACAACGTTCGACGGCGGCCCCGAGGTCACGGAGGTCCGCGAGCTGCAGGCTCGCAGCGACGTGCTGCGGTGCAGCCACGAGTTCGACGATGCCGCTGCCGTGTGGCAGCCGCAGGCTCCGCCGATAGCGGTCCGGCGTGACCAGGGATTCCAGGCCCGGCACGGCACGGGCGGCGAGGTGGTCGAACACCGGCCCCATCGCCGCCGGCTGGCGGTGAGCCAACCGGAGGCGCAGTGTGTCGCCGCCGCTCACCACCCCGCGGCCTGCGCGCTCACGCAGGACGGTCGGGGTCGTGGCGAACACCGCCCGCACCGCGTCGTTGAACTGCCGGACGCTCCCGAACCCCGCCGCGAAGGCCACCTCGGTGAAGGCCAGGTGGGTGGTCTCGATCAACACCCGGGCCGTCTGCGCCCGTTGGGTGCGCGCCAGCGCGAGCGGGCCCGCGCCGACCTCCTCCACCAGTTGACGGGTGACGTGACGGGCCGAGTAGCCGAGCCGGGTGGCCAGGCCGTGCACCCCCTCGCGGTCAACGACCCCGTCCGCGATCAGCCGCATCGCGCGGGCGACCAGATCGGCACGATGATCCCAGGCCGGTGAGCCGGGGCTGGCATCGGGCCGGCACCGCTTGCAGGCCCGGAACCCGGCCCGCTGGGCCGCCGCCGCGGTCGCCAGGAACCGGACCCGGTCCCGTCGCGGGGGCAGGGACGGACAGCTCGGCCGGCAGTAGATGCCGGTACTGGTCACGCCGACCACGAACCACCCGTCGAAACGGGGGTCCCGCGCCTGGAAGGCGGCGTAGCAGCGGTCCGGGTCATCCAGCATGGTGCAGAGCCTGCCACCTCGCCGTCCTCGACGCTCGCGGGTTTCGGACATCGCGTTGCCCGCGGCCGCGACCGGTCCGCGGGTTCGCCGGTGCGCCTCCCGGCGTCTACCGTGCGCCGCGGGACCACGCCGTTGACCGGTGGCTCCCCGGAACGATGCACCGACAGGGAACGGGCCACCGATGACCGAGCAAGTTGACGTTGCGGTCATCGGTGGTGGCATCGTCGGCGCGGCCTGCACGTTCCGACTGGCCGAGGCCGGCCGCTCGGTAACCGTGCTGGAGCGTGAGCAGTCACCCGCGATGGGCTCCACCGGCCTGAGTGCCGCGGGGGTCCGCGTGCAGTTCGTCGAACCCGTCAACGTCGCGTTGTCGTTGGCCAGCATCCGGCAGTACGCACGGTTCCCCGAGCTCTACGGCACGGACAGCGGCTACCGCCCGGTCGGCTACCTGTTCCTGGTTCCCGACGAGGCCTGGGACGCCCACCTCGCGGGTGTCGAGGTGCAGCGCAACCTCGATGCCCCGATCGAGGTCCTGGACATCGACGAAGCACTGGCCCGGTTCCTGCCGTTCGACCCCGCGGGCCTGGCGGGTGCGACCTTCGGCCCGATCGACGGGATCGTCGATCCCAACTCGGTCACGACGACCTACCTCGGACTGGCACGGGACCATGGCGCCACCGTGCGGCTCCGCAGCGGGGTCACGGGCATCGCGCCCCACGCCGGTGGCTGGGAACTGGCCATCGGCGACGACCGGCTGCGGGCGGGAGCCGTGGTGAACGCAGCCGGGTGCTGGGCGGGTGAGGTCGGCCGCCTCGCCGGTATCGACACCCCGGTGACGCCCGCACGTCGCATGATCTTCCTCACGGGACCCCGTCAGGACCGTCCAACCACGCCCCTGACGGTGGACGCGGCCTCCGGGTTGTACTACCGCAGCGAAGGCGAACGCCTGCTGTTCGGGCGCTCGAACCCTGACGAGGAGCCCGGCTTCGCCACGGGGATCGACTGGGACTGGCTGGAACCCACCATGGAGGCGGCGATGGCCCGCTTCCCGTGGTTCGCCGACGAGGAGCTCGACCAGCGCGCCAGCTGGTACGGCTACTACGAGATGACCCCGGATCACAACGCCATCCTGGGAGCGGCGAGTGGGTCCCCGACCTGGATCCACGCGTCGGGCTTCTCCGGCCATGGCGTCCAGCACGCCGCTGCCGTCGGCGAGGTCGTCCGTGATGAGCTCCTCCATGGTCGCTCTCGGTCGATCGACATCGATCCGTTGCGCGACGACCGGTTCGCCGACGGCCACCATCGCAGCGAACGCCACATCATCTGACAGCCTGCACCGGCGGACCGACCCGGCGTCACCGCTGAACCGACCACCCCGTTGCCGACGCAAGGACCGCTGACGTGCAGCACATCGATGCCCCGGAGGTGTGGCAGCGACTGCCGATGCTCGACGCGATCGCTGCTCTGGAACAGGCGATCGGCACCAACGGTTTCGCGGAGGGCCCGCAGCGACTCCATCTACGAGACGATGGGCGCGATCTGCTGGTCATGCCGGCGATGGCCGACGGCTGGGCGGGGGTCAAGCTGGTCTCGCTGGATCCGGACAACCCGGCGCGCGGGAAGTCGTTCGTCAACGGGGTCTACACGCTGTTCGTCCCGCCGGGACTGGAGCCGGAGGCCACGATCGAGGGGCGCGCGCTCACCGAGCTGCGGACCGCGGCAGTCTCCGGCCTCGCGACCCGGCACCTGGCTCGACCCGACGCTTCGCGACTGACGATCTTCGGAGCCGGCGCACAGGGCCGGTCCCATCTGTTGGCCATGGCAGCGGTCCGCGATCTGACCGAGGTCCGGATCGTCGCGCCCCGGGCCGAGTCCGTCGACGCGTTCATCACGTTCGCGGCCGACCACCTCGATGTCGAGGTCCGGTCGGGCACGCCGGACGACGTCGCCACCTCGGACATCGTCTGCACCTGCACGTCCAGCGCGACACCGGTCTTCGACGGCTCGCAGCTTGCGGAGGGGGTCCACGTCAACGCGATCGGGGCCTACCGGCCGGACCTGCAGGAGATCGACGCTGCCACGGTCCTCGGCAGCCGCGTCGTGGTGGAACTCCGCGAAGCCGCGCTCACCGAGAAGGGCGACCTGCTACTCGCTGAATCCACGGGCGGCTGGGACCGGAACGACATCGTCGCCGATCTGACCGAGCTGTTGCGTGACGGTGCCACGGTGCGGACCTCACCCAGCGACCGCACATTGTTCTCGTCGGTCGGTCACGCCTACGAGGACCTGATCGTCGCCCGGGCCCTCCACACCGCCTGAAACCCGCCTGGGCGGCCCACGGCTAAGGTCCCGCCCGGACGTCACGAGCCTTCCTGGAGGACCCATGGACCACGTCGACATCGGGATCATCGGCGGCGGGGTGCACGGCGCCAGCGCCGCGTTCCACCTCGGCGATCGGGGCGTCTCCACCGTCGTCTTCGAACGCGGAGACGTCGCGGGCGGACCGACCGGGCGCTCCAGTGCGGTCTGTCGGGCGTACTACACCAACCCCTTCCTGGCGCGGGTTGCGCGCGAGTCGCTGGATCTGCTCGACCGCTTCGCCGAGGTCACCGGCGGCCACGATGCCGGGTACCACCGCACCGGCGGACTGTTCATCCACGGGCCCGAGGACATCGAGGAGGTCCGCCGCACCGCCCGGGACCTGACCGCGATCGGGACGATCACCGACGCCCTGAGCGTCGACGAGTTGGCCGACCGGTTCCCCGCCTTCGATCTGACGGGCGTCGGTATCGGGGGCTGGGAGCAGGGTGCCGGCTACGCCGATCCCGTCCTGACCACCCAGGGTCTCATGGCCCGGGCGCGTGACACCGGTGTCGAGGTGCGACGCAACACCGAGGTCGTGCGCCTGGAACACCGCGGTGGTCGCGGCACGATCGTGCACCTCGGCGATGGCACGTCGGTCGACGTCGATCGGCTGTTGATCGCCGCGGGTCCCTGGAGCGGCCCCCTGGCGGCACAGGTCGGCGCGGAGCTCCCCCTGACCGCTGAGCGGCACGTGGTCGCGACCTACGGCTGGGGCCCCGCTCCCCGTATCGAGCACGTCTTCGCGGACATCGTGCAGGGCTACTACGCCAAGCCCGAACGTTCCGACCACTTCATCGTCGGCCCGCTCACGCCATCCCCCACGATCGACGACCCCGACGCCATCGACGATCGCCTGCTCGACGAGGAGAGCGAGGAGCTGGCCACCAAGGTGATCCGCCGCCTCCCCGGCCTCGAGGAGATCGAGCCGCGCGGCGGCTGGGCCAGCCTGTACGACGTCAGTCCGGACTGGCAGCCGGTCATCGGCGAGATCGCCGACGGCGTCTTCATCGACGCCGGGACCAGCGGTCACGGCTTCAAGTTGGCCCCGGGGCTCGGCCGCTACGTCGCGGACCTGGTCCTCGGAGATCCCGATCCCGGGCTCGAGCAGTTCGGCCCGGAGCGCTTCACCACCGGCGCGGGTCTCGCCAGCGGATGGGGTGACGCGCGCATCCTCGGGTGACGCGCTAGCGGCCCTCGCCCGCTTCACCGAGGTAGGCCTCGCGCATCTGCGGGTTGGCGAGCAGCCCTGCGGCGAAGTCCGCGAGCACGATCGCCCCGGTCTGCAGGACGTACCCGCGGTCCGCGATCGACAGCGCCATGTTCGCGTTCTGCTCGACCATGAAGACGGTCGTTCCGGCGTCGTTGATCTGCTGGATGATCTCGAAGTTCTGCGCGACGAGCACCGGTGCGAGCCCCATCGAGGGCTCGTCCATCAGCAGGACCTTGGGTCGGGCCATCAGGGCACGACCGACCGCCACCATCTGTTGCTCACCGCCTGACAGGGTCCCGGCCTTCTGGTTGAGCCGCTCCTTGATGCGCGGGAACATCTCGAAGATCTTGTCGAGGTCGTCGTCCTTCTCGTCATCGTTGCGCAGGTATGCGCCGATGTCGAGGTTCTCCTTGACCGACATGCGCTTGAACAGGCGTCGGTTCTCCGGAACCATCGAGACACCCAGCGACACCCGGTCGGCGGTCACCCGTCCGTTGACGGACTCGCCGTCGATCAGGACCTGACCAGAGGCGGGTTCGACCATGCCGAGGATGGTCTTGAGGGTGGTGGTCTTGCCCGACGCGTTCCCGCCGAGCAGGCACACCATCTCCCCGGGGTAGATCTTCATGTTCACATCCTTGAGGATGTGCACCGCCCCGTAGTAGGTGTTGATGTCGCGGAACTCGAGCACCGGCGTGCGGCCATCGGGATCCGGCTCGACGATCCCGTCCTTGGTCTGCTGGATGCCGGTACTCATGCCGTCGCCTCCTCGTCGCGTTCCGCAGGCCGTCCGAGGTAGGCCTCGATCACAGCATCGTCGGTCGACACGGTCTGGTAGTCGCCTTCGACCAACTTGACGCCGTGGTCGAAGACCACGACGCGGTCGGAGACGTCGCCGACCAACTTCATGTCGTGCTCGATCAGCGCGACCGTGATCCCCCGGTCGCTGCGCAGCCGGCCGATGAGTTCGGTCAGCTCGGTGGTCTCACGCGGGTTCATCCCGGCCGTGGGCTCGTCGAGCAGGAGCAGCTCTGGTTCGGTGGCCATGGCCCGTGCGATCTCCAGGCGTCGCCGGTTGGCGTAGGACAGCACGAACGCCGGCTGGTTGTGCCGATAGCCCGATAGGCGCGTCCCGAAGAACGACAGGATGTCCTTGGCCTTCTGCTCGATCTCCTTCTCCTCCCGCTTGAAGCGGGGGGTCTGCAGGATCGCGTCCCACGCGCCCGACTTGTTCCGACAGTGCTGCCCGACCATGACGTTCTCGAGCACGGTGAGGTTCGGGAACAGCTTGACGTTCTGGAAGGTCCGGGCGAGCCCTCGCTCCGTGATCTGGTTGGGTGCGAGCCCGCCGATGTCCTCCCCCTTGAAGCGGATCTGGCCGCCGTCGGGTGGGAACAACCCGCTGATCACGTTGAACAGCGAGGTCTTGCCGGCACCGTTGGGCCCGATGACCGACACGATCTCGCCCTCGTCGACGTGGAAGTCGACACCGTCCAGCGCGTTGACACCGCCGAAGGTCTTCTTGACGTTGTCGACCTCGAGGATCGCGGTCATCAGCGTTCACCTTCCTGGGTCGGCGCGGCGTCGCCCGACGTGCCCTCGACCGCTCCGGCCGTCGCCGGCTCATCGTCGTCGGGAGATCCGTCTTCCAACAGGTTGCCCTTCTTGTCGAACCAGGCGTCCTGCTGCGCCTCCTCGCCGTGGAGCTCGCGGGATCTGGCGACCGATGGGACCAGACCCTCGGGTCGCTCCAGCATCATGTAGACCAGGATCGCACCGTAGATCAACAGCTTGTACTCCCCCAGTTCCTGGAGCAGTCCGGGTTGCGTCGGCCCTCCGAGCACCCCGATCAGCACGACCGCACCGACCATCACCCCGGGGATGTGGCCCATCCCTCCGACGATGACGACGACCAGCACGATGATGGACACCAGCAGATCGAAGCTCGAGGGGAACACCGATCCGACCTTGGAAGCGAACAGGGCGCCCGCGAACGACGCGAAGATCGCGCCGATCACGAACGCGAGCAGCTTGGCCTTGGCGGTATCGATGCCCATGACCTGGGCGGTCGTCTCGTCCTCACGCAGCGCGGCCCACGATCGACCGGTCCGCGAGTACTGCAACCGCCA
>SLHP01000004.1 GCA_007136095.1 Nitriliruptoraceae bacterium
AAGCCGTTCGCCTGGCAAGATCTGGCGGCCCTGCTCGCAGACATCTCCACCACAGACAAGGCGGCATCACCGACATGACCGATGGATTCGAGCCACCTCGACGTCGCCGCTGGCCGGTCGTCCTTGGTCTGCTGCTCATGGTGCTGGTCGCGGCTCGCCTGGCGGTCGGGCTCGTCCCACCGCCGCAGATCGGCCTGCGGGTCGGCGAGCTCTACCCCTGCCCCGACCGCGACAACTGCGTGCGGTCCGGAGCGAGCGACCCCCGGCACGCGATCGAACCGCTCGCCTGCCCCGGTGACCGGCTCGAGGAGGTCGTGGGGGTCGCGCTGGACGTCCTCCCCCGCACTGAGATGGTCGTCGTTCGCGACGGTTATGCCCACCTTCGCTCGACCAGCCGGTGGATGGGGTTCGTCGACGATCTGGAGCTGCAGGCCGACGGCGATCAGATCCAGGTTCGAGCTGCGGCGAGGTTGGGGCGGCGGGACTTCGACGTGAACCGCGAACGTGTCGAGTCGCTGCGCGAGGCGGTGGAGACGGCCGGCGTCTGCGACTGAGCGAGCCAACCCGGATCCGACCGGGTGCGCGCGAGCAGGAGCACGCTTTGACCCCCTGCCCCCCGCTGCATACGCTCCGCGCTCGTGCCGGATCCTCGGTACGTCTCGGTGGGTGTAGCTCAGTTTGGTTAGAGCGCTCGGTTGTGGTCCGAGAGGCCGGGGGTTCAAGTCCCCTCATCCACCCTCCACGCGCAGCCGTCGGGTCGGTCCTGCTACCGTCCTGCGGCTGTGTACGCGCCGCTAGCTCAATTGGCAGAGCATCCGGCTCTTAACCGGCAGGTTCTAGGTTCAAGTCCTAGGCGGCGCACCGCGAGCACCGGTCCTGCGGGGCCGGTGTTCTGCGTTGTCGGCCGGTCACCCGTCCCTGATGGGTCGTTCCTCGCTCACGATGAGTTCGACGGGGATGTCCGCGGTCCGTTCGATCTGACTCACCAGATCGAGCCGCAGCCATCGTGACACGCCGGCGGGCAGCGTCGACACGATGATCCGGTCGAACTCCTCGCCGCGCCGCAGGACATCACCGACGGCGTCGGCCGCACGGTGATCGCCCACCTCGCCGGTCACGGTCGCATCCAGGTCGTCGAATCGTTCGAGCGCCTCGGCCAGGCGCTTCTCCGCGAGCCTGACGTCGGCATCCTCGTCGTGGAAGACGTCCGTCGGATCCGCGCTGGCAGGCACCAGGACATGGATCGAACGGGACCCTTCCGACGCACCTTCCTCGAGCCGGTCGAGCAACGCCTGCCCCCCGAGGGTCTGGTTGGCCACCACCAGGTAGCGGGGCATCTCGCACCTCCCTGTCGCCGTGCTACGACCTTACGCGCCGTCGGGAGGCAGGGACAGTGCACGTCGGGGCCACGGACCTGCTCTCATCGTCGGCGCACCCAGCCACGGAAGGACCCGCGATGCGCCACGCCGTCACACACCTCGACGTGTTCGGGACCGCCCGGTTCTCCGGGAACCCGCTCGCCGTCATCCACGATGCGGATGACCTGAGCACGGACCAGATGCAGATGATCGCCCGCTGGCTCAACCTCTCCGAGGTGTCCTTCCTCGTCCAGCCACAGGATCCGACCGCCGACTACGGGGTCCGGATCTTCACGATCGCGCACGAGCTGCCCTTCGCGGGACATCCCACGTTGGGCACGTGCCGGGCGTGGTTGGAGGCCGGTGGGACGCCGCAGGATCCTGCACGGATCGTCCAGGAGTGCGGCGCCGGCCTGGTCGAGGTGCGCCCGCACGAGCGCGGGCTGGCGTTCCGCGCACCGCCGCTGCTGCGCGATGAACCGGTGGATGCAACGGACCTCGGACGGCTGACCACGGTCCTCGGGGTCGAACCCGAGCGGGTCGTGGACGCACGGTGGATCGACAACGGCCCCGGATGGGTCGGTCTGCTGTTCGCCAGCGCCGCCGAGGTGCTGGACATCACCCCCGACCTCGGGGCCGGACCGGCGATGGCGAGGTTCGATGTCGGGCTGGCCGGGGCCGCGCCCGAGGGCGCGGACCACGACCTCGAGGTCCGCGCCCTGTTCAGTGACGGGCCCGGGACGATCCGGGAGGACCCGGCGACCGGGAGCCTGGCCGCCGGTCTGGGTGGTTGGTTGACCGCGACGGGGCGCCTGCCGTCGTCCTGCGTGCTGCGCCAGGGAGCCGCCATCGGCCGCGACGCCCGCCTGCACGTCGAGCGGACCTCCGAGAACACGCTCTGGGTCGGCGGGACCGCCACACCCTGCCTGACGGGCCACCTGGTCAGCTGACGAGCGAGCACGGGCCGCCCGCCGTGATCACGTCGGGCCCGTGGCCCCTTCGCACCGCAACCCCGGCCGGCCATCCGAGCTTGATGCCGCGCGCCCTGATCCTCGCGACGGCCGCGTCGATGCCGATGCGATCGATCGTCTTGATGGCGGTCGTCGACAGCTGGAGCCGGACGGAGCGCCGCTCGGACGGCACCCAGTAGCGCTTCGACTGGATGTTGGGATCGAACCGCTCGGGATCGCGCTGGCGCTCGAACGGTGCAGCCACGCCGCGATGGATACCGCCACCGCCGCGGTGGAAGCACGCCACCTCGAGTCCACCCTGGTGAGCCACGCGCCACTCACGGACCTGCAGGACATCGGCGACGACCGCCGGTCGATCGCAGAGGTACTCGCCCGCCACCTCGAACATGCCGATGTGGTCGTGCACAGCCCCGCAGACGCCCGGGCTGCGGCACTGCTGGCCGCCCTCTCCCCGGCGGCTCACCACATCCGGAGCACGTCGCCGACGACCACGTGGCTCGGGACGGGTGCGCACGACCACGACCGTCTGGTGGCACAGCTCCAGGCCGGCGTCCCTCGCGGCGCCGCGGCAACCGACGTCGCCGGTTCCCTGTGGGTGGCGACCCGACCGGGAACCGTGTTCGAACTGGAGATCACCGGGGGAAGTTATGAGCTCGGAGCGGTCGACGCCTGGCTCGCCGCCGTCCCTGGGTGGGATCACGCCGACCCGCACCGGCGGCGGCAGGCCGAGCGACGCTGGCATCCCTACTACGGCGACCGCGCACAGGATCTGGTCGTGACCTGCGCGGACGGCGATCCGGCTTCGCTGCTCGAACTGCTCGACAGCTGCCCCCTGACCGACGCCGAACTCGCTGAGGGCGAGGACACATGGACGGGCTGGGTGGACCCGTTCAGCGAGCGGCCCGGACGCGTGGCGGTCACTGCCCGACCCGCTGCCCACGTGGGACGTCGCCGCCGACGGCTACGTCCATGATCACGACCACGCGCACGATCCCGCCAACCTGCCGGCGTGAACCCGCGCAGCCCCGGGACGGTTCGGCCGGTCGGCCCTCACGCCGGTCGGAACCCGTCGTGCGCGTCCGGTGCCTGGTGCCGGATCATGATGTGCCGCGGGACGGTGTAGGCCTGCACCGCATCCTCGGACAGATCGGACCCGAACCCCGACCGTTTCATGCCGCCATGCGGTGCCTCCGAGGTGATCGGCAGGTGATCGTTGATCCAGGTGACCCCCACACGCAGATCGTGCGCGACCCGCAGCCCACGGGCCCCGTCCGCGCTCCAGACGGAGGACGCGAGGCCGTAGTCGACGTCGTTGGCTGCGTCGATCGCCTCGCGCTCACCGTCGACCGGCAGAACCACCAGCAGCGGTCCGAAGACCTCCTCCTGGACCACCCGGTCGCTCTGACCCACGCCCGTGAGCAGGGTCGGTGGGTAGAAGTAGCCCTCGCCATCCGGCACGACCCCACCACAGACGACCCGGGCACCCTCCTGCACGGCCTGCTCGACGAACCCGTGCACGCGGTCGCGGTGGGCCGCGGAGATGAGCGGTCCTATGTCGGTCTCCGCACCGGTCGGCGGCCCCAGGCGGATGGCCGTCAGGGTCTCGCGGAGCGCCTCGACGAGGTCGTCGTGGATCCTCCGGTCGACGTACACCCGGGTCGCCGCCGTGCAGTCCTGACCCGTGTTGTAGGTCGCTCCCATCGCGATCCCACCGGCCGCGGCGTCGAGGTCCGCATCGCCGAACACCAGGGCGGGCGCCTTGCCACCGAGTTCGAGGTGCAACCGCTTGAGCGTCGGCGCGGCAGCCGCCATGACCGCGCGGCCCGTGCCGGTCGATCCGGTCAGGGTGATCATGTCGATGTCCGCATGGGCGGCCATCGCGGCGCCGATGTCATCGCCGCCCGTGACGACGTTCAGGACCCCGGGCGGCAGCCCCGCCTCGACCGCCAGTTCCGCGAAGCGAAGCGACGACCGTGGCGTCGCCGGCGCGGGCTTGAGGACCACGGTGCACCCGGCGGCCAGTGCCGGACCGGCCTTCCAGATGGCCATCACCAACGGGAAGTTCCAGGGGGTGATCGCCCCGACCACCCCGACCGGATCCCGTGCGATCAGAGAGGTGTAGCCCCGGGTGAAACGTCCGGTTCCCGTCCCGTGGACCGACCGCGCCGCGCCGGCGAAGAAACGCAGGTTGTCCAGAGCGAACGGCAACTCGCCATCGGCGGCGGTGGCCGTCGGCTTGCCCGTGTCCGCGATCTCAGCGGCCACCAGGTCGTCAGCGTGCTGCTCCAGCAGCTCGGCCCACCGCAGCAGGACGGCCGACCTCTCTCCGGGCGTCGTCCGACCCCAGTCATCACGGCCGGCGCGTCGAGCGCTGGCCACCGCCTGATCCAGCAGCGCTGGGGTCGACTCGTGGAAGCGGAGCCCGACCTGGCCGGTGGCCGGATCGATCAACTCCCGGAAGGGGCCGTCGGTCTCGACGAAGGTCCCGTCGATGAAGGCTGCATGGGGCATCGGCGCGTCTCCCGGTCGGCGGTGGCTCTGGCAGGGTGCTTGACGGACCCTGTTCGTTCGGCTCCGATCCTAGGTGTGACAGCCGACGAGTACGGAGGTATCCCGTGAGCCAGAAGACCATCATGCTGTGGCCCGAGAGCGCAGCCGGCCCCACCAACAACTGCATCGGCATCGGACACGTCCTGGTCCAACGCGGCCACCGGGTCGTGTTCGCCGTGGAATCGTCGTGGAAGGGCCAGCTCGAGCCGCTGGGCTTCGAGGAGCAGTTGGTCGACCTGGCCGAACCACCCGAGGGGCCCGTCGATGCGGGGCAGTTCTGGAAGGACTTCATCCGCGAGACCGCCCCGGAGTTCCGCCGGCCGACGATCGAGCAACTGGAGACGGTGACCGCGCCGATCTGGCAGGAGTTGATCGACGGCGCGCGCTACAGCCAGGACCGGCTCGCTGGCATCATCGACGAGGTCCGCCCCGATGTCGTGGTCGAGGACAACGTCGTCTGCTTCCCGGCGCTGATGACCGCGGGAGCGCCGTTCGTCCGCATCGTGTCCTGCAACCCGCTGGAGATCCGCGACCCTCTGCTGCCACCCGTCTTCTCCGGGCTGCCGGCCGACGACCCCAGCGAGTGGGACGACTTCCGTGCCGCCTACGACCAGACGCACCGCACGATGTGGGGCGAGTTCAACGAGTGGGTCCTCGAACAGGGCGCCCCGCCACTGCCCGAGCTGGAGTTCATCCACACCTCCGAACACACGAACCTCTACCTCTACCCGCAGGCCGCCGACTACCAGCGCTCGCAGGCACTCGGTCCGACCTGGCACCGGCTGGCGTCATCGGTCCGCGCCACCGACGAGGCCTTCGAGGTCCCGGCATCGGTCGCTGACGGTGACGGCTCGCTGATCTACCTCAGCCTCGGAT
>SLHP01000213.1 GCA_007136095.1 Nitriliruptoraceae bacterium
CACGCGAGAACCCCGCCCCAGGAGCCGACCTCATGGCCACCAGCCACGCCGATGACCTGGCCGCGATGCGCCAGCGCCTCGAGCAGCTCGCCGGTGACCTGGATGTGGCCGGCAAACGCGATCGGCTCGACGAACTGCAGCAGCTGGCCGGCGAGCCCGGCCTGTGGGACGACGTGGAACGGGCCCGCGAGGTCACCACGGAGCTGTCCCGCGTCGAAGGTGAGCTCGCCCGCGTCGATCGTCTCAACGAGCGCATGGACGACCTCGAGGTGCTCGATGAGCTCGCCCAGGAGGAGGACGACGCGTCGTCCGCTTCCGAGGTGGCGGCGGGACTGGAGGCGATCCGCACGGAACTCGACCGCCTGGACGTCATCACCCTGCTCAGCGGCGAGTACGACGCGGCCGACGCGATCGTGTCCGTCCATGCGGGGGAGGGCGGGGTCGATGCGATGGACTGGGCCCACAAGCTGCAGCGCATGTACCTGCGGTGGGCCGAGAACCGTGGCTACGACACCGAGGTCTTCGATCAGTCCTACGGCGAGGAAGCCGGGCTCAAATCCACCACCTTCGAGGTGCGCGGTCCGGACGCCTACGGGTTCCTGAACGTGGAGCACGGCGTGCACCGGCTGGTGCGCATCAGCCCGTTCGACTCCCAGGCGCGGCGCCAGACCTCCTTCGCGCTGGTCGACGTGGTCCCGGTCCTGCCCGAACTTGAGGGTGAGATCGAGATCCCCGAGGAGGAGCTGCGCTTCGACGTCTACCGGTCCTCGGGTCCGGGTGGGCAGAGCGTGAACACCACCGACTCGGCCGTGCGTGTGACCCACCTCCCGACCGGGTTGGTCGCCAGCTGCCAGAACGAGAAGTCCCAGCACCAGAACAAGGCCGTGGCGCTGCGGGTCATCAAGGCGAAGCTCGCCGAACTGGAGCGCCAGAAGCGCGCTGAGCACCTCGACGACATCCGGGGTGGGGTCCAGAACGTCGGGTTCGGCTCCCAGATCCGCAGCTACG
This sequence comes from Nitriliruptoraceae bacterium, assembly GCA_007136095.1. Taxonomy (GTDB): domain Bacteria; phylum Actinomycetota; class Nitriliruptoria; order Nitriliruptorales; family Nitriliruptoraceae; genus CSSed11-175R1. Next base: position 1,009 of record SLHP01000213.1, read on the forward strand.
TCCTGCACCCGTACCAGATGGTCAAGGACCTGCGCTCCGACTTCGAGACGGGCAACGTCGACAACGTCCTCGACGGCGATCTCGACGACTTGATCGAGGCGGAGCTGCGCCACCGGGTCCGGGTCGCGGCGGAGGCGGAGACCCCGCCCGGGTGAATCCCGCACCGGCTGTCGGGACGAGGCCCCTGGTCGGACGGCCATGCCCGCAGCTTCCTTGGCCACCCGAGGCGACGGGGTACGCTCCAGCGCTGGTCGGGCGAGGGACCACGGCGGCGGTGTCGCCGACACGGCGCGTCCGGTGCCAATGTCCGTCCGACGCCAACCTGTCCCGAAGCCTTCCCAACCCGCCGAATCGAGCGAGCGTCGTGATCAGGCTGCAGAACGTCACCAAGACCTACAAGCGCGGCGGCGACGACGAGGTCATCGCCCTCAACGACGTGTCCCTGGAGATCGACAAGGGCGAGTTCGTCTTCATCGTCGGGCCATCCGGGTCAGGGAAGTCCACGTTCATGAAGCTGTTGACCCGCGAACAACTGGTCGACAGCGGAGAGCTGTGGGTGGCGGGCAAGGATCTCAACGCCATCCGTTCCTGGAAGATCCCGGCCCTGCGGCGTGACATCGGCTACGTCTTCCAGGACTTCAAGCTGCTGCCCAACAAGTCCGTGCGTGAGAACGTCGCGTTCGCGTTGGAGGTCATCGGCAAGAGCCGGCGGGAGATCGACATCCGTGTCCCCGAGGTGCTCGAGCTCGTCGGGATCGAGGAGAAGGCTGACGCGATGCCCCACGAGCTGTCCGGCGGACAGCAGCAGCGGGTGTCCGTCGCGCGCGCGTTCGTCAACAGCCCGCGGATCCTGCTGTGCGACGAGCCGACCGGCAACCTCGATCCGTCGACCTCGGTCGGGATCATGAAGTTGCTCGATCGCATCAACCGGACCGGGGCGACCGTCGTGATGGCGACCCACGACCAGCACATCGTGGACTCGATGCGCCGTCGTGTCGTCGAACTCGAGAACGGCGTCGTTGTCCGCGACCAGTCCCGCGGGGTCTACGGCTACGCCGGATAGCCGTCCGTCCGCACCTGACCACGACCACTGACCGAGGCCCGCACGGGCCGACGAGGAGTCCCGATGCCCGCGCGCTGGCGCTACATCTTGTCGGAGGCTGGCAAGGGCCTGCGGCGTAACGTGCTGATGACCGTCGCGGTGATCCTGTCGATCACCGTGTCGCTCACGCTGCTCGGCGCGACCCTGCTGCTGCGTGATCAGATCGACCTGGCGACCGACGACTGGGTCGACCAGGTCGAGGTGTCGATCTTCCTGTGCGACGGCGAGACCTGCCCGGCCATCACCCCGGAGCAGGAGGATCAGCTGCGCGAGGACCTCGAGGCACAGCCGGTGGTCGACGAGGTGCTCTACGAGTCCAAGGAAGAGGCCTACGAGCGCTTCACGGAGCTGTTCCAGGACCAGCCGAACCTCGTCGAAGCGGTGGAACCCGACATCCTGCCGGCGTCGTTCCGGGTCAGTCTGGTCGACCCGGATGAGTTCCTGGTCATCGCTCAGCAGTTCGAGGCCTACCCGGGGGTCGAGGACATCATCGATCAACGAGAGGTCCTGACACAGTTCCTCAACTTCACCCGGATCGTGCGCAACGGCGCGTTGGCGGTGGCGCTGATCCAGTTGGCGGCCGCTGCGCTGCTGATCGGCAACACGATCCTGATGTCGGCCTTCGCGCGTCGCGAGCAGACCTCCATCATGAAGCTCGTCGGGGCCAGCAACTGGTACATCCGGCTGCCGTTCTTCCTCGAGGCGGTGATCACCGGGGTGCTCGGTGCCGTGGTCTCCTGGGGCCTGCTGTACGTCGTGGTCCCCCGGGTGACCGAAGGCCTGTCTGCGCAGGTGTTGCTGATGCCGTTCATCGGCGTCCGCGAGGTCTGGGAAGCCGCGCCCGTGCTGCTCGCGTCCGGGTTCGGGATCGCGGCCTTCTCGTCGATCATCGCGCTCTGGTTCTTCCAGGACTCCTGAGCGGTCGTGACGCGCCCTGTGCGCCTACCGCGTGCCGTCGCTGCATCGGTCAAGCGCGTTGGCGTTGTTGCCGATGACCATTGTTGATGTTGGGCGGCCGTCCATGCGGCGGTTGTGGTAGAAGTTGTCCGGTGTTCTTTGCAGGGTGCGAGGTCGCGGCTGCGTCGCGGTCACCCTCGCCGACTGGTCGTGAGGTGGATCTGGTGCGTCGCTCGCTGCGGGTGCTGAGCGCCATCGTCCTGTTGACGTTGGTCCCGTCGGCTGCGGGGGCGCAGGACGCCGGGCTCGAGCGGGAGCTCGGGGACACCCGCGATGAGCGCGACGAGGTCGTCGAGCAGTTGGAGGACACCCGGGAGCGGGAGACCGATGCCCGCGATCGGCTCGCGACGGTCGAAGCGGCCCTGGCCGAGGCCGAGGAACGGCTCGTCGAGCTGCAGGAGGCGTGGGAAGCCGCCGTCGAGGTCCGTGACGCTGCGCTCGCCGAGGCCGATGCGGCCCGTGAGCGGCTCGAGGAGGTCCGCGGAGAACTCGCCGAGACCGAGGGCGAACTCGCGGACAAGAAGGGCCAACTCAACGCCCGCGTCCGGTCCGCGTACATGTACGGCCAGGTCTCGTTCGCCGACGCGCTGACCGGTACCCAGGAACTGACCGACTTCATCAACAGCACGACCTACGTGTCCCACGTCATGGACGGTGATCGCGTGTTGGTCGAACAGGTCGAGACGCTGTTGGCACAGGTCGAGGCCAAGCGCGCAGAGGCGCAGGCCCTCCGGGTCGAGGCCGAGGAACAGGCCCGGGAAGCGGCCGCCGCAACCGCCGCAGCGGAGCAGCTGGCCGAGGAACAGAAGCAGACCACCGAACAGGTCCGTCAGCAGCGTGGCGAGCGGGCTGAGGCGCTCGAACAGCTGCGCGACGACCGCGCTGCCATGGAAGGCCACCTGGCGGGTCTCGAACAGGAATCTGCCCGGATCCAGTCGGAACTCGCGGAGATCGCGAGACAGCAGGAACTGGAGCGCCAACGCGCCGAGGAGGCCGCACGTCAGGCGGAAGCGGAGCGTCGGGCCGAGGAGGAGCGTCGCGCCGCCGAGGCGTCTGAGGACGATTCGGGGGCGTCTGAGGGTGACTCGGGTGCGTCCGATGGCGATCCGGGCGGGTCGGAGGAGAGCTCCCGAGGCAACGACACGCCGGCGGCATCTCCGGGTAGCTGGGTGCGACCGACCTCGGGGCGCCTGACCTCGCCGTTCGGTCCTCGGTGGGGACGGAACCACAACGGCGTCGACCTGGGCGGCGGCGTGGGTTCAGCGGTCGTTGCCGCACGCAGTGGGACCGTGGTATCGATCGTGGCCTCGTGCCACCCCACCAGTTCCTGGGGATGTGGGGGAGGCTTCGGCAACTACGTCACGATCGCGCATGACGGGGGTATGGCCACGGTCTACGCGCACCTGTCGTCGGTCTCGGTCGGCGTCGGCCAGCAGGTGTCGGCAGGTCAGGGTGTCGGCGGGGTGGGCAACTCCGGGAACAGCTACGGCCCCCACCTGCACTTCGAGACGCGCCAGGCCGGCACGCCACTCAACCCGTGCGGCTTCATCAACTGCTGAGGCGGGCGTCGAGGTGGCACGGACCCGGCCGCTACGCTCGTCCGCTATGGCTGCCAAGGGATCCGGCGGCGACGGCACCAAGCTCATCGTCAGCAACCGTCGCGCCCGACACGACTACTTCCTCGACGATCGGTACGAGGCCGGCCTGGTGCTGCAGGGCACCGAGGTCAAGTCACTGCGTGGCGGCAAGGGGTCGCTTGCCGAGGCGTGGGTCAAGGTCGATGACAACGGCGAGGCCTGGTTGATGCAGGCGCACATCCCGGAGTACGAGTACGGCAACATCAACAACCACAACCCCGTCCGTCCCCGCAAGCTGCTGCTGCACCGTCGTGAGATCGAGGAGGCGTCGCGCGCCGTGTCGGCGAAGGGCGCCACGCTGGTCCCCACCCGCATCTACCTGCGCGGCGGTCGGATCAAGTTGGAGTTCGCGCTCGGCAAGGGCAAGAACGTCGCCGACAAGCGCCAGACCGCCAAGGAACGCGACGCCAAGCGTGAGATCGACCGGGCGCTCAAGCAGCGGCGTTGACCCTCTGATTCCCGGGATGCGGATCGCCGCGTTCTCGGTACACTGACAGGCCGAGCCCAGCGGGTCAGATGATCGTCCGGCCGGGTTCAGATCCTCCGGGATCGCTTGAGAACTGCACAGCGTCGTTGCGCACCCACCAGGGGCTGACTCGGTTTCGACCGTGGTCGAGCCGTGGCCAGGGGAGCGTGCCGAGGGTGCTCGCGCGACCTCGATAATCCCACGCGGGAACCATTAATTGCCAAGAGCAACGTGTCCCTCGAGGACATGACCATCGCAGCTTAATAACCTGCGACGATCCGCCTCCGATGCCTCGTAGGAGGGTCGCGATCGTCATCACGAGGCTCAACCCCGAAGGCACTGACCGCCGGGCCCAGGGGGAAATCTAACGGTGGTATGGATGCGGAAGCTGCCTGGTTCTGGAGCACCGCATCCGAGCTCATCCGGAACCTACGCACGTAGAGCCCCGAGCGACGGGATCGCGGGACCCGGGTTCGACTCCCGGCAGCTCCACTTCTCAAGCTCGTGTGATGGAACGCACCATCGGTCCGGCCACCAAAGGGCCGTCCGACGGGGATGGGCGACCGACTTCGATGCCACCAAGGGTGTCGCGGCACGGGTCCCGTCCAGCACCATCTCACGTCAACATCGCGCAACGACGCTCGCAGGCCTCATGCACATGCGAGGCCCCATCGAGCCCCCGCCGAGTCATCGGTGGGGGCTTCGTTCTGTCCGCCCGTGGGGAGGGTGCACACCGACGGCTCCCGACGCCCGTAGATCGATCAGAAGGGGAGATCGTGCGCACGTTCGTCCGGCCCGGCGCGGGTAGCGCCGGGAGGGACGGGGCGGGGCGGTTGTCGTCGGCGGGGATCGTTGGCGGGGCGCCACGTGCCGGGGACGGTGGTCGTGGTCAATCCGGACCGTTGGTGGGACCAGGTCCGGGTTCCGGTACGTCGTTGGCTGACCTACCACCCCGCTGATTCCTTGGCACGGTTGGTCGTGGCGCACAACGAGCCGAGGTTGTCGAGATCCGTCGTGCCGGCTGGCGACTGCGGGCCGGTCGGCCACCACGGCGTCGCGTGGTCGAGTTGTGCGCCGCGGGCGGGGCGATCGCAGCCGGGGCCCGTGCAGGTGTCGTGGATGGCGGCGAGCACGTCGCTGAGCCAGCCCGGCGGTTGTCGTGACGCCCGTCCGACGCCCAGCGCGGCGCCGGTGTCGTCGATCACGATCGTGCGGAGTCGGGCGCCGGCGTGATCGGCGAGTTGCCGGGCGGCGGCCGCGGTCAGGCGCAGTCGGCCTCCGGTCAGTCGGCTCAGCAGATCGGCGGGGATCCGATCGTCGAGCAGTGCGTCGAACGGCAGACGGAGCAGGAGCTGTGGCGCGGGGAGCTGGTCGGTCCAGGCGGGCGGGTGCGTTGCCGCCCCAGCGCCTCCGTCACCGCCGGTGTCCGGGCCAGGTGCAGGCGCGGCCCCGGCACCGGCCTCACGCTCAGCATCGCCGCCAACCTCGTCGGCGGCGCAGGACGAGGCGAGTCGGGCGAGGAGCAGGTCGAGCCGGGCGGCGCCATAGCTACCGGCAGCCTCGACGGCGGCGGGGGAGGGGGCGGTGGCGGCATCGATCAGCGCGGTGGCCGCTGCGTCGCACTCGGCGACCAGGCGGCCGCCGGTTCCGTCGAGGCGGGGTTGCAGCGCGAGGAAGCGGCCGGTGGACGCCTCACGTTCGCGGGCGGCGAGGTCGTCGGCGTCGAGTTCGTCGAGCGCGTCGACCATGTGGCGGACCAGGATGTCGGGGTCGGGCCGGTCCAACCGGTCGAGTTCATCGAGCGCAACCGTGAGCAACTCGTCCAACTGGGTGTCCAGCTCCTTCCGGGCGCTGCGGAGCCCGATGGTCCGACCACGTAGCTGGGCGAACGAGATGCGATGGTGACGGACCGCAGTGGCGAGGGACGGCAGCCGCCGGAGCAGTCGGCAGGCGCGCAGCAGCAGGCCTCGGTCCATGCGCGTCTGCGTCGCGACGGCCGCGAGCCAGTGTTCGACACCGACCCCGGTCGTCTGTTCCGCCGCCAGACCAGCGGACAGGACAGCCTCCAGGCCAAACCCCGGGTCAGCCCGGTAGGCGCCGGACCCGGCGCGCAGGCGTCGGTGGCCCCGCACCACGGGGGAGGGTCGGAGGCCAGGAAGTGAGGCGCCAGCACGGTGGGTCATGAAGGACAGCCAACACGAGGGGTGTGACATCTCGGCTGGTCCCGGACCCACGGTGCGCGGCCTGTGGACATCGACCTCGGTCAGCCGCCCGCGGGTGAGCGCTCCCCATCGTCATCGATCAACAGCGTCGAGCCGTCGGCCAACGGCTGCACGCGTTATCGTTCCGAGCGCAGCCTGCGCACCGAGCAGGACCGGCGCGAGGAGTGAACGTCCTCATGCTGCATGGTCGGCCACCATCGTGGCACTGTTAGCGTGGAGGCCAGCGTGGAGTATCGGCACGAAACGTGTCGGGCACGCTTGACCCAGCACCCGGCTGCACCGGGACGCGAGGAGGACCAGTCGTGACGACCGCATCCACACTTCCAACCGGCACCCCCACCGGCATGTTGATCGGTGGCGAGTGGTCGTCGGGGTCGGAGCAACTCGACGTCGTCGATCCGGCGACCCTGTCGGTGCTGGCGTCGGTCGCCGACGCGGGCGTCGCCGATGGTCGGGACGCCGTGGGTGCCGCGGCTGACGCGTTCCCGGCCTGGGCAGCCCTGTCCGGTCGTGAACGCGGCGAGATCCTCCGCAGCGCCTACGAGCTCATGACCGCCGAACTGGAGGACTGCGTCCGCCTGATCGTGCTCGAGAACGGCAAGGCGTGGAGCGATGCCATGGGCGAGGCCCGCTACGCCGCCGAGTTCTTCCGCTGGTTCTCCGAGGAGGCCGTGCGCATCGAAGGTGGGTTCCGTGAGGCTCCTGGCGGTGACAAGACCATCATCACCGACCACCGCCCCGTCGGGGTCGCCTACCTGATCACCCCGTGGAACTTCCCGGCCGCGATGGCCACGAGGAAGCTCGCGCCGGCCATGGCGGCGGGCTGCACCACCGTGCTCAAGCCCGCTGAACAGACCCCCTTGACCGCCCTGTGGGTCGCTCACGTCCTGGAGCGCGCGGGCGCTCCCGCCGGCGTGGTCAACGTCGTCAACACCTCGCAGCCGGGTCCGGTGTCCGAGGCCATCCTGGCCGACCCCCGCGTCGCGACCCTGTCATTCACCGGCTCCACCCCGGTCGGCAAGATCCTGTTGTCGCAGACGGCTCAGCGGGTGGTGACCTCGTCCATGGAACTCGGCGGCAACGCGCCGTTCCTGGTCCTCGAAGGTGCCGATGTGGACGCTGCGGTCGAGGGCGCGATGGTGGCCAAGATGCGCAACGGCGGTGCGGCGTGCACCGCTGCCAACCGCTTCTACGTCCACGCGTCCCTGGTCGAGGACTTCAGCAGCCGGTTCCGCCAGGCGTTGGCCGCCATGAAGATCGGCCCGGGCATCGACACCGGCAACGAACTCGGCGCGATGGTCAGCGTTGACGAGCGGGACAAGATCGCCGGGCTCCTGGCAACGGCTGAGGACGAGGGCGGGCGCATCGACGCGGTCAGCGACGCTCCCGGCGACGGTGCCTTCATCGCCCCGCACGTCGTGCACGGCGTGCAGCACGGATCCACGCTGACCCGGATCGAGGTCTTCGGGCCGGTCGCGCCGATCGTGACCTTCGAGGACACCGACGACGCCATCCGCATGGCCAACGACACCGAGTTCGGGCTGATCTCCTACGTCTACGGCGCCGACAAGGGGGTTGGCATCACCGTTGGTCGCCAGCTGCAGACCGGGATGGTCGCGATCGACCGTGGCGTGGTGTCGGACGCCGCCGCCCCGTTCGGCGGGATGAAGGAATCGGGACTGGGCCGTGAGGGTGGCTTCCACGGCATCCACGAGTTCCTGGAGACGCAGTACCTCGGCATCACCTGGTGATCGGGTAGCCCGTCCCGATGGCACGCGATCAGGGGTCGGATGGCCCTGGGCGGACGCCGGCCGGTCGGGCACGATCACAGTTCGTCAGGAGCGGTGGTTGATCACACTTCGTCAGGAGCGGTGGTTATGGACAACATGCTGGTCGGTATCGACGGGTCGCCCGACTCCCGGGCGGCACTCCGGTGGGCCGCGACCGTGGCCAGGGCCCGTGGTCTGCCCCTGCACGCGCTGTGGTCCTGGGAGTACCCATCGGATGCCGTGGTGTCCGTCGGTCCCCTTGAGCTCGGCGACCCCGAGGAGGTCACACGGGCCGTCGAGGCCGAGATGCGCGCGGTCGTCGAGGCCGAACTGGGGGAGGCCGCAGCCGATGTGACCCTGCAGGTCGGTCGTGGTCCCGCCGCAGCTGCACTGCTGCGTGCGGCGCGGAACGGGACGGTGATGATCGTCGTCGGTTCACGGGGCCTGGGCGGATTCAAGGGGCTGCTGCTGGGATCGGTCAGTCGCCAGCTGTGTGAACATGCTCCCTGCCCGGTGACGGTCCTGCGGCGGGGTGCGGTGACCCAGCTGGAGCGGCTCAACCGGATCGTCGTCGGGATCGACGGTTCGGAGGAGTCGCTGCGCGCGCTGCGAGCTGGTCAGGACCTGGCCACGCGGGTAGGTGCCGAGTTGATCGTCGCCAACGTCGTCGTGCCCGGACCGACCGCCGAGTACCCGGTGATGGTGCCGGAGCTCGATGAGGCGGCGGCCCGTGAGCAGGTGGAGCAGTGGTGCCGCACGCTCGCGGCTGATCGGCCACTCCCGGAGATCGAGATGCGGGCCGGTGATGCGCGCAACGAGTTGCTGCAGGTGGTGCGGGACCGATCAGCGGACCTGCTGGTGGTCGGTTCGCGTGGTCACGGGCCGGTCGGACGGCTCCTGCTCGGCAGTGTGGCGACCTGGCTGGTCGGGCACAGCGACGTGCCGGTGACCGTCGTACCCGACCGACGGTGACGTCGACGCTCTGATCGGCCCGTGCCCGCGGCATGGTGCGTCGAACCTTGGCGCACGCGGGTTCGAACGCAGGGCAACGACGTCGAGGTGGCAACGTGGACACGGTCTGGGTGTGGGGTGACCAGCTCAACCGCGACCTGGCGCACCTGCGGGACGCGGACCCGGCGGCGACCCGGGTCCTGCTGGTGGTGAGCACCGACAAGCTCGCTGAGCGCCGCTGGCACGTGCAGAAGGCCCACCTCGTCGTGTCGGCGATCCGACACTTCGCCACCGAACTCGAGGACGCCGGGTTCGAGGTCGACCTCCGTCGTGCCGAGTCCATGCGCGCCGGGTTCGCGGCGCACGTCGACGAGTTCGCCCCCGGCACGGTCCGGGCCATGGAACCCGCCAGCCTGCCGGGCAGCCGGCTCCTCGACGACCTCGACGTCGAGGTGGTCGACAACGACCACTTCTTGTGCCACTGGCGTGCCTTCGATGCGTGGGCGGACGGCCGGACCCACCTGAAGATGGAGGACTTCTACCGGTTGCGCCGGCAGCAGACCGGCTACCTCATGGACGGCGAGGAGCCCGCCGGCGGCCGGTGGAACCACGACCACGCCAACCGGGAACCGCCCACCCGGGAGCTGGTCGCGACGGCTCCGGACCCGGTGACCTCGAGGTTGGACGAGATCGACCGGGACACGCTCGACAACTGGTTGCCGGACGGGCTCTACGGCGCGCCCCCGGACGGGACGTGGGCCACGACGCGGCGTCGCGCGCTGGCACGGCTGCGGCGCTTCGTCGACGAGGCGCTCCCGGCGTTCGGCGACCACCAGGACGCGATGGTCGCGGGCGCCTGGTCGCTGAACCACGCTCTGCTGTCACACGCCCTGAACCTCGGCCTGCTGCATCCCACCGAGGTCTGTGACGCGGTCGAGGAGGCCTACCGGGACGGCCGCGTGCCCATCAACGCCGCCGAGGGGTTCATCCGTCAGATCATCGGCTGGCGGGAGTACATCTGGGGCGTGTACCGCCGGTGGATGCCCGAGTACGCGGATCTCAACGAGTTGGGTGCGGACCTCGCGGTGCCACCGGCCTTCACCGGCGGGGCGGGCACCGACCTGCGGTGCGTCGCGGACACCGTTGCCACGATCCACGACCATGCCTACGCCCATCACATCCAACGCCTGATGGTGCTGGCCAACCTCGCCACCAGTGCCGGGGTCGATCCGCAGGCCTTCACCGCGTGGATGCACGGTGCCTTCATCGACGCCTATGACTGGGTGATGGTCCCGAACGTGATCGGGATGGGGACCTTCGCCGATGGCGGGAGGATGTCGACGAAGCCCTACATCTCGGGTGGCGCCTACATCAGCAGGATGTCGAACGGGTACTGCAACGACTGCCGCTTCGACCCGAAACAGCGGGTTGGCGAGACCGCGTGTCCGTTCACCACCCTGTACTGGGACATGCTGGACCGCAATCGCGACGTGCTCACGGGCAACCACCGGTTGAACCAGCCCTATGCGACGCTCGACCGCCTCACGGACCTCGAGGAGGTGCGGGAGCGGGCGACAGAGGTCCGGCGACGACTGGCGGCCGGGGACCTGTGACCGTCGCCACCGGGAACCAGGCCTCTCAGCGGTCCGGACCGTCGAACACGAACACCCGGACCGCGTAGCCGGTGTGCGGATCGACCTGCGCGAAGTAGGCCGACGGTTCCCCGCCGACGATCGCCGCCACCTCGGCCCGGAAGTCGGCGGACGTGGCTTCGTGCACGGCCTGATGGTGTGCACGCACCGCCCCGATGCCGTCGCGTTCGACCAGGGTGCGGTCGGACGTGGTGAGCGTGTCGAGGCTCAGCACGGTGACGACCTCCGGGGAGCCGTCGCTCGCGGTGACCCGTACGGAACTCGGCCCGCGGCCGTAGAAGTCGCGCTCGAGGCGTGTGACGGCTTCGCCGATCGCCGCCCGTTGATCCCTGTCGATCGGCATCGCACCGTCCTTGTGCACTGGGGGCGCTAGGATAGAAGGGCTGGGCCGTTGCTGTCGCGCGTCGGCGGCGATGGACCGGCACGGACGACACCGTCCGCGGGAAGCGAATCGGCGCGCGAGCGCCGGTGCGCGAACCGTGGGCATGGCCCGAGCGGCCCGCGTCCGGCGGTCGTACCGACCGTGGCCTGCACCACCTCGCGTGGGTGTGGGAACGGATCCTGGTCGACGGTCGTGCTGGCCTGCTCATGACCGAAGGTCTGCGCATGACCCGCACGAACCCTGTCACGTTGCCCCCCGAGATGCTCCGCCATCCTTCGATGGCTTCCCTGCCGGACCGCCGCCTGCAACCCGCAGAGACCGCCGCGCTGGTGGCGGACCTGGCGGCGGACACCGCCTTCTGGGCGTCCCTGGTCCGGCACGACCCGGTGACCCGCTGGCACGCCCGGCTGTTGTGGACCCCGTTCGCGGAGGTCTACCTGTTGGGCTGGACCGCGGATCAGGACACCCGCATGCACGATCACGGCGGATCGGTGGGTGCATTCGCCGTCACCGAGGGTCGGCTCATCGAAGAGCGTGGCCGCGCCAGGTCGGCGGTGATCGACCGCTGTGAGCACCTGACGGGCTCGGTGGTGCCCTTCGATGCACGCCACGTGCACAACCTCGGCAACGTTGGTCCGGCCCCGGCCACGAGCATCCACGCGTACTCGCCGCCCCTGCCGTTCATGCGCTTCTACGAGCCGGATGCGCAGGGACGCCTCCGCGCCGCGTACCGTCGTCCCGTCGACGGCCCGGAACCGGACGACTCGGTCGCGCCGCTGCCGTTGCTCGCTGGGACCGGCCAGCAAGGTGCACACCGATGACGCGGGACGTGAGGACGCTGTCCATCGACGCACGCCTCGGGATGGTGCGGTCGGGCCTTGACCGACTGACGCCACATGAGGCGGCTCGGGCACAGCAGGATGGTGCGGTTCTGGTCGATATCCGGCCCCAGGCGCAGCGGGCGCGCGAGGGCGAGATCCCCGGGTCGCTCGTCATCGAACGCAACGTCCTCGAGTGGCGCTTCGATCCGTCCAGCGACGCGCGCCTACCGATCGCGACGGACCACGACCTGCAGGTGATCGTCCTCTGCTCGGAGGGCTACACCTCCAGCCTCGCTGCCGCCAGTCTCCAGGAACTCGGCCTGCGACGGGCCACCGACCTGGACGGTGGTTTCGTGGCCTGGCAGGCCGCCGGCCTGCCGACGATCGAGGGCGGCCGGGACACCGACGGCTAGTGACGCCGCCGTGTAGGGTCCTTGACCACGTCGTGGACCTGCTCGTCCTCGAGGTAGTTGTCCTCCCCGTCCTGGTTCTCGCGCAGACTCCACGACTGGAACGTGTCCAGCGTGTACAGCACGAGGCCGAGACCACCCATGAAGAAGACACCGCAGCCGATGATGAAGAGCGCCAGATCGCTCATCGTTCGCGCTCCGGGCTGGCGATCAGGGCGCCCAGCGAGAACAACGACGGGACCCACAGGCCGACGAAGATGGCAAGGTCACGATCGTCGCCGAGGAACCAGAGGCTCACCGACAGCAGGAAGGACGCCGTCCCGGCCAGGACGAAGATGAACTTCGCCTTGACGCGGCGCCGTTCTCGGGCGGTGAGCGGTCGTAGCGGGGTGTCGGTGCTGGTCACGGGAGTGATCCTTTCCTGAGGTCTCCCCAGACATCCGGAGCCGACCCCGCCGGCGGACCGCCCCGACCGCCGCTAACGATCCGGCCAGTTCCCGGTCACCGGATCGCGATCGGCGTCGATACGGCGCAGGTAGGCGTTGAAGCTGTCCTTCCAGACGCCGTGCGCCTCGACCTGGAGCGCATGCAGTTCCTGCGGGGACAGGCCCCCGACATCCGGGTAGGTGCGGCCGATGGCCCGGGCGACCCCGAGCGACGCCAGCGCATCGGCTGCAGCCTCGTGCGCGTCATCCAGGACGACGCCGTAGTGCTCCGCCGCGGCCTCGAGCGTCCGCTTGCCCTTGCGGTACCGGTCGACGTGCCGATCGAGCACCAGCGGATCGACAAGGGCGCAGTCCGGGAGCTGGCGGGGTGGGTCGAGCCGCGCGAGCTCCGCAGCCAGGAACGGCCAGTCGAACGGTGCGTTGTAGATGACCACCCCAACCCCTTCGGCTGCGAGGTTGCACAGGGCCGCATGGACGTCGAGCAGGACCGTCTCCAGCGGCGGGGCCTCCTCGGCGATCAGACGTTCGCGGGTGATGCCGTGGACCGCGGCGGCTTCCTCGGGGATCTCGACCTCGGGTCCCGGGTCCACAAGGGTGTCGACGATCGGCACGGGCGTGCCACCGTCCTCCCCCTGGCGGAACAGGGCGATCGCGAGGATGCGGTCGTTCGCCGGATCACGTCCGGTGGTCTCGAGGTCCAGGGACGCCAGCGGGGCGTCGCACCAGGAGGTGGACGGTGCCGGGTCGGTCTGCGCACCCGCATCGTGCCGCGCCGCCCCGTCGGGTGATGTCGCCTCATCGGGTGGCGTCGGCGGCTCGGTGTGCAGCAGCGGGCCCTCCTCCCACGGCAGTTCAACCGGGCGTGCGGCTTCGGTCGCGCGCGTGCTCACGGCGATCCTTCACATCGACGGAACACGAGGATGCCACCTCGACGTCCCAGTTCCACGGAGGTACCGCAGGGCTGTGGATACCGGCGTTTCAGGCCTGCTGGTGGTTGTCCACCCCGGCGACGATCGCGCTCAGGACCTCGCCGGCATCCGCGCGGAGCACGGCATCGGCACGATCGTCGTACGGGGTGTCTTCGGCGTTGATGATCACGAGCCGGGCGCCGGCCTCGAGCGCAGTGCGCGGCAGCAGCGCGACCGGATGCACGACCAACGAGGTCCCGACCGCCAGCAGCAGGTCACAGCCGATGACGGCGTCGTGGGCCCGCTGCAGCAGCGCGGGGTCCAGCGACTGTCCGAACGACACGGTCGCGCTCTTCTGCAGGCCACCGCAGGCCGGGCAGCGGGGATCGGGATCCCCGTCCGCGACCTGCTGGAGGACGGGTCCGGCCGGGACCCGTCGATCGCACGACAGGCAGACGACCTCGTGGATGGTGCCGTGGATCTCGATCACCCGGTCCGGGTCGGAGCCACCTGCCTGGTGCAGGCCGTCGATGTTCTGGGTCACCAGCGCATGGAGCCGATCGCGGTCCTCCAGCGCCGCCAACGCCATGTGCGCCGCGTTGGGCCCCACGGAGAACGCCGGGTTGTGCAGCCGCCGCTGCCAGACCTCGGCCCGGACCTCAGGATCGCTGAGGTAGGCGTCGATCGAGAACAGACGTTGCGAATCCGGCTCCTTGGTCCACAGTCCGTCCGGACCCCGAAAGTCGGGGATCCCCGAGGCAGTGGACACGCCTGCGCCGGTCAATGCCACGACCTGGCGGGCTGAGGCGATCCACGCCGCGACCTCGTCGATGATCGGTTCTTCGGCCGTGTCCACGCATGCCTCCGGGTTGAGTCTCGAACCTAGGCGAGCACCACGGTCGGGTCCACCGGGCATCACGCCGGGCTTGCCGGAGGTGCTCACGTTCTGTGGCCACCTCTGGTTCGAACCGTGGCGCCGTAGGGTTCGGCGTTGGTCCGGGCCGGGGATCAGGGGTCGGTCCCCGGGTGCTCCCGAGGTCACCGCCACCTAGGATCTCCACCGAGGAGGTGGGTTGCATGGATCTGCGTCGGCGGCTGGCCCGGTGAGTGAACCGACCCGTCCGGACACCGCGGGACTGGGCACCGTGCTGGAGATCGTGACCGCCATCCGGTCCGGCGCGACCTCGGCCGAGGACGTGGCACGCCTCTGCCTGGACGCGATCGAGGCCGCCGAACCGACCCTGCAGGCGTGGTGCCACCTCGACGCAGTTGCGGTCGTCGATGAGGCCCGGGAGCGCGATCGTCAGTGGGCCGATGACCGCGCGTCGGTCGGGCCGCTCCACGGGGTGCCGATCGGCGTCAAGGACATCATCGACGTCGCGGGGATGCCCACCACCAACGGTGCCGACATCCCCGTCGACGGTGCCGCCACGCGGGACGCCGACGTCGTCGCACGACTGCGGGCCGCGGGGGCGGTGATCGTCGGCAAGACCGTGACGACCGAGTTCGCGCTGTTCCGACCCGGTCCGACCACCAACCCCCACGATCCCGCCCGCACCCCCGGCGGTTCGTCCAGCGGCTCGGCCGCGGCGGTCGGGGCCGGCACGATCCCGCTCGCCATCGGCACCCAGACCGCGGGGTCGGTGTTGCGACCGGCCTCGTTCTGCGGCGTCGTCGGCGGCAAGCCGACGGTGGGGTCGGTGCCCCGTGACGGCGTGACCCTGTGCTCACCGACCCTGGACACGATCGGGATGATCGGCAGCGATGTCGAGGGTGTCGCGCTCGCGCTCGGCGTCATGGCCTCGGATCCGGAGAACTTCACGCCGACGAGTGTCGACGACTCGCTGCGGGTCGGGTTCTGCCGCACCTTCGACTGGGACGCGATCGACCCGGACGCCCGGGACGCCGTCGAGACGGCGGTCGATGGGTTGGCTGACGACCTCCCGGTCATCGAGGTCGAACTGCCGGAGGCGATGCGTGACCTCGTCGTCGCGCAGCGGACCATCATGACCGTGGAGATCGCCGATCAGCTCCGAGGGGTCCGTGACGCCCACGGTGACCGGCTCAGTCCGGGCCTGCTCGCCATGTTGGAGGATGGTGACGCGCAGCGCTCCGACTACGACCGGGCCATCGCCATCGCCGCTGCTGGTCGCCTGGCACTCGATGAGGTCTTCGGTCACGTCGACGTGCTGTTGGCGCCCGTCGTGCTGGGGGAGGCGCCGCCGATCGACACGACCGGTGATCCACTGCTGTGCCGGATGTGGACGCTGCTCGGGACACCGGCCATCGCCGTCCCGGGCCTCCACGGCGCCAACGGCCTACCGATCGGTCTGCAGGTCGTCGGACCCCGCGGTCGCGACGGGGTCGCGCTCGGTGCGGCACGCAGCATCGCCCACTTGCTGGTCGATGGCATCCACCCAGTGTCAGGAGCGCAACGTGACCGGCATCCGTGAACTACCGGTCGGCCAGACCCACCTCGCCCATGCGGCTTTTGCGGAGTTGCGACCCCGCTACGCTGTTGATGTCGACCGGTTCGTCGCGCGAGTCGACACCGTGCAGCGCCCCCAGGGCTATCGGCTGCTGGCGGCGTTCGACCCGGACGACACGGCTGCGGCCGCGGTCGCCGGGTTCCGGTTCATCGCGAACCTCGCCTGGGGCGACATCCTCTACATCGACGACCTGTCCACGCGTGCCGACTTCCGGCGGCGCGGCTACGGCGCGGGGTTGCTGGACGCGGTCGCTGCCGAGGCTGGTCGGCTGGGCTGCGACGCGGTGCACCTGGACTCCGGCCATCAGCGGTACGACGCCCATCGGGTCTACCTCGCGTCGGGTTACCGGATCACGTCCCACCACTTCGCCCACGATCTGCACTGAGCTTCGCGGGACGTCGCCGAGCCTCACGGGGCGTTCCCGGACATGACTGGACGTCGAGACGCCTGCTCGTACGCTGAAAGTGGTCAACCATCGGCGCGTGGAGAGGCCGGTATGGGCGCTCAGAACGTTGCGCGCAGGATCATTGCAGATCACCTGGTCGAGGATGAACTGACACCGTGCGCGCCGACCGACATCCGGATCGATCAGACGCTGACCCAGGACGCTACCGGCACCCTCGCCGTGCCCGAGTTGGAGGCCATGGGTCTCGACCGGGTGCGCACCGAGTTGTCCGCCCAGTATGTGGATCACAACCTCATCCAGGAGGGTCACAGGAACCCGGACGATGACCTGTTCCTCCAGTCTGCGTGCGAGCACTTCGGTCGACCGGGTGCGACCATGGCCCGATAGGACCCCACACGCCCGCCGCCGGCTGTCTCGAGATGCTCGCGATCGGTTCCCGGGGGTCTGGATGTCGCCCTTGCCATGGCGGGTGACCCTGGTCAAGGAGTATGCCCGGATTCACTGGCAGAACTTCGCCAACTTGGGGGTCATGCCCTCCATGAAGGAGCGGCTGGGCGACGGGTAGCCCGTTCGGTCATCGCCGGCTGGGACCGCCCCAGCGCTACGACCGGCGACTCGGTCGGGGGTTGGTCGGCCACCTGGCGCCGGCGGTGCTGGGCGATCACGATCCGGTCGTGAGCGTCCTGCGAAGCGCTCCGGCCGCTGGTCGACGATCCGCAGGCTGTCGCATGCCGAGCGACATCCGGATGCCGTACGGGCCTTATGATCGCTGAGGTCGGCCGCAGCATCTACCGTTGGCCAAGGGGGACCACGATCGACGATGTCGCACGATGCGGGGTGATGGCATGAGGCTGCGCCTACTGAGCTACCTCGCCCCGAGCCTTCCAGCCGAGCTGTTCGAGGCCCTTGGGCGGTACCTCGCCGAGCACCTGGGTGTCGGCGTCGACGTGGACTTCGACACCACCCGTTCCGGACCCCGACCGGGCGAACCGGAACCGTTCAGTACCGGCGAGGTCGATCTTGCCTTCGTCTGTGCGTCGTCCTACGTGTGGATGACCGCCGGCCCCGTCGCGCCCGTCCGCCTGGTCGGTGCCGCGTGGCTACCGACGGATCCGCGGTCGGCGGGGCTGGCGGTGTACTTCGGTGACGTGCTGGCCCCGGTCGATGGTGCCGCGACGTTGGACGAACTCGTCGGGGCCCGGGTCGCCTACAACGACGATGTCAGCCTGAGTGGATTCCACAGCCTGCGTCTGGCGATGTTGGATCGCGATGTGGAGGTGGACCGGGTGGACTTCGTGCGATCGGGGTCCCATCTGAGGTCGCTCGAGCTCCTCGTGGCCGGCGAGGTCGATGCTGCGGCGATCGATTCGAACGTGTGGCGCCGTCGTCGTCGGGAGGCTCCGGTTCTGGAGCGACGGCTCTGCACGATCGCCGAGCTCGGCCCCCATCCGGTGCAACCTCTGGTTGCCCGGTCTGGGCTTCCGGCGAGCGTTTCCGATCGGATCCGGATGGCGTTGCTTGAACTCCCGGACGATCTCTCCACGGTGATGGCTCACGCCGAGTTGTCCGCTTTCGGGACGATCACCGACGTCGACTACGACGACCTCCGGCACAGCTTCGCGGCGCTCGGTCTGGATCGCATCGCCCGGTGATCGCTGGTGAACCCCCGTGTGTTGACGTGGGTGGGGGCCCGGCTGCTCGTGGCGGCCGGGCTATGCGGGGTGGAGTGTTCGTCGGTGGGGTGGGTCGCTGGTGGCGGTGCGGTTCCCACGTCGCACGGTCACGGTGCCG
>SLHP01000149.1 GCA_007136095.1 Nitriliruptoraceae bacterium
CTTCGAGGTAGCGGCCGAGCACGATGAAGGCGATGATCACGACCTGTGCCTCGTAGTACAGGTCGTGGCCGCCGACCACCAGTTGCCACGTCGAGTACAGGTAGGCCGCCATCGTGCCCATGGCGATGAGCGTGTCCATGTTGGCGGTCAGGTGGCGGGCGCGCTTCACGGCTTCGCGCAGGAACGGCCACCCGATGTAGAACTGCACCGGCGTCGCGACCACGAACATCGCGATCCGCAGCGGTGTGTTCATCATCGCGAAGTCGTGATAGAGCATGGTCGACAGCAGGAACAGCGCCGGCCCGGCGACCAGCAGCAGCCGGCGGCCCCACAGGCGGCGGTGCTCCGCTTCGGCCCGCTGCGCCCGCTCGGCGCGGTCCGCGGCGTCCGAGCGGGGGCGCTTCGATCCGGCTTTGGTGTCGTCTGCCGTGTTTCGGCTCGTGCTCGACGCCTCACCGGGCGTCGCTGTGGTCCCGTCGTCGACGACGGTGTAGCCCGCTGCCTCGATGGCTTTCGACCAGGCAGCGGTGTCCGCCGCACCCTGGGTCCGCACCGTCGCGCGGCCAGTGGCGAAGTTCACGTCCGCGTCCACCACGTCGGGCTGTTTGTTCAGCGCGCGTTGCACCCGTGCGGAGCAGGACCCGCAGGTCATCCCGTCGACCTGCAGGTGGTGTTCAGCCTCCGCGTCCTCGGCAGGGTCGGCGGTCCCCTCGGGGAGTTCCAGCTCATAGCCGGTCTTCTCGACGGCGGCCCGCAGTTGTGGCAGGTCCACCGCATCGCCAACCTGCAGCCGGGCGATGCCGGTCGCGAGGTTCACCTCGACGGCATCGACCCCTTCCTGTTTGGCCAGGGTGCGCTCGACACGCGCGGAGCACGATCCGCAGGTCATGCCGTGCACGGGCAGATCGAGCTGCCTCGAGGTGGGTGTCTCCGTGACCATGTCGCTCACATCCTGGGATCGGTGCGTCGGCTCTGTCCGATGGTGCCGAGGGTAGTCGGCAGCGCAAACCATACCCCCCTAGGGTATCAACTGCAACGCATCGGACAGAACGAGCAGCGCCCGACGGCAAGGATCTCCCGTCGGGCGCTGCGCAGGTGTGGGCGTCAGTCCTGGTGCTTGGTCTGTTCGCCCTCGTGACCCTTCTGCTGTGCTTCGCCCTCGCGTTCAAGGTCCTCGTTGCCGGTCGCCTTGCCGGCAGCTTCCTTGGCGGTGCCCTTGAGCTTCTCGCCCATGCCGGGGTCGTCAGTGTCACTCATCGGATATCTCCTTGTGTTGCGGTTGGGTTGTGTCGGGGTCAGCGGACGGTCGTGGCGCCTGCACAGGCGGCTTCGAAGGCGACGATCTCGGCTCGTGCGCAATCCGGTTCCACGGTCGACCAGAGCGCGAACGTGCCGATCATGCTGGCGAGGAAGACCCCGGCGATCGTGACCGCCAGTCGCGTGGGAGTTGCGTTGCCGGGGCCCGGGATGTCCATGCCGGTCACGCGGCGGAGACGGGGTCGGGGAGTGCGACGATCCCTGCGTCGTCCGCGGTTGCGGTCGCCGTCGCCTCGTCGTAGATGTCGGATCGCCAGCCGGCGCCCGGTCGATCTGCGAGCCAGCGGCGCACGATCGGCCGGGCCCACAGCGGCGTCCGACCGCGGGTGATCTGCGGCGCAGGAAGCAGGCCGCGATAGCGGTAGCTGTCGATCGTCGACTTCGACCCACCGGCCGCCTGCGCGACGTCGACCACGGTCAGCATCGTCATCGCATGCAGTTCCGGCGCCGACATCCCGACGATGAGATCGCCGGCATGCGGTCTGACCCCCGGGCGCTTCCGGACCAGGATCTGGTCGATCGAGGTCGACCGTCCAGCCAGCCACTCACGCTCGGCCACGGTCAACGGTCGCAGGGATTCGATCCCCTCGGTGCAGCCGACGGTCGCGTCGATGGCCATCAGATCGGCCAACGTCAGATCGACGGCGCTCGGGACCGGATGTCCCCAGGGATAGCGCCAGACGCCCTGGGCGTCACGGGTGTAGGTGTCGTTACAGGTGGTGAGCGTCCTCATGGATCCCCCTTGGGCGATATCGCCACATAGGGCCGTCGAGCGCGACGGCGGCGAGGGGCCCAGTTGAACGGGAGCGAAAACAAGAAAGACCCCGAACGGCCGCGACCCCACAGGGTCGGGCGCTCAAGGTCTGAACGCTACGTGGTGCAAGCCAACAGAGGTCGTGCGGGGACGCAACGGTGTGCGCGCCCTGGCACGACCCGCCACGGGACAGGCCCGGGGCGCGACGGCCGGGCTGCGCGGCGGGTGGCTCCGGGCGGGTCACAGCAGGATGATGATCAGAACGAGCGTGCGGAGTCCGATGTACATGCGAACCTCCTTCCAGGGCGCGTGGACGTGGTGGGTCAGGTCTGCGCGTGGCTAGACGCGAGCTCCTCGCCCGCGGTATCCCGTGACGGCGCCGACGATCAGCAACACGAGGGCGATGATCAGGACCCAGCGAAGGGCCTCGACGAACAGTCCGACGCCACCGACAACCAGGGCGAGGATCAGGAGGAGAACAGCGATACCCATGACCGGGCCTTTCGTCTGCGGGGACGGGAGATCCGCCTCCGAGGCGAGACCTTCAGTGAACAGGCATCGATCGCCCTCAGGAGCGCGCTGACACCCCGGACGGAGGCAGTCCTCGTCCTGCCGAGCTGGAGAAGCGATGTCAGCTGCCGATGCGCCACGCCGGTGGGTCGCGCGCAACGGCCAGGGCGTGTCAGCCGGCGAAGGCCGCCAGGGCCTGGTTCAACGTGGCGCTGGGGCGCATCGCCCGGTCCACCAGTTCGCGCTTCGGCCAGTAGTACCCGCCGATGTCCACCGCCGGTCCCTGCACCCGGAGGAGCTCATCGACGATGACCTCCTCATGCTCGGACAGGGTGGTGGCGAGCGGCGCGAACCGTTCAGCGAGGTCGGCGTCGTCGGTCTGCTCGGCCAACGTCCGCGCCCAGTACAGCGCGAGGTAGAAGTGGCTGCCCCGGTTGTCCAGTTCACCGACCTTGCGTGATGGCGAGCGGCCCTCCTCGAGGAACGTGGCGATCGCGCGGTCCAACGTCGTCGACAACAGTCGTGCCTCGGCGTTGTCGCCCGCCTGCGCCAGGTGTTCGAAGGAGGCCGTCAGCGCGAGGAACTCACCGAGCGAGTCCCACCGCAGGTGGTTCTCCTTGACGAACTGCTGGACGTGCTTGGGGGCGGATCCGCCGGCACCGGTCTCGAAGAGGCCACCACCGTTCATCAGTGGCACGATCGACAGCATCTTGGCGCTGGTCCCGATCTCCAGGATCGGGAACAGATCGGTGAGGTAGTCACGCAGAACGTTGCCGGTCACCGAGATGGTGTTCTCGCCCGCCTTCGTCCGCTCGAGGGTGAGGCGGGTCGCCTCGGCGACCGGGAGGAACTCGAAGGACAACCCGTCCGTGTCGTGATCCCGCAGGTAGCGGTGGACCTTGTCGAGGACGGCGGCGTCGTGGGAGCGGGTCTCGTCCAACCAGAAGACGGCCGGCCACCCCGTGGCGCGCGCCCGGTTGACGGCGAGCTTCACCCAGTCCTGGATCGCGGCGTCCTTGGTCTGGCAGGCCCGCCAGATGTCCCCTTCCTCGACGTCGTGCTCCAGCACCGTGGTGCCGCTGCCGTCGACGACGCGCACGGTCCCGGCCGTGGGGACCTCGAAGGTCTTGTCGTGGGATCCGTACTCCTCGGCCTTCTGCGCCATCAGCCCGACGTTGGGCACGGTTCCCATCGTGGTCGGGTCGAAGGCGCCGTGTTCGCGGCAGAAGTCCAGGGTCTCGCCGTAGAGCGCGGCGTAGCTGGAGTCCGGGATGATCGCCTTGGTGTCCTGCTGCTCGTCGTTCTTGTTCCACATCTGCCCGCTGTCGCGGACCACGACCGGCATGGACGCGTCGATGATGATGTCGCTGGGCACGTGCAGGTTGGTGATCCCGCGGCTGGAGTCCACCTGCGCGAGGTCCGGGCCGGTCTCGTAGGCCGCGGCGATATCGGCCTCGATCTGCTCCCGCTGGTCGTCGGGCAGCGCCTCGATCGCGGTGTGCAGGCTGGCCATCCCGTCGTTGGCGCTCACGCCGAGCTCAGCGAAGGTCTGGCCGTGCTTCTCGAACACGTCGGCGAAGTAGGTCCGTACCGCGTGCCCGAAGATGATCGGGTCGGAGACCTTCATCATGGTCGCCTTGAGGTGCAGGGAGAACAGCACACCCTGCGCCTTGGCGTCCTCACGCTGCTCCTCGAGGAAGCCCACCAGCGCGGACCGCCGCATGACCGCCGCGTCCAGGATCTCGCCGGCCTGGATCGACGTTGAGGCCTTGAGGACGTTCACCTCGCCGTCCGTGCCGACGTGTTCGATGCGCACGTCGTCCGCCTCGTCGAAGGTCACCGACCGTTCCGTCGAGCGGAAGTCACCGTCCGACATCGTGGCGACGTGCGAGCGTGAGTCCGTCGACCAGTCACCCATGCGGTGCGGGTACTTGCGGGCGAACTCCTTGACGGCGGCCGGCGCCCTGCGGTCCGAGTTGCCTTCGCGCAGCACGGGGTTGACGGCGCTGCCCTTGACCGCGGCGTACCGCTCGGCGATCTCCCGTTCCACGTCGGTCTGGGGATCTTCGGGGTAGTCCGGGACGGCGTACCCGTCCTGCTGGAGCTCCCGGATGGCGGCCTTGAGCTGGGGGATCGACGCGCTGATGTTTGGCAGCTTGACGATGTTGGCCTCGGGGGTCGTGGCCATCTCGCCGAGCTCGGTCAGGGCATCGGGGACCCGCTGGTCCTCGTCGAGGTGGTCCGGGAAGACCGCGAGGATGCGTCCCGCCAGGGAGATGTCACGCATCTCGACGTCGACGCCGACGGCGGTCGAGAACGCCTCCAGGATCGGCAGGAACGAAGCGGTTGCCAGTGCCGGCGCTTCGTCGGTCCAGGTGTAGGTGATCTTCATGTCGCCATCCGTGGGTCGAGGCCGTGGTGTCGAGGCATCTCAAAGCTAGTCGGTCCCGAGAGCCATCTCGACCTCGACGGGCCGCCCGGACGGTCGAGGTCCGGCTCAATCGTCCGGGAGGTAGTCGTCGGCGTAGTACTCGACGCCGAGGTGGGTGATCTGGTCCTCACCGGCGATCCAGCGCAGGGTGTTCTTGAGCTTGGTCTGCTGGATGAACAGGTCGTGTTCTGCGTACAGCCCGGGTGCGACCTGCGGGGCCTTGAAGTAGAAGCTGAGCCACTCCTGGATGCCGCTCATCCCGGCCCGCTGCGCCAGGTCGAGGAACAGCGCCAGGTCCAGCGCCAACGGTGCCGCCAAGATCGAGTCGCGGCACAACAGGTCGACCTTCATCTGCATCGGGTAGCCGAGCCACCCGAAGAAGTCGATGTTGTCCCAGCCCTCCTTGTTGTCCCCCCGGGGCGGGTAGTAGTTGATCCGGACGACGTGGTGCATGTCGCCGTACAGCGTCGGGTAGGTGTCGGGTTGCAGGATCGTGTCGAGCACCCCGAGCTTGGAGGTCTCCTTGGTCCGGAACGACTCCGGGTCGTCCAGGACCTCGCCGTCGCGGTTGCCGAGGATGTTGGTCGAGTACCACCCGGCCATCCCGAGCATGCGGGCCTTGAACATCGGTGCGAGCACGGTCTTGATCAGGGTCTGGCCGGTCTTGAAGTCCTTGCCGCAGATCGGCACGCCGTTCGCGCTGGCAAAGTCCCTGAGCGCGGGAACGTCCACGGTCAGGTTGGGTGCGCCGTTGGCGAACGGCACGCCCTCCAGCAATGCCGCGTAGGCGTAGAGCATCGACGGTGTGATGTCGGTGTCATCGGCGTCGATGGCCGCGTTGAACGCGTCGATGTCGGCGTGCACCGGTCCGAGGTCCACGAAGATCTCGGTCGACGCGCACCAGATCATGACCAGTCGATCGGCATCATGCTCCTCACGGAACGCCCGCAGATCGTCCCGGATGCCCTCCAGCAGCTCCCGTTTGGACCTCGAGGGCTTGACGTTGGGGCCGTCCAGCTTCTTGACGTAGGAGGGGTCGAACGCCGCCGGCATCGGCCGGATCGCGCGGAGGGTGTCGCCGATAGGTTCGAGGTGGCGGGCGGCATCAAGAACGCCAGCGTTCAGGGCGGAGACGTACGCGTCGTCCGGGTACGGGTCCCAGGCGCCGAACACGATGTCGTCCAAGCCGGCGAGTGGGACCAGCTCGGTGACCGCCGGCGACCGGTCGTCCGTGCGCTTGCCGAGCCGGACCGTGCCCATCTGGGTCAGCGAGCCGATGGGCTCGGCCATCCCGCGGCGGATCAGCTCGACGCCTGCGATGAAGGTGGTGGCGACCGCGCCGAGTCCGACACACACGACGCCGAGCTTGCCGTCGGCGGGGGCGACGGGCAGGGCAACGTTGTCTGTCGTGCTCACGGGTTCGTCTCCTGGACCGGACCCCGGACCCTACTCGCCGCCGACGGGATGCCGGTCAGAGGGTCGCGTCGAACCAGGCCTTCACGTGACGCAGGACCTGCTCGGCGGCGGCGCGCTTCGTCACCAGGTGGTCGGTGTCCAGCAGGGGCACGAAGCTCTTGGGCTGTGCGGCGGCGGCGAAGATCGCCTCACCCTCATCGACCGACACGACCTCGTCGTCCACGGCGTGGATCACCAGCAGGGGCCGGCCGAGTTCGGCGATGGCCTGCTGGCTGTCGTGGGCGCTCAGGTCATCGAGGAACTCCCGGGAGACCGGGAACTCACGGCCGGCGATGCAGGCAGTGGCGTCGCCGTCAGTGCGGACCTCCTCCTCGACGTCGGCGAAGAGGTGCGAGACGTGTGTCGCCGTCGAGGGGGCTCCGAGCACCGCGATGGACCGCACCGTGTGCAGCTTGGATGCGGCGAGCAGGACCGCGGCACCGCCGAGGCTGTGGCCGAGCATGCCGCACGGTCCGTAGCCCTCACGCAGCAGGGCGGTTGCGGCGGAGGTCAGGTCGCGCACGTTGGCGGAGACGGTCGAGTCGGTGAACTCGCCCCCGCTGTCCCCGAGACCCGTGAAATCGAACCGCAGCGCCGCGTAGCCACTCTCGGCGAGCCCGTCGGCCAGGCGGGTCATGGTGTGGATGTCCTTCGAGCACGTGAAGCAGTGCGCGAGCAGGATGCTGCCGCGGGCGTCACCCTCTGGGGCGTGCAGGACACCGCTCAGCTGCGCGCCGGTGCTTCCAGCGAACGTCAGGTCACGGGTGGTGGGCATGTCGACTCCAGAGCCAGGTGCGGGAAGGACCGGGGTGGTGGGAGGGAAGGTACGGGTGGCCGTCGGGGTTATCGAGCATGACGTCCCCCATCGGGGACGATCCGCCACCCAAGGTCCACCACGAGGTTCAAGGAGTAGTCGTGTCGATCGACCGACCCTCACGCCGCGTCGTGGCCCTGATCATGGGGCTCGCGCTGGTACTGGTCGCGTGCGCGGCCGACGACGATGAGCTCGCCGGTCCGCCGGTCCCGGACCGGACCTTCGAGGACTTCGACGGCGAGCAGGTCTCGCTGACCGACTACGAAGGCACCCCGATGGTCGTGAACTTCTGGGCGTCGTGGTGTCCGCCGTGCATCGCGGAGATGCCGGACCTCGAGACGGTGCACCAGCAACGGGGCGGCGAGGTCGCGTTCGTCGGCCTGAACACGCAGGATGAGCTGAACACCGCACTGGAACTCGTCGAGCAGACCGGCGTCACCTACGACCTGGGTCAGGACCCTGATGGTGAGCTGTTCCGCGACTTCGAGGTGTTCTCCATGCCAACGACCTTCTTCGTCGATGCGGACGGCGCGATCGTGCACCGTCACTCCGGCCTGGTGACCCTCGAGCAACTCGACGACCTGGTCGACGAACACCTGAGCCCGTGAGGAGCTGACCCGCCGATGGAGATCCCCTTCGCCCTGGCGTTCACCGCCGGTCTGGTGGCCACCGTCAACCCGTGCGGGTTCGCGATGCTGCCGGCCTACCTGTCCTACTTCGTCGGTCTGGAGGACGGGGAACTCGGCCGGGGGGATCACATCGCGCGGGCGCTGAAGGTCGGTGCGGTGGTCTCGGCGGGCTTCCTGACGGTCTTCGGACTGGCTGGTGTCCTGATCACCCTGGGGGTGCAGGCGGTGATCGGCGCGATGCCCTGGTTGGCGATGATCGTCGGGGTCGGGGTTGCCGCCCTCGGTGTCGCGATGCTGTTCGGCTACGAGCTCAGGGCGTCGCTGCCGAAGGTCAACCGATCGCAGGATGGTCGCGGTGTCGGCGGGATCTACACCTTCGGTGTGTCCTACGCGATCGCATCGCTGTCGTGCACCCTGCCGGTGTTCCTGGTGGTCGTCGCGGGCACCATCCCGCAACTCGGGTTCATCTCCGGGGTCGCGACGTTCCTGATCTACGGCCTCGGGATGTCGATGCTGCTGATCGTGGTCACGCTCGCCCTGGCCTTCGGGAAGCAGGCCATCGTGGGGTGGCTGCGACGGTCCGCGCAGCACATCAACCGCATCTCCGGTGGGATCCTGGTCCTGGCGGGTGGCTACATCGTCTACTTCTGGGTCTCGACACTGAGCCGCGGTGCCACGGCGCAGGGCGGGTTCATCACCTCGGTCGAGGTGTGGTCCTCGAGGCTCACCAACACGCTCGGGGGTGCCGCGGTGCCGATCGGGATCGGTCTGGCCGTGGTGATCGTGGCGGCCGTCATCGCGGCGGTCGTGCGTTCCCTTCGTGACGATGACGGGCCCGAGGTCCCGGCGGACGGCGTGCAGCAGGCCAGCGACGCAGACCGAGGGACCGACGCCACCTCGAGGTCCTGAGCGTGGGTATCCAGGCGGTCGTCTTCGACGTGAACGAGACGCTGTTCTCCCTGGCGCCGGTCCGTGACCGCATGGTCGAGGCGGGGCTCGGGGCCGACCGTCTGGAGCCCTGGTTCCGCGCGATCCTCGTGGACGGCATCGCCGCGGCCGCCGCCGGTCGGTTCGTGGCCTTCCCCGACCTGGCACGACACCACCTCGACGTCGAGCTGCGTCGGGACGGGCAGCCGGCGGATGACGCCACCATCGCCCGGGTGCTTGCCGGCTTCGAGCAGACGACGCCACACGACGACGTCGGTCCCGCGTTCGAACGGCTGCGCAGCGCCGGCGTCCGCATCGCCACGCTGACCAACGGCACCGCCGCGATCACGCGGGCGTTCCTGGAACGTTGCGACCTCGACGTCTTCGTCGACGGGGTCTGGGACGTCGAGGCAGCGGGAGCCTGGAAGCCCACCCCCGCCCCGTACCGCTGGGCGGTCGAACGGTTGGGTCTGCCGGCCGAGCGGGTCGCCATGGTCGCCGTGCACCCGTGGGACGTCCACGGGGCGATGGCGGCGGGTCTCGTCGGTGGCTTCGTGGAGCGGGAGGGTGGCGCGCCCTGGCCGACCAGCCTGCCGCCGCCGGACGACCGTGCCGGGTCGCTACCCCGGCTCATCGAAGCGCTCATCGGGTGACCGGCTGGCATGCCCCGGCGGCCGACGACGGCTGCAGGTGGGCCGATGGTGGCGGCGGTCACGGGTGGCTCAGCCGTCCGAGGTGGGGCGGAACCCGTCGAGCGCGTGAGCGCAGATCTCCTCGGTGGCCCCCGGGTCGTTGGGACCGTCGCAGCTGAGCGACCACAGCGCCGCCGGCTCGGTGCGCGGGAAGAACCACTGCCGGACGAAGCGGGCGTCACCGCCGAAGACCTCCTCGGGGACCCGGAAGCTGACCGTGGCGATCGTCTGGTCCGCCCAGGTGGTGGTGCCGGCGTCCTCGATCTCCAGTCCCTGGAACGCCAGGCCGTCGGCCAGGTTGCCGGCGAGCGTTCGTGGGTCGTCGAACTCCCCGTCGTCGCCCCGGGGGGTGACGTTGACCTGCCACGACACCACCTCACCGTCGATCGCAGAGGTGTCGGTGACGATCCGTCGGATATTGCTGTCCAACGCGGCCTGTTCCAGCTGCGGGAGCCAGAAGGCGCCCCAGTCGGTGCCGGCTGTCGCCTCGGTCAGCTCGGCCAGGTCCCCGCCGGGCTCCCATCGTGCGGCGTCAGCCGGTGCCGAGACGAGGTAGCTGCCGACCTGCTCGTCGTCGATCGCCTCGGTCTCCCACGAATCGGGAAGGTCGGCGTCGACCTCGCTCGGTGCGGAGGTGACGTCGCCCCCTCCGGAGCAGGCGGCGAGGAGCAGACAGCCGATCAGCGGGAACAACCAGGGCGAGCGGTGCATGGAACCTCGATGCGGGGGTACGTGATGGACGGGTAGGGACGATGGTCGTGATCGGGGCGGGTGGGTCAGCGACCGACCGCGGCGGAACCGACCAGCTCGGAGGTCGGTCGGTAGACCGCCCAGACGAACCAGAACGTGTCGTCCCGTGCGATGGCGTTCAAGCGGTCACCGGCGAGCGGTCCATCGACGGCTCGACCACGCAGGTCCCAGGTGGACCCGGTCGCGTCGTCGACGAAGCGGTTGTCGCCGGATGGTTCGAAGCGGAGGGTCCGGCCGTCGTGGGTGGCGTCGAATGCGACCGTCTGCCCGACGTCCGCGGCCTCGTCGATGCGTTCGGTGTCCAGGGCCGAGGCCTGCCCCGGCGCCCACCACACCGTGACCTGGCCTCCATCGAGGTCGACCTCGACGACCCGCTCCTCCCGCAGGTGGTCGAGCGTGATGGCGGTCGCGTCCGTCTCCCCACCGAGCCCGACGATACGGGTCATCTCCGGCAGGGTCGGATCGGCGTCCTCACGGAAGAATCGGGGCGAGTTGTCCTCGGCGTCGTAGGCGACGTACGGGTTGCGCCCGTAGTCGAAGACCCGGCCCGTCTCCCGGGACAGGACCTCGGCGTCGGGCGCCAGGGAAGCGGCGTCACCGAAGCCGAGCAGGGAGCTCGGTATCCGTTCGAGGGTCGTGCCGAGCCACCGGTCACCCACGATCGCCTGCCCGGTGAACTGCGTCCACAGACCGAGGTGCTGCCGGTCGCACATCACCAGGTTGGAGCGCCACAGCCGGCCGCTGGTCCCGAAGTCCAGGACCTCCGGACCGTCGGGCCCGTCGACCGTGCGGGAGAAGACCAGCGCAGAGTTGCACAGCGGGCAGTAGGTCACGGCGATCGGTTCGTCGCCGAGCCGGTCGTTGACGATCTCGTGCCAGGTGAGGATCGCCAGCGGGTACAGCCGGACCTCGTCATCGAGTTCGACCACCAGGACCGGCGAGGTGTCCTGCAACCACTCGGCGGCCGCGTCGATCGGTTCGAACACGGGGTCGTCGATCGGGGGGATGCCGTCCGGTGGGGGACCGCCGGAGAAGATCTCGTCGACATCGATCATCGCCGCGGGCCGGCAGTCGCGCTGGCGCCAATGGAACTCGTCGGGATCGCACCCCTCGGACACGGCACGGACCGGTTCGTCGATGGTCCCCGTGGCCGGTCTGGTCGTCCCGGTGTCGCGCGGTGCTTCAGCGCCGGCGGCGCACGCCGCGGCGATGAGCGCGAGCGTGCAGGCGACCGCCAGGTGGTGGATCACCTGGGTGCGCACGGCAGCATTCCGACCGGTCGGGGTCAGCCTCGACAACCCGCCGGCGCGGCCGGGCCTTCCACCGGGCGTCCTCGAACCCCGCGAGTGCGTGCGCTCAGCTGAGCAGGTCGGTGTAGACCTCGGTGGTCCGCGCCGCGATGGCGGGCCAGCCGAACCGTTCCTCGACGCGTGCCCGACCGGCGGCGCCCATGCGCGCCGCAGCCGCCGGGTCCTCCAGCACCTCGACGACCCTGGCCGCCAGGTCCCGGGCGAAGCGATCGGGATCGGCCGGCGTGCCGAGCGCGCCACCGGAGGGTTCGAACTCGACGAGGTAGCCGGTCTCGCCCGGCACCACGACCTCCGGGATCCCACCGACGGCGGAGGCGACGACGGGGATACCGCACGCCATGGCTTCGAGGTTGACGATCCCGAACGGCTCGTAGATCGACGGACAGACGAACGTCCGAGCATGGCTCAGGACCTGGATCAGCTCCTCGCGCGGCAGCATCCGTTCGACCCACACGATGTCGACGGGTGCGCTGCGCAACTCCTCGACCCGGCTGCGGAACTCGGCGGCGATCTGTGGGGTGTCGGGCGCACCGGCGCACAGCACCAGTTGCGTCCCGGCCGGCAGATGCTCAGCAGCGTCGAGGAGGTGGACCACACCCTTCTGGCGGGTGATCCGGCCGACGAAGACCGCGTACGGGCGATCCGGGTCGATGCCGTTGTCGGTGACCGCGGTCGTGTCGGTGACGGGCCGCCAGCCGTCCGGATCGACCCCGTTGTGCACGACGCGGACCCGATCGGGATCGACGGCCGGGTAGCTCGCGAGCACATCGGCCTTCATGCCCTCCGACACGGCGATGATGGCGTCGGCGCCCTCCAGCGCGGTCCGCTCGCAGAAGCTCGACAGCGCGTAGCCCCCACCCAACTGCTCGCGCTTCCAGGGGCGCAGCGGTTCGAGGCTGTGGGTGGTCACCACGTGCGGGATGTCATGGACGAGCTTGGCCAGGTGGCCGGCGAGGTTGGCGTACCAGGTGTGGCTGTGCACCAGATCGACCCCGTCGACCCCACCCACCATCGCCAGGTCGGTGGCGACCGTCTGCAACGCGGCGGCGTAGGGGGCCTCGGAACCGAGCGCATCCCACGTCCCGTAGGACCGTGCCACGAGCGGGTCGTCGCGCTCCGCCCCGAAGCAGTGGACCTGCAGATCGACGAGGTCGGCCAGCCCACGGGCGAGTTCGTCGACGTGGACGCCGGCGCCGCCGTAGACCTCCGGCGGGTACTCCTTGGTCAACAGGCCGATCGTGGGGCGGGTCATGCGTCGACCTCCTCGTCGACGGCGGTGCCGGCGGGTCGGGTGACGTCAGCCTTGCCGATCGTGACGATGCCGTTGTCGGAGACGTGGTAGAGGGCCCGGTCGGCTTCCTCGTCCACGCCGATCCTGGCGCCGGGTGGTACGTGGACGTTCTTGTCGATGATGGCGCGGCGGACGATGGCGTCCCGGCCGATGTCGACACCGTGCAGGAGCACCGCATCCTCGACCACCGCGCGGCTGTGCACGTTGACCCGTGGAGAGATGACCGACCGGCGCACCGTCCCCCCGGATATGACCACGCCAGCGCAGACCATCGAATCGATCGCGATCCCGCGCCGGTCGTCCTGGTCGAACACGAACTTGGCAGGTGGCAGGGGGTCGTGCCAGGAGTAGATCGGCCACTGCAGGTTGTAGAGGTTGAAGATCGGGTGGACCGAGATCAGGTCCATGTGGGCGTCGTAGTAGGCATCGAGCGTCCCGACGTCGCGCCAGTAGCCATGGTCGCGCTCGGTCTCGCCCGGGACGTCGTTGTCGCGAGTGAAGTCGTAGACCCCGGCCTCGCCCCGCTCCACCATCTCGGTGATGATGTCGCCGCCCATGTCATGGCTGCTGTCCTGCTTGACGGCGTCCCGCTCCACCGCGTCGACCAGCGCCTCGGTCGTGAACACGTAGTTGCCCATCGATGCGTAGACCATCGACGGATCATCGGGCAGCCCGGCGGCATCGGTCGGCTTCTCGCGGAACGATCGGATGTGGCCGTCCTCGCCGGCATCGATGACGCCGAACTGGGTGGCCTGCTCGATCGGGACGCGCAACCCGGCGATCGTGGCGGCGGCACCGGAATCGATGTGCCGCTGCACCATCAGCGACGCGTCCATCCGGTAGAGGTTGTCCGCCCCGAACACGCAGATGTAGTCGGGCTCCTCGTCGCGGATGAGGTTGAGGTTCTGGAAGATCGCGTCCGCCGAGCCGGCGAACCAGTCCCGCCCGAGGCGCATCTGGGCAGGGACAGGCGCGACGTAGTTGCCCAGCAGCGGGGACATCCGCCAGGTCTTGGACAGGTGGGTGTTCAGGCTGTGGCTCTTGTACTGCGTCAACACGACGATCTTGAGGTAGCCCGAGTTGACGAGGTTGGACAGCGCGAAGTCGATCAACCGGTAATTGCCGCCGAAGGGCACGGCGGGCTTGGCGCGATCCCGGGTCAGGGGCCACAGGCGCTTGCCCTCACCGCCGGCGAGGATGATCCCCAGCACCTTCGGGTTACGACGTGCCACGGTTGCGCCTCCGAGCCCGACCCGCTCCGGCCACGAGGGTCGCGGCCACCGGTCGCCGGGTGAGCCTACTGTCCGACGCCGTCCTGGAGCCCGCCGGGTTCACGGGACCCGCCGAGCCCACGGAGCAGGAGCGCACTGACGTCGTCGGCCAGGGCCTCGAGGTTGCGATCCGTGCGGTGGACGGTGTGCCGCAGGCCGCCGAGGACGTGCTGCAGCAGTTCGGCGTGCAGGTCGGGGTCGAGGTCGTCGCGGAACGAACCGTCAGCGATGCCGTCCTGCAGGATCGCCACGATCCGGGCGTGATGGTCGGCGAGTTGTCGCTGGACCGCTTCGCGAACCACCGGGGAGATGCCGGCTTCGAAACTGCCCTCACCGAGACGATCGGGTTCCGAGCCGTACTGCTGCACGTGCAGGCGGATCAGGGCTTCGAGCTTGCGGATGGCGGGCCAGTCCGGCGCGAGTTCGATGTCGACCCGGGCGCGGAACGCGGCGAACTCCTCCTCGACCACGGCGGCCATGATGTGATCGACGTCGGGGAAGTGCTTGTAGAGGGTCGGGCGCGAGACCTCCGCCGACTCGGCGATGGCGGTCATGCTGGCGCCGGCCATCCCGTGTTCCAGCATGTGGGCCATCGCCGCCGCGATGATCCGCGAGCGGGTGCTGGCACGGTGATCCGCCACCGTGCGGTCCCAGCTGGCGGTCATGATCGCTCCCGCGGGTGATCGGGGGTGCCGGTCGGGTCGATCCCGGTGGGCACGTCCTGTGTACGGAGCCGCGCCAGCTTGCGGATCGTCGCCACCGATACAGACTGTAAAGCGCTCCGAACCCTTTCCGAACGCATCCACGTCCAGCAGTTGTCACCGTCGCGGGGGGAACCGTCTCATGGCCACGCTCTTCAGGAACCTGGCTGCACTGATCGTGCGTCGTCCGGTCCTCGTCCTGGTCGCGGCGATCGCCGTCACGCTCGTGTTCGCCGGGTTCTCGACCCAGGCGGTCAACGAACAGGACGTGACCGTCGACGAGAGCGAGCTGACGCGCGCTCAGGACACGCTCGACGAGTCGTTCGGCGAGCGCCAATCGGTCCTGCAGGTCGTGCTGCAGGCCGACGGCGACATCCGCTCCGCCGATGCGTTGCGAGCCACGTTGGCGATCACCGAGGCCATCGAGTCCAGCGACGTCGCCGACACGCTGATCGACGGGGGGCAACAGCCGGCGATCACCTCGTTCCTGGCCGGCGCGGAACAGGGCGTCCAGATGGCCGGCCTGGATCCCGACGACCTCGATGACGAGCAGGTCCGGGACCTCAAGGACCGGGCGGGAGAGATGCTGCCCGACCAGGTCGCCGGACAGCTCGACGCGCTGCTGGGGGAGGGCGATCCACCCTCGGCCGGCCTGCTGCTGGTGTTCCAGGACACCGACGGTCTGGACGATGACGCGGCGACCGCCCAGCAACGAGAGCTGGCGCAGGTCATCAACGACGTCGAGGTTGCGGACAGCCTGACGGTCGATCCGTTCAGCTTCGGCATCCTGCTCACGGAGGGCGACATCGGGCCGGAGATCGGGCGCCTGTTCGGGACCGCCCTGCTGATCATCCTGGTCGTGCTCGCGATCGTCTACTGGGTCAGGCCGGAGGCCGGGCAGCGGCGGCGGATCGGACGCCGGACCGCCGCGGACATCGCGCTGACCCTCGCGGTGATCATCATGTCCGTCGTGTGGATGCAGGGCATCGGGGTGCTGCTCGGGCCGGACTACGCGGACCTGATCGACTACTTCTCACCGCAGACCCAGATCGTTCCGATCCTGATCGTCGGACTCGGCGTCGACTTCGCGATCCACCTGCTCGCGCGCTACCGGGCCGAGGTGGGTGGCGGTGCCGATCCGGCGGCCGGACTCACGACCTCGATCCGCACGACGGGGTTCACCCTGCTGCTGGTCACGGCGGCGACGGCGATCGGGTTCCTCACCAACCTCGCCAGCCCGGTCGGGTTCCTCGCCACTCTGGGGGTCCTGGCGGCCAGCGGGATCGCAGCGGCGTTCGTCCTGACCCTGACCTTCCTGCCGGCCATCCGGCTGATGTTGGACCGCAGGGCCGAGCGGCTCGGACGCCTGCCCAGCCAGGCGTTGGCCAGCCAGACCAAGCGGGGGCTGCCACAGCTCGCCGGGCGGACGGCGTGGCTGGCCGAGCGCGCGCCCTTCCCGACCCTGGCTGTCGCGGTGGCCCTGACGGTGGTCGGCGGCTACGGGTTCACCCAACTCGACAGCGAGTTCAACCTGACGGATTTCGTGCCGCAGGACGAACCGCTCCTCGAGGTGTTCGAGACCCTCTCGGAGTCGTTCAACGGCGGGTTCGAGGAGTCGACGCAGGTCCTGCTCACCGGTGACGTCGCGACCCCCGAAGGGCACAATGCCACGATCGAGTCCCTGGAGCGGGCCGCCGACGTCGACGGCGTGCAGACCATCTCCGGTCAGGCGGACGGCGCGGTGCTCACCGCTGTGCTCGGTGAGGCGTTCGGGGACGACGATCTGGCCCCGCAGCTGGCCGAGGCCGGTGTGCGGGACGACCTGACGGTGGCGGACGAGACGGATGTCGAGGCGCTCTACGAGCTCCTGCTCGACGAGGTTCCGGCGGCCGCCGACGTGCTGGCCCGCGACGGCGACGGGTTCATCGGTCGGGCGGATCTACGGACCAACGTCGGGCAGTCGGGCGCCGGGCAGTTGGAGAGCGACCTGCAGGCGGCGTTTGCCCCAGTCACCGACGTCGGCGTTGAGGCGGTCCCGGTCTCCCAGCAGATCGCCCAGGCCCGGCAGGGCGACGAGATCGAGGACTCGCAGATCGTGTCCCTGTTGATCGCCCTGGGCGCGGCGATGGGCCTGCTCGTGCTGCACTTCACCATCGCCAACCGCCGGCCCATGCTGGGGGTGATCACGGTGCTGCCCGTCGGACTGGTCCTGGCGCTGACGTTCGGGACGATGGCCCTGACCGGAATCCCCCTGAACCCCGTGACCGCCACCCTCGCGGCGTTGTCGATCGGGATCGGGGTGCCGTTCACGATCCATGTGACCTCGAGGTTCCTCGAGGAACGCCAGACCGACGGACCGGACACGCCGATGCGCCGGACCATGACGCGTACGGGTGGCGCGCTCGTCGGCTCGGCGCTCACGACCGCCATCGGGTTCGGGATCCTGACCACCTCGACGCTGGTGCCCTTCTCCCAGTTGGGCTTCGTCATCGCCTACGCGATCGCCTACTCACTGGTCGCGGCCGCCCTGGTACTCCCGAGCCTGCTGATGCTGTGGGACCGGGTCGATCTCCGGCGCGAGGTCAGGGACGAACGCGCCCCGGCGGTCGCTGTCATCGAGGGCTGAGCGGATCGCGCGCGTGTGGCCGGTCGCGTCAGGGCGTCCGGATCGGGATGTCCTGATCGAGCAGGATCCTGAGGACGTCCCGGATCGACACGATCCCGGTGGTCACTCCCCGGCGTCGGACAGCCAGGTGGCGGATGCCGGCGCCGGCCATCGTCCGCGCGGCCTCCAGGATCGAGTCGTTCTCCTCCACACTGATGACGTCGGTCGATGCCGTGTCCAGCACGCGTTCGTTGTCGAGGTCCAGGTGGTCGGCCACGGCGCGCATGACGTCGCGCTCGGAGATGACGCCGCGGACGCCACCGGGGTCGACCACGACCAGCAGCCCGACGTCGTCGGCCACGAGCGCCTCGGCGGCCTCGCGCAGGGTTGCCGTGGGGTGGATGGTGGCGACCGGGTCACCGATCAGGGCGCCGACGTGGTCGGTGGGCAGCATGGTGTCCTCTTTCTGACGGGATCGCGTCGAGCATGCAGCACCGTTGATAGCACAGTCAGGGCAGGAGGTCCCGTTTCCCGCGGGCCGACCGGCGGGGCGGTGCGGAGCCCTTCGCCGCCGGCCCGACCTGCCCGATCCACGACCCGTGCGACCCGGTCAGCCGCCCTCGGCTTCGCGGAGCAGCCAGGCCTTCCTGGCGGCGAACTCGTCGTCGTTGAGATGGCCACGCTCGCGGAGGTCCGCCAGGGATTCCAGTTGCGACACGATGTCGCGGACCGCGCCACTCCCGCCCTTGATGGACACGGACCGCAACTCGCGGGCCGCGTAGACCTCGGACTGGAAGCCCTCCGGGTCGGGGATGTCGTGCAGTTCGCTCCGCCCCTGACTGCCGGCGGACTCGAGGACGACGTCGCCGTAGCGGAGCAGACGCTCCAGCACGGTCTGGGAGAACAGCACGTTGGCGACGTTCTCCAGCGGGATCTCCACCCCGGTCCGGGCGATCATCCCGCGCCGAACGACGATCCGTTCCGTGGTGAGGACGTAGTTGGTGAACCACCACGCGAAGATCGGACGGGTCGCCAGCCCGAGCCAGATGATGGCGACGAGTCCGACGGCGTACCACCGCCAGGGCGGGTCGAGGGCTGCGATCAACACGCCGACGAGGGCGGCCAGGCCCATCGCCCACAGGATCGCCGGGAGCAGGACCTTCCAGTGCGGACGGAACTGGTCGACGATCCGCTCGTCATCCGTCAACAGCCGCGTCGGGTAGCGCATCGGTCACCTCGCCCGCGACGCCGTGGCTGGCGTCAGGTCGTCGCAGCGTAGGTGCCGGTCCACGGCTCGGCGCGACGTCGGCCACCGGACGTTCTCGGTCCGGGTCCATCGGCCCTCGGCATGGGGTCGTCCCGCACTGGCGGACGGTGCATCCACGCCGCATGATCGGAGCAGATCGAGCAGCCGGGTTGGCCGGCGGCCGGACGCAGGAGGTCACATCATGGGCCGTATCGTGGTTGGGATCGACGCATCGAAGGACTCGCATCGTGCCCTGCGGTGGGCGGTCGAGGAAGCACGTCTCCGGGACGCGGACCTGGAGGTCGTCCACGCATATCCGACCCCCGATCTGACGGCCCTGCCGATGGTCGTGACCCTGCCGAGTGATGAGGAGCTGCGCGTCGCGGCGACCTCCATCCTGGACGAGGTCCTGGCCGAGGTCGAAGTCGGCGAGGACGTACGGGTCATCAAGACCGTGCAGGCCGGCGGCGCTGCCAGCGTCCTGACCCAGGTCGCCGAGGGCGCGGATCTGCTCGTGGTCGGGGCCCGCGGACTCGGCGGGTTCCGCGGTCTGCTGATGGGCTCGGTCAGTCAACAGTCCGTCACACACAGTCCCTGCCC
>SLHP01000044.1 GCA_007136095.1 Nitriliruptoraceae bacterium
GGCCAGACTGGTCATGGGGTGCTCCCGGTGGCGTTCGGTCGTGGGTACATGGGTACCCTCGACCTCGATGCTTCGCGACCTTCTGCGCCCCACGGCGATCCTGACGCACCTGCTGGTGCTGACCGTCGCCGTCGTGTGCATCGCGCTCGGCAACTGGCAGTTCGGGCGGCTCGCTGAGGTACAGGCCAACAACGCCCTGCTGGCCGAGCGGCTGGACCAGCCACCCGCCGACCTGGCACAACTGGCCGGAACCGACGGTGATGCGGTGGATGAGCCGGCGCTGGAGTTCCGACGCGTCGAGGTGACGGGCAGCTACCGGACCGACGAAGAGGTCCTCCAGCGCAACCGGCAGCACCAGAACCAGCAGGGGTTCCACCTGCTCACTCCGTTGGAGCTCAGCGATGGCGGCGTCGTGCTGGTGCGCCGCGGCTGGGTCCCGGCGCAGCTCTCCGAGCCACCGGTCACCGACGCGCTCCCGCCCGACGGCGAGGTCACCGTCACCGGCGTGCTGGAGCGTCCGGTCGAGCAACCGTCGTTCGGTGCGTCGGATCCGGACACCGGGGCCCTGCAGCGTGTCTTCCACACCGACACCGCCCGCCTCGACCGCCAGGTCGAGGGCGCGCTGTTCCCGATGGTGCTTCGCCTGGAGTCCCAGCAGCCACCGCTGCCCGATGTGCCGGGCGAGCTGCCGATCGCCATCCCCCGGCCGGAGCTCGACGAGGCCAACCACCTGTCCTACGGCGTGCAGTGGTACTCGTTCGCCGCCCTGGCCGTGATCATCTACGGCGCCTGGCTGTGGACCAACCATCGTCGACGCTCGACCGGGCAGACCGGGCAGGCCGGGCACACCGAGCAGCGGTCCACGCAACCGGTGTGAGCTAGCGGACCTGGACCCCGAAGGTGTCGGAGGTCCCGGTCGCGTCGATCGCGGCCGTGAGTCGCTCGAGGGCGTGGACGTAGGCCGCCGTCCGCAACGGGATCTCCCGGTCGGACGCCAGGTCGGCGATAAAGGTCGTCTCGGTGACCATCCGCTCCTCGAGGCGGCGCTTGACCGTCTCGAGCGTCCACCGATCCCCCTGACGGTTCTGGCACCACTCGAACCAGCTGACCGTGACCCCGCCGGCGTTGGTGAGGATGTCCGGGACGATCTCGATACCGGCCTCGTCGAGCAGGCCGTCCGCATCCGCCGTCACCGGCCCGTTCGCGACCTCGAAGATGACCCTGGCGCGGATGTCCCTTGCGTTGTCAGCGTGGATCGCGCCCTCCAGTGCGGCCGGGATGAGCGCATCGACCTCGACGGTGAGCACCGCATCCCGGTCCAACTCCTCACCGACGGGACAGTCGGCGAGGCTGCCGGTCTCATCCTTGTGCTTGCGCACCACATCGATGTCCAGGCCGTCCGCGTCGTGGATCGTCACCGCCGAATCACCGACCGCGATCACGCGCCAGCCGGCATCGTCCAGCAGGGTCGCGAGTTGCGCGCCGGCGTTGCCGAACCCCTGGATGGCCGCGGTCGGCGAGTCGATGCCCGAGAGGACGCGCTCCTGCAACTGCTTGATGACGTGGAACGCACCATCCGACGTCGCGGTCGAGCGCCCCGGGATCCCTCCGAGCGCCAGCGGCTTGCCGGTCAGGACGGCCGGTTGATGCGAGCGCTCGATCTTGGCGTACTCGTGCGCCATCCAGCCCATCACCATCTCGTTGGTGGCGACGTCGGGTGCGGGGACATCCAGATCCGGCCCGATCACATCGGCGATGGCGGCGGTGTACCCCCGCGCCAGACGTTCGAGTTCGGCGGCGCTCAACTGCTTCGGATCGACCGCGACGCCGCCCTTACCACCACCGAACGGCAGATCCATCACCGCGGTCTTGAAGGTCATCCAGAAGGCCAGGGTGGTGACCTCGGCAGCCGAGACGGACGGATGGAACCGCACCCCGCCCTTGGCCGGTCCGCGGGTGCTGTCGTAGCGGACCCGGTACCCCGCGAACGTCTGGAGCGTCCCATCGTCCATCCGAACGGGGATCGAGA
Source organism: Nitriliruptoraceae bacterium (assembly GCA_007136095.1). Taxonomy (GTDB): domain Bacteria; phylum Actinomycetota; class Nitriliruptoria; order Nitriliruptorales; family Nitriliruptoraceae; genus CSSed11-175R1. The sequence continues at coordinate 2,030 of SLHP01000044.1, forward strand.
CCTTCAGTGACGTTTCGGGGCGTCGCATGCGCTCCTTGGTGTCCTCGGACAGGTGCGCGGCTCGGCACGCATCCTCGAACCGGCGCTCCGCATCTTCGAGCAGGTCATCGGTCATGGTCGCCCTGTTCCTCGTGGTGTCCGCTCCGGGTCACGTGCGAACCGGTAGTGCGAGACGTGCCACTCGTTGCCGTTCCGGAACGCGAAGAGTTCCTCGCAGGCGATCGTGAAGACCCGCCAGCGTCGCAGCTGGGCTCGTGCGCCCCGGAGGCCGTGATCCTCGCCGAACCGGGCCAGGATCGCATCGCGGTGCCGGTCGAGCCGTTCGAGCCACGCACCCAGGGTGCGGGCGTAGTGGGTGCCGGACACGACCCAGTGGTCCTCGACCCGCAGGCCACGCACCGTCATGAGCAAGAGGTCGTCGGACGGCATCAGCCCACCGGTGAAGAAGTGTCGTGCCATCCAGTCGGTCGCCGAGCCGACCTCGAAGGCGTAGGCATCGGACCGGTGGGCGAAGACGTGCACGAAGAGCTTGCCCCCCGGCCGCAGCCAGGACGCGATCCGCTCCGAGAGGGTCGCGTGGTTGCGCACGTGCTCGAACATCTCGATCGAGACCACACGGTCGAACGCCTCCGGGACGACGACGTCGGTGAACGCGTCGACACCGAGGCGGTTGACGTCACAGGTCAGGACCGTGACGTTGGCGAGGTCGCGTGCGCGCGCTTCGCGTTCGATGTGGGCACGTTGGGTCGCGGAGTTGGAGACGGCCGTGATCCGGGCCTGCGGGTAGTGCTCCGCCATCCACAGAGTCAACGACCCCCAGCCGCATCCGAGCTCCAGGATGTCCTGTCCGTCCGCGAGTTCAGCCCGCTCGCAGGTGAGCCGCAGCATGGACTCCTCGGCGTGCTGCAGCTCGGTGACGCCGATCGGGAACCACGCACTCGAGTACTTCAGGTGCGGCCCCAACATCAGTTCGAACAGCTCGGTCGGGACCTCGTAGTGCTGCTCGTTGGCCTGGTCGGTGTCGACCGCGACCGGCGAGGTCCGCAGCGACGCGATGAGCGCCCGCTTGCGCTCGGCCTGCGCTTCCACGCCACCACGGCGGATCGAGCGCAGCCGGAGCCACAGCAGCAGCCGGATCGCACCCCGGAGGACGGGGTCGGGCAACACACCGAGGTCGACGACCGCGTCGACGGCCCGCGCCCCGATCGCCGGCCGGGCAGATCTCATGCGACGACCTCGTCGTCGACGGGCTGGAGCCGGCCCCGACGCGGCGGCAGATCGGCCTCCCGCACGGGCACCAGGCGATGACCGTAGGGGTGGGTACCGAGGGTGCCGTTCATGGGGCGGGTCAGCACCACCTGCAGGTCGTTGATGTAGCGGGCCAGGAACGCACCCTCGCAGTACGCGAGGTAGAAGTCCCACATCCGGATGAAGGCGTCGTCGAACCCGAGGGAGCGGACCTGATCGGCGTTGGCGAGGAACCGGACACGCCAACGGTGCAGCGTCTCCGCGTAGTGCATGCCGATGTTCTCGACCGAGTCGATGAACAGCTCCGACGACGACCCCATCGTCCCGCTCAGCGCCTCGAGCGACGGGAGGTGCCCGCCGGGGAAGATGTAGCGCTGGATGAAGTCCGGGCGACGGCGGTAGTTGTCGTAGCGCTGCTCGGGGATGGTGATGACCTGCACGGCCGCCAGTCCGTCGGGAGCGAGCAGACGATCGACCGTCTCGAAGTAGGTGGCGAGGTAGCGGTGTCCGACCGCCTCCAGCATCTCGATCGACACGATGCGGTCGAAGCTGCCGGGCACCTCGCGGTAGTCGACCACGCGGATCTCGACCAGGTCCGCGACCCCTTCCCGGACGATGCGCTCGCGGGCGTACGCGGCCTGTTCCTCCGAGAGGGTGATGCCGGTCACCCGGCAGCCGTAGGTTCGGGCGGCGAACACCGCGAACCCACCCCAACCACAGCCGATCTCCAGCACGTGACAGCTGTCATCGATCCGGATGCGCTCGGCCAGGCGGCGGTACTTGGCTTCCTGGGCCTCCTCGAGCGTCACGGTGGGCTCGTCGAAGAAGGCTGCGGAGTAGGTCATCGTGTCGTCGAGGAACAGCGAGTAGAGCTCGTTCGACAGGTCGTAATGCTTGGAGATGTTGCGCTTGGACTGGCCGAGTCGATTGGCCCGGACCGAGTGGATGATCTTGTCACCGGCGATGTTCAGCAGGGCGGCGGGGGTGATGCGTCGCAGTGCACGCCGGTTGGCGATCATGATCCGGATGAGGGACACCAGGTCGTCCGAGGTCCACTCGCCGGCCATGTACGACTCGCCGACACCGACCGATGCGCCGTGCAACAACCGGGTGAGGAACCGCCAGTCGTGGACCTCGATGGTCGACCGCAGGGGGCTCTGCACATCGCCGAAGACCCGCGTGCGCTCGTCTGGCAGCGTCACCTCGAGGGCACCGACCTGCAGCTGCGACAGCATGCTGGTCGTGGTCGCCAGTGCGCGGCGCTCAGCGGCGGTCGTGGGCCGTGCGGCCAGCGCGGACGGTGTGGACGGTGAGGTCGGGCCGGGTGTCGGCGGCACGGAGATCGTCACGAGGCGAGCTTTCGCAGGGATCGGGAGCGGGTGGGTCTGGTCTCACCGGCTCGTTCGGCCACGGCGGATGACCGGTTGGGCGTCAGCGCGGAGAGGCGGGGTGCCGGCCCGTCGAGTTGCCCGTAGGCGTTGTCGGGAGCGGGTGGCCTGGGCACGAACGGCACACGCTTGCGCCACAGCCGGACAGCCTGCAGGTGGATCAGCAGGACGGTCCGCAGCGTCATCAACGGGTGGGTGAGCAGCGTGCGCGCGAGTTCGCGGCCCGTGAACGGCCGACGGTGCCCGTCCTGTGTCGCATCGAACAGGCGACCCTCGCCATCGTGCACATCCATCTGGACGGTGATCCGTTGCGGCTGCACCACGAACGTGAAGTCGTAGGACAACCCCTCGATCTCCATGAACGGTGACACGTGGAAGGCCTTGTCGGCATGGGCGTGGACACGACCACCGCTGCCGACCCGCAGGTCGTCCAGCAGGTAGGGGTAGGACTCGCCGAAGGTGTTGTTCACCTCCGCGACGACCAGGGCCAGCGATCCGTCCGGATGGTGGCAGAACCACCAGCTCACCGGGTTGAACACGTGCCCGAGGATGCGCAGGTTGGTCAGCACACGAACCGGCCCCGCCGGGAGGGCAACACCCTGGATGGCCAGCCACCGCCGGAGCTTCTCACGGCTCGGCAGATCCTTCGAGCCGAAGTGGTCCACATCGTGGTAGCCGACGACCGCAGGCCGGCGGTAACCGAAACCGCGCACCTGCCGGTCGAGTCGTGGCAGGTCGTCGAGGTCGATCAGCGCGTGGTAGGTGCGGTACCGGAAGGCGTTGGCGGCGGGTCGATGGCGTCGATGCCGGACGGAGCCGACGTACAGGGCCGACGCCGTCACACCGGCCACCGGATCCCCAGATGGCTGACCGCTCGCACTGCTGACCACAACCCGTCCTCGTGGAAACCGTTGCGATGATAGGCGCCAGCGTAGAACGTGCGCCGTTGCCCGGACAGTTCGTCCAGTCGGGCCTGCGTCGCCACGCTCTCCGGGGTGTAGCCGGGGTGGGTGTA
>SLHP01000108.1 GCA_007136095.1 Nitriliruptoraceae bacterium
CTCACCGACCGTGTCGCGGGCAGCCTGCTGCTCGCCTACGCCCAACCGCTCTCGCGGATCACCGCCATCACCCTCGACCAGATCGGCCGCGACGACACCGGCCACCTCGCCACGATCCGCTTCGGCAACCACGACATCGTCCTACCCGAACCGTTGGCCCACCTCATCGGCACGCTCATCGACACCCCACGCGCCTACGTCGGCCAGCGGGCCCCCAACCCCAGCCCATGGCTGTTCCCCGGCGGCCAGCCCGGCCGACCACTGACCCCCTCCCGCCTCGGCGCCCGGCTCGGCAAGCTCGGCATCGACGCCCGCGCCGGCCGTCGTGCCGCGCTCATCCACCTCGCCGCCCACCTGCCCGCCGCCGTGCTCGCCGACCTGCTCCACCTCACCCCAGGCACCGCAGTCCGCTGGGTCAACAACGCCGGAGGCGACTGGTCACGCTACGCCGCCGCCCTCGCCACCGAGACCCTCACCAACCCGCCGGAATGGCTCAGGACCGGGACCCCGCCGGGGACCTACTCAGCAACTTCCTACATTGCTCATTACCAGTTTCGCCGCCGGGGTTCCGATCGAGGTCGTGAGCAAGCGGCTCGGCCACGCGCGCATCAGCGTGACCTACGACATGTACACACACCCCGACGACGCCCAGCAACGCGAGGCCGCGGACGCGTTCGGCCGGCTCATCGCCGGCGAAGCCGAGACATCGTGACGGCACCGAACGTTCGCGCCGCGGCAGCCGCCACGCGCCGGCTTCGTCGAGTCGGCGCGGCGGCAGGAGACGACTCCGTCGGGCTGGTCGGGGTCAGCGTCCTCGTCGGGGACCTCGGCGATGACCGATCTGCAACGGCCAGCTGTGGACCTCGTCACGCAACTGGCGATAGTCAGTAGCCGACAGTTCGAACTCGTCGCGATCAAGGCGATCGAAGGCGGCAACGGCCTCAAGGAAGCGCTCGCGACTGAACCCGGCGTCCTTCTCGGTCGCCAGTGCGAACAGTTCCTCCCAGCTGAAATGCCGTCGAAGCTCCGCGACGTCCTGGAAGTCGCGCGCAGCCGCGCGTCCGAACAGTGCCAGGACCTTGTCGGCCGCCAACTCTTCCAGCGAGACGATGGCCGTCGATCCTTCGGTGTCCGGCTCACGGATACGGACATCCGCAGCGAAGTCGATCCGGCACCCTTCGTCGCGACCAGCCACGGTCAGGCGCGCGAAGGTCTCCGACATCGCGTCGCGGGTGACAGTCATCCCGGCCGCTGCGAGTGCCGTCTCGGTTGCCTCCACGACGCGGAGGATCGCCCCAGGCGCCATCTCACGGGCACCGATGAAGAGATCGAGGTCGTTGGTGCCCCGCTCCACCGTGCCTCGCAGGATCAGCGCCGCGCCGCCTGCCAGCGCGAACCGGGACGCCTCAGGCAACTCCCCGACCACGCCCAGGATGTGCCGCTGCAGCGGGCTCAGCACGAAAGCTGCACACCACGGTGCCGAGCCAACCACGCAGCCCACGCGCGACGCACGTGGTCGGGCAGGTACAGCTCGTCCCACAGCGCGACCAACTCGTCGACATCGATGAACCGGCGAACGTCGTCAGCGGTTCCCTCGACCAGCACCTGCTCGTAGACCCGAGCGCGCTGACCACGATCTTCCAGGTCGTACTGGCGGGTCGGCGAACTCCACCGGACCCTCGCTGGCAGCGTGACCATGCCCGTGGCCTTCTCGACGCCGGGATCATCGACATCGTCGGGAAGCACAGGCGGCCTGAGTGCGCGCCTGACCTCACCGTGCGGCGGGAGCGGTGTCATGGGACAAGTATGCCGCACCGGAAGCCCAACAGCCGCCGAGCAAGGCGAGCGGTGGACACGCTCGGACACTGGCTGACCACCCAGCCCGGGAACCTGTCCGAGCCCCAGCCCCGGACCTCATGTTGGCAAGGGTGCTCTCGCAGCCGGGAACGACGACCGCCCCTGACCACGTTCGTGCTGGTCAGGGGCGGTCTCGGTGCAGAGGCGGGGACGGGAATCGAACCCGTGATAAAGGATTTGCAGTCCTCTGCCTTACCACTTGGCCACCCCGCCGGGGCGGGCGCAGCGTAGCGACCCGCACCGAGGGTCGGCACGTCGCGAACAGGTGAACGCAGACAACCGGTTCAACCGTCGCCCAGCGTCTCGCGCAGGCGCTCGGCATCGGCCGCGGGGATCTGCAACGCATGCTGCGTGCCGAGGTCGAGTGCCAGCGCGACACCGTCGGGCCAGTTCGCGAGCAACTGGCTGGCCGGAACCTCCAACTGCTCGGTGTAGGGCGGATCAGCGTGCAGCAGCGCCCACCACGAACTGAAGACGGCGATCGTGTCCCGCCCGTCGACGCTGATCACCGGATACTCGACCCGGTCGCCGGGTTCGACCACGCGTGGCGCGGCCGGCTCGGCCGAGTCGTCGCCCGGCTCCCCCACCGCCGGCAGGAACACCGTCGCGGCCAACAGCGCGTCGACGAAGCGCGGGACCACCGAGGGATCGGTCGCACACCCAGCAGCGAGGATCTCCACCTCGCCGCCGGCGCCGACGGGCGCGACCGCACGCAACGCGGTCCAGCACGCCGATGCGGAGAGCACCGCGACTGACAGCTCGGCGCCCGGTGGAGCGACGTCGGCGACAGCGCCGCCGATGCGCTGGATCACCGGCTCGGGGGCGGTCGACGCACCGATCAGGTCCAGCCCGATGAGGTCCGTCGGCGGCGCGAAGCCGTCGGAATCCGGCTCCTGCACTGCGATCGAGATCACATAGGCAGCTGCGACCGCCGGGTCGGCGGCCACCGCCCGCCGCAGCCGGCCCACGAAGTCGAAGGCGGGCGGGAAGCTCGGCAGGCCGAGCTGCACCGAACTCCCGGCTGGCAGGTTCTGCGGCGCGGTCATCGTCGCTCTGATCGGGGTCGATCCGTTCCGTCGAACCTCAGCCCAGGCATCAGCGCACCGGTGCGTAGCCCCAGCGGGTCTCGCCGAGCTGCCGCCAGATGTCGCGGGAACCGTCCTCGGTCGGCTGCTGGAACGAGTAGATCATCGCGCCGTCGCCCATCCGCATGGCCGTCTGCGCCTGGTCGTAGGCGGCCGTCGGGTGGTTGAGGTACCCGGCTGGTCCCGGCACGATGCGTCCCTCAACCTCGCCTCGGAGGTACTGCTCGTACTGCAGCCAGCGTGCGAACTGTCGGCGCTGCGTCGTGTCGTGATCCCGGTAGTAGTTCATCGGGAACACGGTGTCGACCAGCCCGTCACGCAGCCACCCGTCCCAGTCCTGCAGGGTTCGCCAGAAGGGCATCGTGCCGCGGAAGGCGGCCTGGTCAAGGCTCTCCGGACCGTCGCCCCAGGTGATGACTGCCGCCGAGAGCTCGACCTCGTTCCCGGAGGCTGCGATGGCTTCACCGGCACGACGCATCACCTCTCGAGTCTGCTGGCGGCGCCACCACGCCCACCTTGGATCGGTCGGCTCCGGCACGTCGGTGCGGGCCTCTCGCTCCTGGAAGCGCTCCACGGCGATCGGGTGGTACCCGTGCCGGTTCGACTGGTAGCGCACGTAATCGAGGTGGATCCCGTCGACGTCGTAACGCTCCGCGAGCTCACCGACGATCGCAGCCACGTGGTCCTGGACCGCGGGCACGCCCGGGTCGAGGTAGGTGGACCAGTCCCCATCACGGGTCTTGGTCACCCAGCGTTGGTCGTCCGGGATGTCGTCACCGCTGCCATGCGTCGAGGCGACCCAGCCGGGTGGATTCGGTAGGTCGTCGTAGACGCCGTGGTACGTCGGCGCGACCGAGATCCACGCGTGCACCTCCATCCCCCGCGCGTGCGCCGCGTCGAGCAGTTCCGCCAGCACATCGAAGTCCGTCGCGACGCTCGGGTCCGGGGTGCGTGGCAGGACGTCCGAGTCGTAGTAGGCGTCGTGACGCCGGGCGACCTGCGCGATGATGGTGTTCGCGTCCGCCAACGCGAGCTCGTTGACCAGGGCGTCGATGCTGGTGCGGTTCTTCAACGACCCGTCGAACAGATGGACCCAAGCGCCGCGCGTCCGGGAGTTGTACGGATCGTCCGCCGCGGGGGTGGCCTCCGGCAGCGAGACCTCACCCTGACCCACCAACCTCGAGGTAGCCCGCATGAGGAAGGTCGCCATCTGTCCGCGGACGACCGGTGAGCGGGGTTCGTAGCGGGTCGCGGTCGTCCCGGCGGTGATCCCGGCATCGGCGAGGCTGCTGATCGCGGCGGCGTGGACGTTGTTCGCCGGGACGTCGTCGAAGCTCGTAAGGCCCGGGGGCAGCGGGCTGCCGATGCCGAGGTCGAACATCCGCGCGATGATCGACGCCATCTGCGCCCGGTCGATGGGCTGGTCGGGCGCGAATCGGGTCTCAGTCACGCCGGTGACGATCCCGAGTGACGCCAGCGCATCGATGTCGTGTTCGAAGATGTGGCCGGCGGTATCGGCGAACCCGGCAGGCGCGACCTCCTCGACATCGGCACCGGCCGCGTTGAGCAGACGGGCGATCATCGCCGCAGCCTGCCCACGCCGGATCTCGTCGGCCGGGCCGAAGCTGGTCGCGGTCCGTCCCGAGGTGATCCCCCACCAGGCTGCGCAGTCGATCGCGGCCCGGTGCGGCGAGCGGACCGTGTCGGAGAATGCCGTCGCCGGGACGCCACCGGCGGGACAGGCGTCACGCGCCTGCTGTGCGGCGGCCGTCTGCGCGGTCTGCGCGGTCTGCGCGCCGGCGGGGATCGCGATCACGCTGACGAGCGCCACCAGGCAGGTCACGACGATGGAACGGGCAGCGGGCAACGGTCGCTTCACAGGCACCTCGAGGCGGCGTCGGGCGGCGCGGACGCGAACACGCACGCACCTGGCGGGAACGTAGCGAGCGAGCCGCCACCACGACCGGTGCCCGGACGGCCGCACGCCCCGAACACGCGCCCACGCGCGTTCCGGCGCTCAGGTCGGGAGAGGTCCTTGACCGGGTTGTGGCGCACGTGCGAAGGTCGCGCCGGCTGCGCGTGGCGTGCCATCCGGCAGGCAGCAGCGGCCACCGACCTTGCGGAGGGATCATGCGCCGAACCCTGACCATCGCCATCGTTGCCGCCTTCTTCGCGGGTATCGCGACCACCGCGGTAGCGGGCAGCTTCTTCCCGGATGTCCCCGATGACAGCACCCATGCCGAGGGCATCGAGTGGGCCCTGCTGCGGGACGTCATCCAGGGCCGGGAGGACGGCACGTTCGGTCCGAACGAGAGCGTCACAAGGGGACAGCTGGCCACCATGTTCCAGCGGTTCGCCGAGAACACCCGCCCACCGAACTACCTGATGACACCGGTCTGCGGCGAGACGACCATGCAGGTCATCGACATCGCCGGGCGAGGCTCGGGGGCAGCGACCGTCGAGTTCTCGGTGGACGGAGGTGACCGAGAGGAGATCGCCGGGATCCCAGACGAGGGATCGCTGGTCTTCGAGCCCGGTGAAAGCGGGATCGTGTCGTTGTACGTCGACTCGCTCGCGTGGGCGCACGCACCGACGGCCGAGTCCTGCACGCCGCCGTCCTGAGCGGACCACGACCCGCACGGCTGGAGGCGGACCGGATGACACAGCGGCTGCCGGACCTGCGCCGATGAC
>SLHP01000256.1 GCA_007136095.1 Nitriliruptoraceae bacterium
ACCCCATCGAGCTTCAAGAGACGGTTGAATACAGTCGTGACGCGCATGGGTGTGGACCTCGGGTCTCGGTGTGGAAGCTGACGGCCCGAAGGCTTCCACCCCGTGCGCGTCACACCTACGACGCCGGTCGCAACTACCGCGCCTGCCGACAGATCACCCGCCTGTGCGACAACGGTCACCAGACCACGATCGTCGCCACCCGCACCGACGAGCCGGGCTGGCTGGCCTGAGCGATGTTCAACCGGTGGCGCCAGGAGAAGTTCTTTCGCTACCTACGGTCGCGATTCGGACTCGACGCGCTCGACACCTACACGATCGTCGACGACGACCCGGTTCGCACCGTGCCCAACCCCGCCAAGAAGGACGCCGCCACACGCACCAAAGCGCTCAAGACGATCATCGCCTCAGGTGAGGCCACCCTGGGCCGGTACGCCCACATCCCCGCGCTGGCCCAGCGGTGGAGGGCAGCCGTCAGCTCTGCCCGCGCCTCGGCCAGCGCGGCTGCGACGGCTTCGGCCACGTCACGTGCGTGATCGAGCTGGCTGGAACGTTCATCGAGACGGCTGCGCGCCGTCGTCAGCTCCCCGGCCACGTGCTGGACTTGCCGGTCCATGGCGATGACGTGCTCGGCAGCCCGGCGGGTGCTCGTGATGGACTCCTCCAGCTGGCGCCGGGTGGCCGCGACCGCTTGCTCGTCACGCGCATCGGGTAGCTCGAGCTTGGTCGTGCCCCGCCGGTGGATGTCGGCCAGGCCGGCCGCTTCCGCGAAAGCACCTGCCGAGTCTGCGAGCGCGGTCACGTCGGTGCGGGAGGCGGACGCTCGACGCTGGGCCTGCTCGTGTTCCACTGTCCAGCGGTCCGCATCCTCGTGAGCGCGGTCGAGGTCGTTGGCGCGGTCCTGCGCGGCGTCGGCGAGCTCCGCAGCGCGTGACCGGGCGGCGTCGAGCTCGCGGACCGCCTCCATCTCCTCGGACGCCTCGAGCGTGTGGACCTCGACGCCCGCAGCCCGCTCGGCGGCGGCCAGCTCATCACGGCGTGCCTCGAGGCGTGCGACCTCTGCATCGGCCTCGTCGCGACGACGTTCGGCGTCCCGGTGGTCTCCGCGCAGCCGCTCATAGCGGGAGTTGGCCCGGGTGACCGCGGTCGCACGTCGGCGGACAGCGACCTGCCCGTAGCCGCGGTAGGTGGCCAGGAACCTCTCCGTCGCGCCGAGCGCAGCTTGGTAGCCCTCGAGCTGGTCGCGGTCGTCGTCGAGCGCCCGGAACGCGTCGGCAACGTCGGCAATCACAGCTGGCGGCAGCGGTGGCAGCGCCTCCGACAGCGCTTCAGACAGCAACGACTCATCCAGCTGACGCGACAGCTGCGGGCGCCGTAGCTGCACCAGCAGATCAACGAGCGCCTCGTAGCGGTGCTCGCCGAGGCCGAACAGCTCGCGGTCCAGGACACGGCGGTAGTCGGTCGCGGTGTCCAGAACCTGGCCGTGATCACCGATCGCCTCGATCAGCCGGTCCCGGGTCAGCGCATGTCCGGCCTCAGCGATCAGGGAGAGGTCCTGGCCGATCCGCTGGTCGGTGACGAAGAACCAGCGGCGCGGGGCACCCTTCCCGGCCGTGGCGCGCATGCCGCAGCCGATGGTGAGGTAGCGCTCCCCCACCACCTCGCCGCCGCTGTTGAGGTTGTCGTCGGCATCGGTCGGGTCCTCGCGGCGGCCGAGCTCCAGCCAGGCGTACCCGAGCCTGTCGTCGTGCTTGCCCAGCAGCAGGTTCCACTCCATGCGTTTGGCGGTGTCGCCGTCGGGCTCGACGCGGTGGGGCTCCATCTGCCCGTCGAAGAGGAACGGCACGGTCAGCGCCAGGACGCGGGACTTCCCGGTGCCGTTGTTGCCCCGGAGCAGGAGCCGCCCGTCCTCGAAGGTGAAGGTCTCGTCGTCGAAGCGGTAGAGGTTGACCAGACCGATCCGAAGGGGTTGCCAGCGGGTACGTGCCGGCGCGGGGAGGCGCGGACGCACCGCGGTAGCCACAGAGGGAACGGGACGGGTCTCGGTCACGGCGTGTCCTGGCCGAACAGTTGCAGACTCGGCGGCACGGTGGGCTCGTCGAGGGCGTAGCGGGCGATCGGCGGGCGTGGCACGACACCGTCGTCGGTGACCACCACGAGGTCGAGCGCCGCCAGCCGACCGACGGCATCCGCGGTCAGGGTCGGGGCGTTCGCCGGGTCGGAAGCATCCTTGCGCCAGTGGGCAGCGTGCCGCGACGCGAGCGCGATCGTGTGTTCCTCCAGGTGAGCGACCGGTACCGGGCGACCGGGCCGTTCCCGCAGTGCCTCGGCGAGGTGGTCGGCGAGCAGCAGGGCGAGGTGGCCGTCCGTGCCCTCTTCGGGCACGCGCAGATCAGTGAGCTCGCCCCGGTCATCGAGCAGCGCGATGCCCCCTGCGCGGACCTCGGGGATCAGCCCGGTGGCCTCGGAGATCGCGCCGAGGATGCGAGCCCGTTGGGAGGTGAGGTAGGCAAGCTCGGCCTCGTCGAGCTCGTCGTAGGCGAGGACGGCATCGTCCAGCAGCCGGCGCGTGAGGCGTTGCCGGATGGCCCGGTTGCGTCCGTCCGGGGTGTCGGGAACCGGCTCCTCGCTGATCGCGGCAACCTGGTCATCGAGGTGGTCCGCGTCGATGGTGGTGGGTGGGCGACGGGTGGCCAGCACAGCGGCGAGCGCGGTGCGGTCCACGGCGTACAGCGCATCGCCGGCGCCGGTGACGTAGGCCGCCTCGTCGCCGTCGACGCGGCGTAGCACCTGCAACGCGAGCAGGAGCCGGGCGACCGCGACCAGGTCCCGACGCTCGTCGCGGGTCTCGAGAGTGAAGCGCACGCCAGCGGCGGCCAGCTGCTCGTCCGCGGCGACGCTGCCGACGATCCGCTCCGCCAGACGGCCCAGTGCGGTCTGGCGCTCCTCCGCCTCCAGGGCGGCCAGCGCGAGGCACAGCAGGACGTAGCGACGCCGCGAGAAGGGCGGGTCGTTGGACCGCGCCCGGGCACCGCGGGTGGTGTCGGTCAACCGGGCCGGGTCTTGCGCAGGCGGGCGTGGGAACGACTGACCTGCAGGCTCCAACCGGTCTCGCGGGACAGCCAGTCCCGCAGCGCCGTGCCGTGCCGACGCACGACGGGGAAGGCCTCGTCGGTGGCGGGCATCAGTGGCCGCATCAACAGGGCGCGTAGCGCCACGCGGAACTCGTGACGCTCGGCGGCCTCCAGCTGCTCGCGGAGCTCCGAGACGGGCGCACCGGTGGCGGTCATGAGGCCGCTCGCACGCTGGACGACTCGCGGATCTCCACCCAGTGGTCGGGGCCGGACAGCACGCCGGTCCCGGTCCGCACCTCGGCCCAGACTCCGTCACCGGTCGGTTCGAGAGCCACCTCCAGGGACCCGTCGGCGCTGGTCGCGATCGCCAGACCGCGCCGGTCGACGGCCTCGGCCAGCGCGGCGCCCAGCAGATCGAGGAACAGCTCGAAGGCGACAGCGTCGAGGGAGCCGAACTCAGCCAGACGTACGGGTCCGTCAGTGCACAGCTGACGGCGTGCGGCCGCGGTCTGGGCGGCCTCCTCAGCGGCGAGGCGGGCGAGGAGTTCCTTGTCGCGGGTGCGGTCGATGATGTCGTTGACCCGGCCGCGGCGGGTGGTACGACCGGTCCGGCGTAGCCGCGGGCTGATGCGCACCGGTGGGGCATCGAGCCAGCTGGTCGCGGCCGGAACGGGCGACTGGTCGCGCTCGGCCAGCGTGTCCTGATCGACGGTGAGGTGGCGGGCTGGCGCGAGCGCGAAGGCGGCACGCCACAGCCGGTTGGCGTCGGCGTCGGAGTCGCACGCGGCGAACCAACGGGCCAGGGTGCGCAGGTCACCGGCCCGGTCCGAGCGTGACAGGCGACGGTCGTTGACCTCCGCGATGGCCTGCAGCAGGGCGGGGATCGCGGCGCGGGCTCGTGCGCGCAACAGCTCGGCCTGGGCGGGGCGTTCCCCGTCGGGCAGGAACCAACTGACCAGTCCGCTCCAGCGGGCCTGCCAGCTCTCACGGGCGGTGGCGCGGTCGTCCTCGCCGGGGTTGAGGGCGTCAGCCAGTTCCCGGTCGGCGGCGATGTCCAGCAGCCGTTCGATGCCAGGTCCCTCGAGATCGCGGAGCAGCGCGGCGATGTGGGCCTGGGCGATCACCAACTCGCCGATGAACCGTTCGAGATAGTCGAGCAGAGCGTCTTTCTCGAAGCGGGCATCGAGCTTGATGGCCGCCTTGCTGAGGGCGGCACGGCGGACGTGATCCTGCTGACCCCTCAGGGCCCATGGGCCGTTGAGGTGAAGCGATACTCGCGTAGCCCCCGGCCCCACGAACTTGCAGCCGTGATCGCGCGTGCTCGCGGCGATGACCACCCGCCGCTGCTCCTCGCCAGTGAGCTCAGTGAGAGCACCCGGCAGATGCTCGCCGAGGCAAGGATCTCCTACATCACCCAACATGACGGCATGCTCAGCCTCATAGGGAAGACGCTCGCGCTCGGCGACAAGGATTCCCTGTCTCCCGGCCGCGATGCTTCAGCAGCCACCACACCTCACCTCGAGCTCCCATGGCGAGGCCGCAGCGCATTCCAGGTGCTTCGACGACTGCTGCAGCATGACGCGACCCCCACCCAGACGACGCTCGCGGTCGAGGCGCACGTCTCGCAGCCGCGCGTCTCCCAGGTCCTGGCCACTCTCGCCAACCACGACCTGATCGATAGCGACGGTCGCTTCTCTTCGAGGCAGCGCAGCGCTCTGCTCGACTTCTGGATCACCCGCTACCCCGGCCCCGGCGGCATCACCACCCGCTGGTACAGCCCCCTGCCGCTCCACGAAGCGGTGGCGGCGGCTGCAGAGGTCGCCCACGAAGCGGCTGCCGAACCGGCACTGTCCAGCAACCTCGCTGCCGATCACCTCGCGCCCTTCGCTCGACCGACACACGCGACGCTGTACGTCCGACAGCTCATCGACCTCAGCGTCGTCCAGATGGTGCGCACCCCCGAGCCCGATGTTGCCTCCATCGAAGTGGTGGTGCCCGAGGATCCGACGGTGTGGAGGCCTCACTCCGACGCGCCTCACGCCAACCTGGGGAGCGCCCGTATCGCACTCGCGGACACGTTGCAGGTCGCCTGGGACATCGCTCGGGTCGGTGGGCCGGATACGCGCAAGCAGATCGACCGGCTGCTCCAGCGCACGTTGCGCCGCACCGTTGAGGCGGTCTGATGGCCGCGATCGAGGTCAGGTCGCTGTCCCGCGCGAATGACCTGTCGTTGGTTGCACTCGCCGACCTCGCTTCCGCCGCCGCCGAAGCCGGCCTCGACCACCGGGTGATCGGCGGCCAGATGGTGACATTGCATCTCCACCTGGTCGGCGTGCAGCACCAGGTGCCCGAACGCGAGACCGCCGACGCGGACGCCGGTGTGCCCCGTTCGGTCACCCACCTCGACGAACTCACGGCACTCGTCGATGCCCTCAAGAAGCGGCTCTACGAACAGGTCCGGGGCGATCGCTTCGAGCGGCCCGCTGACGGAGCGATCATCGACCTGCTGGTTCCGAGCTACACCTCGCGACGGCGTCACAACGTCGTGG
>SLHP01000178.1 GCA_007136095.1 Nitriliruptoraceae bacterium
ACGCGGCGGCCCCGGTGCAGGTACAGATCGAGCGCCTCCGTCGTCCCGGGTACCACGCCCGGCGGCAGGCGACTGGGGCGACCCGGAACGATGCGGGTGGTGGTGCCGGTCGCCTCGCGCCCGGAGTCCGACTCCTCCTCTGTGCCACGGTTCGCCGTGGATCGTTCGGCGGCTGTCCGGCGCCGTTCATCGGCCTGCCGGCGCTGCGCAGCGCGGCGTTGGTCGTCCGCCCGGCGAAGCTCGGCGAGCTGGTCGCGGAGTTCGGCGATCTCAGCGTCACGCCGCCGACGCTCGCGGTCGACCGCGCGGGTCCGTTCGCCGTCGGCGTCCCGTGCCTGCTGCTCGAGCTCGAGGACCCGCCGACGCAGGACCTCCAGCTCCTCACGAGCTGCCTCGAGGTCGCGCACCAGCGCGTCGGCGCGCGCCTCCGCGCCATCGGCCCGACGACGGGCCGCATCCCGCTCGTCCCGGGCCCTCTTGAGCCGTTCCCGCTCACGCAGGGAGCGCTGCCGGCCGCGGTCGTCCGAGGGGGCGCTCGCCGCGCCTGCTGGTTCCAGCGCTGGTCCGGTGGCTGACGCTGTGGCCGACCCGGCCACGACCCAGGCCACGTGGTCCGGGACCGGATCGACAGCCAGGATCTCTGCGCGGATGGCGTTCCAGATGTCGGGAGCGGCCACCAGCTCGCACAGCTCGCGTCGTCCCGGCCCACCGGCCAGCCGACCGGTCGGCGCCGCCCGCAGACGCACGCCCCGCTCCCCCAGACGGTCATCGTCGATGTCCATCAGGGCGGCACGCACGTACGGAAGCAACACCGCCCAGTGGTCCGCGTCCAGCCCGATGAGCACCGCGGCATCGGGCGGTGGGTTCTGCGGACCAGCGGCACCGTCAGCCACTAGTGCTCCGGTGGCGAGACCGGCGCGCGTTCGACCCGGATGGCATCGGTCCGCCCGCACCACCGGCAGGTCACCGAACCCAGCTGCTGGTCCAGGATCTCCTCCTCCTCGACACGGCTGGCTCCACCGAGGTCGAAGTGGTGGTACCGGCGGGTCGTGGCCGTCACCACCACGTCGAAGCGCGTGACGTTGCCGCAGGCGTCGCAACGGTACCGATGGTCGGACTCGATCCCACGGGCGAGGTCCGTGAGGTCCGCCTCAACAGCGGCATCAGGAGCACCGGACGGCCGGGTGGCCGGATCTGACCCGGTGGGACGGGGTGGCGAGGTCATCGGTTGCTCCGAGGTGGTGGTGAGAGGGATCGCGGCAAGCCGGACAGATGAGGTACGACGGTCGTGCCTGCGTGGACCGGTGAGGGGTGGGAGGTGGGCGTCAGCGCTGGCGGGGTTCGCGGCGACGTCCGGCGGCGAGCCAGACCGGTTCGTCCGGGACAGGCGTCGGCTCCGGTGACGGCGACAGGGCGGCCGGATCGGCAGTGAACCACGGACCATCCGGTCCGGCCGGGAAGGGCCCGGGCGACGGTGCGGCGTCGGGGCCGTCCGCGCCGATCCGCTCGGCGAGGTCCCGGCAGGTCTGCCGTGCCGCCGCGACGTCCACGCCGCGGTGCAGTGGCGGGTAGCCCTCGAGCCGTTGCCCGGCACGTTCCAACAGGGCCAGCGCACCGACCGGGTTCCCGCGTTGGAGGTGCACACCGGCGACCGCGATCTGGATCACCCCCTGCCAGAAGTCCTCGTCCGCCTGCGGGCTGGCGTGCCACACGGCTTCGAGGCACTCGTGGGCCTCGAAGTACCGCTCGTCGTTCCACAGTCGGACGCCGAGGTCGAGCGCCTCCTCGACCGTGTCGGGGTCGTGGTCCTGCGCCAACGGTCGGACATCGGTGTCGTAGGGCAGCGGCCGACCGGTGCGGTCACGGGGACGTGCCTGCTCGGGGCGCCCGTCATCGCGCCGGTCACGGTCGTCGGTGGCCATCGTGGGGTCCTCGGGGCGTGGGGGGCATCAGCGTAACGACGTGCGGGGTCGCAGTAGCCTCGTCGCGTGCCAGAACTCCCCGAGGTCGAATCCGTCCGACGTCAGCTCGTCCCCGAGCTGACCGGCCGCGCCGTCGTGAGCGTCTGGTGGGACGCCCACCCCCACGCCCGCCTGTCGGATATCCACCTGCTCGAGGGTCGCCGGATCCGATCGGTCGAGCGACGGGGCAAGTTCCTCCTGTGCCCGCTCGACCCGGTGGCGCCAACGGACCTGGCGGCGACCCCGCCGCTGGAGCTCATCCTGCACCTCGGCATGACGGGGTCGATCCGGATCCAGCCGGTCGACGGTCCGCTGACGACCGACCTCGGGCCGCCACCCACACACATCCGTGCGAGCTTCGTGCTCGACGACGGACGTGTCGTGCTGTTCAACGATCCACGGCGATTCGGACGCGTGTCGGTCGTCCCGGCCGGCGACTACGCCGGTCGCATCCCGACGCTGGCCGCGCTCGGCCCGGAACCACTCTCCGAGGACTTCGAGGTGGCTGCGTTCGCGGCTGCGTTGGCCCGGACCTCGTCACCGGTCAAGGCGAAGTTGCTGGACCAGCGACTGGTCGCCGGGGTCGGCAACATCTACGCGGACGAGGCGCTGTGGCGGGCACGGATCCACCCGGCATCGCGACGCGTGGGCGCGACGCGGGCCCGGGCCCTGCACACGGCGATCCGGGAGGTCCTGACCTCGGCGATCGAACGCGAGGGCACGACCTTCCGCGACTACCAGATGGTCAACGGCCAGAGCGGACGCAACGCCGACTTCCTGGAGGCCTACGGCCAGGGAGACCTGCCCTGTCGGCGCTGCGGCACGGCGATGCGTCGGACCGTCATCGCACAACGCGGCACCACCTACTGCCCGAGGTGCCAACGACACTGACGCTGGTCGATCGTGCGCGGGCTGGACCGACGCCACCGTCAGACGCTGGAACCGGTCCGGGCCCGGAGGGCACCGGCGACCAGACCGTGCGCGAACGCCTGCGCTTCGACCGGGTCGTCCACCCGCACGTGCATGGGCGGGAAGCTGAAGTACGACAGGATCAGGCGCATCACGACCTCCGCGGCGGCCGGAGGATCGACCCGCCGGAACTCGCCGGCGGCAACGCCGTCCGCGATCATCCCGGTGAACAGCGCCAGACCCTGGCTGACGACGGGGCCTCCGTTCGCGGTGATGCGTGGCAGCAGGATGCCCGGTTCCTCGTCCCGTCCCTTGGTCAGCACCGGATGCTCGAGGAAGAACCCGACACCGGCGAGGAACGCCGCCTCGACCTTGGCGCCCGCGTCCGGCAGGTCGGCGGCGGCACGCTCCAGCACCCGCGTGAAGCGTTGCGCCTCCCGGGCCAGCAACGCGTCGATCACCGCATCCTTGTTGCCGAAGTGCCGGTAGAGCGTGGCCTTGCCGGCGGTCGCTTCGCGCGCGATGTCCTCCATGGTGGTCTTGCGGATCCCGACGGCCACGAAACGACGCGCCGCAGCGGTCAGCAGATCCTCACGGCGGTCGGGGCGACCGTTGCCGGACGGGGCAGCAGCCTGCACGGTGGCCCTCCTGGAGTCGCTGGTCACGTTGGCATCGAGCCACGGGCTCGGGGACGTTGAGACGCTAGTACGCCATCCGTTCCGTCGGCGAGCGCCCGGACCCGGTGGTGATGTCGGAGCGACCTGCTACAAACCACGGGTAGAACATGTGTTCGTCGACCGCTCTCGCCAAGGGCCTCATCGACCACGCTGCCAACCGCTCCGCCACCTGCCAGGAGGCCGCCATGGCCGTCCAGCCACGGTTCGAGGACCTGGGCTCGCCGCTGATCGCCACGACGTTCGTGGTCGTCGACCTCGAGACGACCGGGTTGCGGCCGACCGCCGACCGGATCACGGAGATCGGGGCGGTCAAGGTCCGTGGCGGTGAGGTCCTCGGCGAGCTGCGGACCTTCGTGCACCCCGGTCGCTCGATCCCCGCCGCGGTCACCGCCGTGACCGGGATCACCGATGCGATGGTCCGGGGCGCGCCGACGATCGATCAGGTCCTGCCGAGCCTGCGTTCCTTCCTCGGTGACGGCGTCTTCGTCGCACACAACGCACCGTTCGACCTGGGGTTCCTCCGAGCGGCCTTCGCCGCGCACGGTGACGGCGGGAAGCTCGACCCGGTCGTCGTGGACACGGCACGCCTGGCACGACGGCTGGTCCGCGACGAGGTCCGAGATCTGCGCCTGGCGACCCTGGCGCGGCACCTGAAGAGCCGGCACACACCAGAACACCGGGCCCTGGCGGACGCGCGGGCCACGGTCGATGTGCTCCACGGACTGATCGAACGGGCGGGATCGCTCGGCGCGACGACGTTGGAGGACCTGCGCGACCTGTCACGCTCCACGTCGGACAAGCGCTTCCGCCGGATCTCGCTGGTGCGCGATGCACCGTCCGACTGTGGGGTCTACCGCTTCCTCGATGCACGTGGCGAGGTCCTCTACGTCGGCAAGGCCACGGACCTACGCTCCCGGTTGCGCAGCTACTTCGGGCAGGACCGACGTCGCCGTATCGACGACCTGATCCGCGAGACGACCGACGTGACCTGGACCTCGACCGCGACGCTCATCGAAGCCGAGGTCCGCGAGGTCCGCGAGATCCACCAGCACCTCCCCCGCTACAACCGCCGTTCGAAGCGGGAACCCGCGCCGGTCCACCTCGCCCTGACCCGCGAACCGTTCCCCCGGCTGTCGATCGCCACCGCACCACGTGACACCCACCGCGCCACGCTCGGTCCCCTGCCATCCCGACGCGTCGCCGAGACGCTGATGACGGCGTGGCAGGCGTGGCTGCCGATCCGCACCTGCACCGACCGGCTGCGCGCGAGGCAGGACCACACCGCGTGCCTGATGAAGGACCTCGGCAACTGCGGCGCTCCCTGCGACGGCACGCAGTCGCGGCCCGACCACGAGCGACTGATCCAGCGGGTCGAGGCCTCGTTCCAGGACCCGACGCCGATCCTGGCGGCACTGCGACGCCACATGGAGGACCGCGCCACCGCCGGCCGGTTCGAGGAGGCGGGCGACCTTCGCATCCAGTTGCACACCCTCGGCCGCGCCCTGCTCACACTGCGGCGTCGCCTGGCGATCGTCGCCGTCCACGAACTGGTGCTCGCCCGCGACCTCGACGCCACGACGCAGGTCGTCGTGCTGCGGTCCGGACGGCTGGCCGCATCGCTGTGCCTCGACCGCCCGGGCAGTGGCACCGCAACACCGCCAGCGACCGACGCCCGCCTGATCGGACAGGTCCGTGATCGGTTGGCGCTGACGCCGGTGGAAGCGCCAGACGGTCCCCCCACCGCTCGCGACGCCGAGGAGGTCGACCTGCTCCTGCGCTGGATCGACCAGGACGGGGCGCGGTTGCTGTGGGCGACCGACGGCTATGCCGAGCCCTGGGCGGGAGGCCGTGAGCTCGCCACCGTCACGCAGGAGGCCCGCCGGGTCGCGCGAGCCGTGCACCGCGACCGGCAGGCGCTCAGCGGGGCGAAGGTGTCCCGGCGTGACGCGGTCCGGGCAACGTGAGGTGTCGACGTGAGGTGTCGACG
>SLHP01000140.1 GCA_007136095.1 Nitriliruptoraceae bacterium
AAGCGGGTAGGCCCGCAAGGGTCTCGAGGGTTCGAATCCCTCTCCCTCCGCCACATCACGGCAGGTCAGCGGGGGTTTCCCACGGGAAGCCCCCGCTGACCTGGACAGCGAGGTCACCCAGCGCGCCCGGTCCCCTCGCCGGCGAGGTACCGGTGGGCGGCCTGAGCCTGAGGTCGCACGTTGGGATCGAGCACATGCCAGTGGGGCTTGGGTGCGTTGCGCAGCGCCTTGTGGTCACTCTTGGTGGTGTCGTCTGCATGCGCGCGGAGGTCGGCGGCGCAGGCGTAGAGGACTGCCAGGTCCTCCGGGTGGCGGTCAGGCCGGTGCGATGGGTCCGACGTGGGGACGCGATCGGCGGTGGCTGCACGGGACTTGATCACGAGCGCGCCCAGCAGATCGGGGACGGGTAGCCGGCCCTCCCGCTCACCCAGCACGACGTGGCGGATATCGGTGCGGCTCAGCGCGTGGCTGCCGCCGGTTATCGGCACGGTGGTGGTGTCGGTGCGCTCGCCGAGCCCATCGGGCGCGAGCACGTCGAACAGCAGTCCGTCCTTGACGAACCGGAACCCGGCGTCGTCGGCTTTGGGGTGATCCGGGTGCATCTCCCATCCGAGGCGCTCGATGGTGGCGACCAGGCGGCGGGTGTGGCAGCTGGATCTGCCGGTCAGCGGCCATGGGCATCCTGCTTCCGCCAGGCGTCGAGCCGGTCGTGCCACAGGCTCCAGCCGGCTCCGATGGCGCGGGCCTCGCCGGACTCGATCAGGTCGAGGGCGACGACCGGTGCGGCGGCAACGCCAGGCTCGTGCACCGGGACGTGACTGGGCTCGACCTTCCGGACGACGGCGTTGGCGACGCCAACCGACACGTCGAGATCTGCCGCGTACTCGTGCGCGAGCCGATCGGCCCGGGCGGGAGCAAGGTAGACCTCAAGGGGGACACCATCTCCGGCAAGGTCGGCGCCGACCCGTTCGGCTGCGGAACGTCCGGCGAGCACGCACCCCGGCTCGGCTGCGAGGTCACCCAGCAGCGACGGGTGCACGTGGTAGAAGGCGCGGTCGGCGCGCTTGCGTAGACGCCCGGCGAGGTGTTCCGGGTCATCGAACCGGAGGTGATGGCGTAGCTGCGACAGCCGCGATGGTGACACCGGTCCGGGTTGGTGGCCAGCCAGCAGCCGCAGCAGGACCCACGAGGCAGCCGGGGAGAACGGCCGCCCAACGGGGCGGGCCGCTGCGCCGACCTGGCGGAGATGGTCGGGATCGACCACGATGCGGCCGGCGAATCTGGACGCGCGGACCTGACCCTGGGCGATCAACTGACGGACCGCTGAAGGCGACACGCCGAGTTGTGCTGCGGCATCGCGTACCGAGAGCCCTGGGAACGCAACCGGCATGCCACGACCTTTCCTGAACCCTTTGTCTTAGACTAGGGTTTATTAAACTCTACGTATAACGCAAGGATTAACGAAAGCGACGTTGTGTCGCTCAAGCCCAGACGAGCTAGGCTCAATACCGTTTACGTAGATTGGATATGGATGCTGTCGGGGTAGGGCTGGCTGGGTTGCGGCCAGTCGCGGTGGACCGTTCGCTTGACATCCATAGGAGCTTCATCTTGCGTTTGACGACGCGAGGGTTGTGACGCAGCCGTCGTGGTGGGAGGGGTTCCCACAGGATCTCGTCGACGGCCTTGGTGCGTGCGTCGGCGAGGGCCTCAGGGGGAAAAGCCCGCGTGGGACGCGGTGGTTCGCCGGATGACCCGCAGGCTGCGGATGAACGACAGCCGGTCGGGGTCGAGCCCGGCATCGAGGGCGGCCTCGTGCATCAGGGTGCGGATGGCGTAGTGGACCAGCAGGTAGCCGTAGATCTCTTGGTAGACCCCGTCGGGGGCCTTGGAGCGCAACACCAGCCGGGGTCCGCGCTGGTGGGTCTTGAACTCGCCGATCGCGGTCTCGATCTCCCACCGCTGGGTGTAGAGCGCAGCGAGTTCGTCCGCGGGTGCAGCCGTGGGATCCAGGATGGTGGTGATCAGCCGGTAGGTCTCGCCGCTGGAAGCCAGCGCGGGATCCTCGAGGGTGTACTCCACGACCCGCACGACCACCGGGTTGGTCCGGGCGCGGTCGGCCGAGTCGTAGATGCGGCTCAACCAGGACCCGTCGTCCAGCACCTCATCGACGATGAGCTTGAGGTTCTTCTTGACCCGCCACAGCAGATCCGCACCGGTGGCTGATGCCTGCGTGAACAACCCGAAGCTGTAGAAGCCGCGATCCGCGGTCACCAGCATCCCCGGCTCCAGCGAGCCCAGCAGATCGCGTGCCAGGGTGGTCTCCCCCACGGTGTAGGGCCCGATGGCCGCGTCGATGATCGCATGGGTGCCGGTCTCGGCCAGACCCACCACCCGCGCCTGCGGGAACGCGGCCCGCTCACCACGGCCCGAACCAGCCCGACCGAAGTGCTCGTCGTTGGCAGGGGTGTCGGCCACGTCCAGGGTCATCCCGTCGATGCTCATCAGCCGCCAGCCGCGATAGAACACCCCCGGCGTGGCCGCCTCGCCCAACGGGCGGACCGCGGTAGCGAACAGCGCCTCGAGCGGTTCGACACCCAGCCGGGACCGTGCCTTGAAGATCGCCGCCTTGGTCGGCATCTGCCAGCTCTGACGCCACCCCGACGCCCACGACAGCCCCTCCACCAGCCGGCGCATGACCTCCTCGTAGGACTCCCGCGAGAACAGCGCCAACGCCAACACGAAGTACACCATCACCCGTGCCGGCAACAACCGGTGGCGCTGCTCAACCCGACCCGACTCGGCAACCACCCGATCCACCAACTCCGGCGGATACGTCCGCGTCAACACCCCGATCGAGATGTGATCCGACAGCCGCTGATCCGACTCCGGCTTGACCCACCCCGCACGCGGCACCCTGCCCTCCTCGTCAGGAGGAAGAATACCACCCATGTAGTTCTAAGTAAACGGTATTGGGGCTAGGTCAGGATCGCGGTGTGTTGCGGAACCAATGAGAGACCTCGCAGATCGTGGCGGCGACGCTGGTCGGCCGCACGAACCTGACCTCGAGCGGGGCCCGGGTTGCGGTCAGGTGACGTGGGTGGGTGCGTGCGGTCCGTCCGCGCAGCATCGGACGCCGTGGATCAGGCGGTCGGAGGCCCTGCCGCGGAGCACGAACCGATCCCGGTGGTCGATCACCTGGTCGATCACGTTGTCCGTGAGGATCGCCCGCACCTCGAGCATGTTGATGGAGCGAGCAGCCACCTCGGCTGGAGCCGTCTCACGTGTCGTGCCCTCGGCGCTTGACGGGCTGTTGCCACCGTGATGGGACCGTGACACCATCGAAGTGGTAGCAAAGGAGCGAGCATGACCGTGACCGTGAAACTGGATCCACAGGGTCGTGTCGTGATCCCGCAGGCGGAACGTGAACGACTGGGCCTGCCGGATGGTGGTGTTCTGGAGCTCGTGCCCACGCCCGAAGGTGTGCTGCTCGAGCGGCGGCGCCAGGCCACGGTCACCTCCGACGAGGAAGGACTGCCGCTGGTCGCCCTCGAGGACATCGACACGGTGAGCAACGCCGAAGCGATCGGGGCCATCCACACGCAGCGCGACGACCGGTGATCGATACCTCCGTCATGGTGGCGGGCCTGGTCACCAACCACGAGTTCCACGCACTTGCCCGCCCCCACGTCTCCGCTGCCGCGCGCAGCCAGGTACCGGCGATCGTCCTCGCTGAGACCTGGGCGGCCCTACGCCGTGCACCATGGAACCTCGATGCGCGAACCGTCGAGACGACCCTGGCTCCCTGGTGCGACTCGCGCCGCATCGTGGCGACACCCGCGTCGGCCTACGTGGAGATCCTCCGCACGGGCAGGTCTCTGAACCTCGGCGGCAACGTGCACGACCTGCTCATCGCCCTGACCTGCCGGGACCATGCTCTCCCGCTGGTCACGCTCGACCGACGCCAGTCGACGCTGGCAGCACAACTCGCCGGCCTGGACGCAACGCTTCTCCTGCCCACCGGGTAGCCACGTGCGGCCCTTGACGTCCGCTGCAGGCCGGTGGGAGCTCACGTCGCGGGAGCCCCCCGCACAGCATCAAAGCATCGTCCAACCCAACAGCCGACGAACCCGACCACATCGGGCCTCCGCAACGACGCGACGGCCCGGGGGTATCGTCCGGCCGGTCACCGTTCCCCACTATCCCTGGATGTGCCGCTGTGCCGCGACGCCGTCCCCGATCCTCCCGTGTGATGGCGTCTATCGCTGTCGCGTGTGTCCTGCTCGCCGTCGGGGCCGTTGCGGTCGCCATCTCCGTTGCCGGGGACGTCGAGGTGGCGGCTCCTGATCCGGTGTCCGAACCGGAGCCGGGATCACCCACTGAGCCGGAACCCGCACCCACCACCGATGACGATGCAGACCTCGATCCGATCGACGATGTCCCGGACACCGAGCCCCCCGACGATGCATCCGTCGCCGACGACGAGAACGACGCGACGCCTGAACCTCGAGGCAGGTTGGTCGTGCACCACGTCGGGGACGTCAGCCTCGACCCCGGCTACCTCCCGACCCTGGGCACGCTCGGCTACGACGCCGTCTGGGACGGCATCCGCGACACGTTCGCCGAGGGGGATCTTGTCCTCGCCAACCTCGAATGCGCACCGACCCGAGGTGGTGTCCCGCAGGACAAGCAGTTCGTATTCCGCTGCGAACTCGATGCCCTGCCGGCGATGCGCGAGGCCGGCGTCGACGTCGTCAGCCTCGCCAACAACCACAGCGGTGACTACGGGATCCCCGCCATGGTCGAGGGGGTCGACAATGTCGAGGAGGCGGGGATCATCGCGGTCGGCGTCGGAGCGAACGAGACCGAGGCCTACGCACCGCGGGTCGTCGAGGTCGCGGGGTGGCGCATCGCGATCCTCGGGTTCGGCGGGGTCGTTCCCGAACCGTCCTGGACCGCACGGGGGGACCTGCCCGGGCAGGCGACCGGCTACGACCCGGCCCGGATGGCGGAAGCGGTCGCGGCCGCCCGCGACGATGCGGACCTCGTGATCGCCACGGTGCACTGGGGTGCGGAAGGCGCGCTCGAACCACGGCCGGAGGACATCGTCAAGGCCGAGGCGATGATCGCGGCCGGGGCGGACGTCGTGTTCGGCCACCACGCCCACCGACTGCAGCCGCTGGAGGAGGTCGACGGCGCGCCGGTGTTCTGGAACCTCGGCAACTTCGTGTGGCCCCGGCTGTCCCAGGCGGGCGCCACGACGGCGGTGGCGGAATGGATCATCGACCCGGATGGCACGGTCACCGCCTGCCTACTGCCCGCAGAGATCGACCAACGGGGAGTGCCCGCGCCGACCGGCGAGCCCCGCGAGTGCCTGTGAGACGGGTCCTCGCCGACGCGACGTGTCAGTCGGTCGGTGGGGCGGTGACGGGGTCGAGGCCGAGGAGCCGGCCTTCCTGCTGGATGACGGTGGGAGCGTCGTGGACGATGCGCAGGGCACGGCCGGTGACCCGTACGGCTGCATCCTCGGTTTCGACCAGGATCGTGTCGGGGGTGCGGGTGATCTGACGTCCGGTCGGGTCGCTCCAGGTGTAGCTGCGAGGTTCACCCAGGAGACCGGTCGGCGTCGGCTGCTCGGTGCCGGTCGTCATCTCGAACGTGACGGCGGCGCCGGTCTCGTGGATGACGGTGACCAGGTTCCCGTCGGCGGCGAGACGGACGTGGCCGGCGAGCGGCTCGTCCAGGCTGCCCCGCTGCGCCGGCTGGCCATCCGGATCGATGATCAGCAGTTCGAGTTGCTGGGGTGCGCCGCTCGAGAACCAGTCCGCGTGGAAGCGGCGGGTCCCGGTGACCGACGACGGTGCCGTGTCGACCAGGATCACGGTCGAGCCCGTCGTGAGGCTGACCCCGCCGGCGACCACCCCACCGACATCGATGAGGTCCTCGCCGGTCCGCCGGTCCACCAGCAGGTCACCACCGCCGACACCGCCACCGATGAGCGGCACGACCCTGATCGTCGGTCCGAGGGTCACGAACGCGGCACGCGGGAAGCTGCTCCACCCCTCGGCGGCCCGTTCCCACAGGACGCTGCCGTCGGCCAACCCCAGCCGGCGGATCAGCATCCCGGGTCCATCCGGCACGGCCACCATCAGCGCCTGGTCATCGAGGAGGGCATGCGGGTGGCCCTCGACCTCGAAGACCGTGTCGCCACTGTCACGGTCCAACGCGACATGTCGGCCCGACGATGGCTCGCGCGGATCCCCGACCGTCACCACGATCGCGGCGCCCACGCTTTCCAGACGCAGCAGGTCACCGTCGGGGATCGTCGATTCCCACACGGTCGTGCCATCAGCGAGCATCGCCATGATGGTCGGACCGACGGCGACGATGGCCAGGTCGGACGCGAACACGACCTCGATCGACGTGCCCGGCGAGACGCCATCGAACCAGGCACCGTCGAGCGGGGCCTGCCATCGTTGCGCCCCCGTCTCGGCATCCAGGACCCGCAGCCAGAGTGCGCCGGGCTGGTCGTCCGGGTGCGTGACGGGCCGGACCGGCCGACGGACCAGTCCGACGTACCCGTCCCCGCCTCCTGCCACTTCCCACCCCGGTTCCAGGTGCAGCCGCCACCGTGCGCACCCTGCCGGGTGGCACTCCATGTCCGGCGCAGCGACCGCCTCCCGAGGGGCAACCAGGTCTACGCTGTGCCGCCCTGGAGAAGCGCGCCAACCGGACCCCCGGTCACGACCCGACCCTACCCGGCCGGTCGCCAGTCCCTACGGTCACCGCGAGCGCTCGAACAGGAGGCCGGATGCGGACGCACATCGACGTTGCCGCCGCGATGCCGGCCGACCCCGCGGCCGCGTGGCGGCTGTTGACCGACACGCGAACCTGGCCGTCCTGGGGTCCGTCGATCCGGACCGTGACGCTGGACAACCCCGACGACGATCCGGTGATCGCAGCCGGGACCACCGGCACGGTGCGCACGGTCGTCGGTGTCGCGCTGCCGTTCCGGATCCTCGAGGTCGACCCCGTCGCGCGGTGGACGTGGCGAGTCGCCGGCGTGCCCGCCACCGGCCACCGGGTCGAACCACACCCGGACGGCTGCCGGGTCGTCTTCGAGGTCCCGATACTGGCGACGCCGTACGCGGCCGTGTGCCAGGTCGCGCTTCGTCGCATCGAACGGCTGCTGGTAGCCGATGCATGACCCCTCGACACGGCGGCGCCAGTGGTCATCGCCGTTCTGCGTCACCGCCTGCGTACCTCACGGCCGTCGGAACCCTGAACGCTACGCTCGCGCGACCCGAGGCGAGGTGCAGCGATGGATCGGCAGGCGTGCGCTGACCTCGACGCTGCCGATCCGCTGGAGAAGGTCCGCCGGCGGTTCTCGCTGCCGGACGGTCTGCGCTACCTCGACGGCAACTCGCTCGGTGCGTTGCAGCCCGCCGTCGCCGAGCGGGTGCGCGAGGCCGTCGAGCAGCAGTGGGGCCAGGACCTCATCCAGAGCTGGAACACGGCCGGCTGGGCGACGCAACCCCAGCGGATCGCCGGGCAACTGGCGCCGCTGATCGGTGCCGACGCCGACGAGATCGCCGTGGGCGACTCCACCTCCGTGGCGGTGTTCAAGGCGGTCGCCGCCGCACGGCAACTGCGCCCGGATCGCTCGGTGCTCATCACCGACGACACCAACTTCCCGACCGACATCTACGTGGCCCAGGGCCTGGCCGACCTGACGGGAGACCTCGAGGTCCGGGTCGTCCCACCTGAGCAGATCCGCGACCACCTCGACGACACGACCGCCGTGCTGCTGCTCACCCACGTCGACTACCGCAGTGGGCGACTGCATGACGCCCACGGGCTGACCGCCGCGGCCCACGATGCGGGGGCGATCGCGATCTGGGACCTGTCCCACTCGGCCGGAGCGGTCGCCGTCGACCTGCACGCCTGGGATGCGGACCTGGCGGTGGGCTGCACCTACAAGTACCTGAACGGTGGCCCCGGCTCACCGGGCTATCTGTACGTCGCCCGGCGCTGGCACGAACAGGTCGCGACCCCGATCCGTGGCTGGTTCGGGCACGCGCGCCCCTTCGACTTCGCCCTCGAGTACGACGCCGCAACGGGTGCGGAACGCTTCCTCGCCGGGACCCCGCCGGTCCTGTCGATGACCGCCCTGGAGGCGGCGCTGGAGGTCTGGGACGACGTCGAGGTCGCGACGGCCGTGGCCAAGGCGCAGGAGTTGACCTCGCTGTTCATCGACCTGGTCGAGGAGCGGTGCGGGGGAGAGGTCGAGGTCATCTCGCCCCGCGATGCGGCGGTGCGCGGCGGGCAGGTCTCGGTGCGCCACCCACACGCGTACGCCCTGACCCAGGCGTTGATCGCCGAACGGGTCATCCCCGACCACCGGCCGCCGGACCTCGTGCGGTTCGGGTTCGCGCCGCTCTACATCAGCCGGGTCGACGTCTTCGATGCGGTCGAGATACTCGCGCGACTGCTCGACACCGGCGCCTGGGACCGCCCGGAGTTCCACGACCGCAAGCTGGTGACCTGAGATGGCGGCTGGTACGGGATCGTCGGTCGACACGCCGTTGCACCTGCGACCCCTGCTCGTCCCCAAGCCGTGGGGTGGGCGGCGGCTCGAGCGGTTCGGCAAGGACCTGCCCGCTGGCGCGATGATCGGTGAGAGCTGGGAGGTCGCCGACCTCGATCCGTCGGCCACCTCCGTCGAGGATCCCGTCAGCCGCGTCGCGTCCGGGCCACACGCCGGCCGCACCCTGCAGGAGGTGATCGCCACCGATCGCGACGGGCTGCTGGGTGACGCCCCCGACCTGGATGGACGCTTCCCCCTGCTGGTGAAGCTGCTGGACGCACGGGAGCACCTGTCCGTGCAGGTCCATCCGCCCGCCGACTACGTCGCCGACCACCCGGAGGTCAGCCACAAGACGGAGTCGTGGGTGGTGCTGGATGCGGAACCGGGCGCGGAGTTGATGATCGGGGTGGCCAGCGGGGTGACGACGGGCTCGTTGGCATCGGCGGTCGGCACGCCGGCGCTGGTCCCGATGCTGCGCCGGGTGCCGGCCGTGCCCGGTGAGGTGCACCACCTGCCCGCTGGAACGATCCATGCGCTGCCCGCCGGGGTGATGGTCGCCGAGGTGCAGACCCCCGGTGACACCACGTTCCGCGTCTACGACTGGGTCGACAAGTACGGCCGGACCCCGCGGGCGCTGCACCTGCGCGAGGCGCTGCGCTCGATCGAGCTCGGGTGGGAGCACAACCTCGCCGCCGCATCGTCGTTCGGGGCCGGCTCCCCGGGCCGGGCAGGGGCCGCCGCAGGCGGGAGGGTCAAGCGGCGTGCCCGCGGCACGGTGGTCGACACGCCCCACTACCGGATCGCGCGTCGCCACCTCGATGCCGCTGGTACGAGGTCGGTGGACCGGGGCACGATGCGGATCGTGCTCGTGCTCGACGGGGTGTTGCAGGCCGACGCGTTCGATCATGCACTCGGTCCCGGCGGCACGATCGTGCTTCCCGCCGCCTGGGCAGGTTGCCTGCAGGCCGGGGACGAGCCGGCGACCTGGCTCGAACTCACCGTCCCACCGAAGGGGAACCGATGACCACCGGCAACACACCAGGGACCCGAGGTCAACGTCGCATCGGGGTGATCGGCGCGGGCATCGTCGGGCTGGCCACCGCCCAGGCGCTGCAGCAGCGTGATCCCGACGCCGAGGTGCTGGTCTTCGACAAGGAGGCGGCCGTCGCCCAGCACCAGACCGGCCGCAACAGCGGGGTGGTGCACGCGGGTCTCTACTACCCGAAGGGCTCGCTGAAGGCGGAGCTGTGCGTTGAGGGGGTCCGGCGTCTGCGCGACTACTGCCAGGATCGCGGCATCGCGTACGACGCCTGCGGCAAGGTGGTCGTCGCGCTCGACGATGAAGAAGCCGTCCGGCTGCGGGGCCTGTTCGAGCGGGCGGTCGGCAACGGTGTCCCCGGGGTCGAGTTGTTGGAGCCGGCCGCGTTCCAGGAGATCGAGCCGCACGCGGTGGGCACGCTCGCCCTGCACTCCCCGAACACGGCCATCGTCGACTACGCCGAGGTGGCACGGCACCTGGCCATCGACGTCGAGGCCGCCGGTGGGACGCTCCATCTCGGTGCGGCGGTCCGCGGCATCCGGCCCGTGGGCGCGGATGCCGGCGTGCGGGTCCTGACCGATGTGGGCATCGCCGAGTTGGACGCCGTGGTCAACTGCGCCGGGCTCCATGCCGACCGTGTCGCGCAGCTGGCCGGTGACGACGCGGAACCTCGCATCGTGCCGTTCCGCGGCGAGTACTACCAGCTGACCCCGTCCGCACGGGGGCTCGTCAACGGCCTGATCTACCCGGTCCCCGATCCCCGGTACCCGTTCCTGGGTGTGCATCTGACCAAACGCATCGATGGCGAGGTGCTGATCGGCCCCAACGCGGTGCTCGCGATGGCAAGGGAGGGCTACGACTGGCGGACGCTGCGCGGTGGTGACCTGATGGATATCGCACGGTGGCCGGGCATGTGGCGCCTCGCCCGCCAACACTGGCGGACCGGCGCCGACGAGGTCCTGCGTTCGCTGAGCACCCGCCGGTTCGTCGAGGAGGCGCGCCGTTACGTCCCGGCACTGACCGCGGATGACGTGATCCCCTCGGTCGCCGGGGTCCGGGCGCAGGCGGTGGACCGCGACGGATCGCTGGTCGACGACTTCCGCATCTCCTGGCAGGGTCGCGTGGCCAGTGTGCGCAACGCGCCGTCGCCGGCGGCTACCTCGTCGCTGGCGATCGGTTCCTACCTCGCGGAGCGCGTGCTGACGGGTGTCGGTCGGTGATCCGGATCGAGGCCACCCGCCTGATCCCCGGGCGCGGTGAGCCGATCGATGACGGTGTCGTGCTGCTGGACGGCGACACGATCGCGTACGCCGGGCCACGGGCCGACGCCCCGGTGGAGGCGACCGGTGGCAGCGGCACGACCCCGGTCGTCAAGGTCGACACGGTGATGCCGGGGCTGTGGGACTGCCACGTGCACCTGTTCGGGACCCACAGCGCATCACCGTCGTACGTGTTCGCCGAGCCGGTCGCGCTGCGTGCTGCCCGCGCCTGCGCCGATCTGGCCGCGGCGCTGCGTGCGGGGTTCACCTCCGTCCGCGAAGCCGGCGGACTGGGCATCCATCTCGCGGCAGCTGTTGCCGAGGGGTCGGTGCCGGGACCCCGTGTGTACGCGGCGGGTGCGGCCCTGTCGGTCACCGGCGGGCACACCGACCTCCATGCCCTGCCGCCCGCCTGGGTCCGTGACCTGTCCCGCTGGGAGCCCTCCATCCGGGTCTGCGACGGGGTCACGGGCGTGGTCGAGGCGGTCCGCGAACAGCTGCGGGCCGGTGCGGAGGTCATCAAGATCTGTGCGTCTGGCGGCGTGATCTCCGAGCGCAACGACCCGCAGCACCAGCAGTTCACGCGCGCGGAACTGGAGGCCATCGTCGAGGTCGCCGCGATGGCCGACCGGTCGGTGATGGCCCACTGCCACGGCACCGCGGCGATGCTGGCGGCGGTCGAGGCCGGCGTCCGCACGATCGAGCACGGCAGCTACATCGACGACGAGGTGGCGGCCGCGATGCGCGAGCGCGGCACGCTGCTGGTCCCGACCCGGCTGATCGGCTGCGAGTTCCTGGAGCACGCGGGCAGCCTGTCGCCGGAGATGGCAGCCAAGATGCTCGCGGTCTACGAGGACTCGGGGGAGAGGATCGCACGAGCGGCCGCATCCGGCGTCCGCATCGCGATGGGCACCGACGTGCTGTTGTCGGGTCCGGACCTCCCCGCCGGATGGGGCAACAACGGCCGCGAACTCCCGCTGCTCGTGGAACTCGGCCTCACGCCCCTGCAGGCGATCGAGGCGGCGACCGCCAACGCGCCCGACACGCTCGGCCCGCGGGCACCGCGGTCCGGTCAGTTGCTCGCGGGGTACGACGCGGATGTGATCGCCGTGCACGGTGACCCGACCCGGGACGTGGGCGTCCTGGCCGATCCGGCGGCAGTCACCCACGTCTGGCAGGCGGGACGTCTGGTCGGCTGATCCGGGGTGGCTGGTGGCGGTCGAGCGTCGCTGGTGGGCTCGCGCCAGAGGACCCGCGTTGGCGGGGGTTGGTGCGGGCGCGTACGCTCCCGCCTCGCCAGGAGGGTTCGCCTAGTCCGGTTTATGGCGCACGGCTGGAATCCGTGTAGGCCCGCAAGGGTCTCGGGGGTTCGAATCCCCCACCCTCCGCTGCGAACTGACCGCGCCTCCGTCCATCCCTCGCCGTGCGTTGCGATGGTGGGGGCGCGGTCAGCCGGACCTCGGTTCTTGAAGCACCGGAACCCGCTGCAAGACCCGCCGCCTGCACCTCAGTAGGGCGGCGCAAGGTCCGTGAACATCGGGAAGTGCCTGACGTTGCGGGTCCACAACTGCGCACCCGGGTCCTGTCCCGTCGCGGACACCTGGGCGGTGGCCGCGATGATGTGATCGATCGGGTCGACGCCGGAGTGGGACCGGGCGTACTGGTTGGCCAACGCACCCGCACGTTCCGCGATCGGGTCGTCGACCGCGATCCACCGGATGCCGGTCAGGAGGCGACGCGTCGGTTGCTCCTCGTGCAGATGCATGCCAGCCAGGACCTCGACCTTGACCACGACCGATGCGGCCAGATCATGGCCCGCCTGCACGGCGTCACGTACAGCGCCGAGCGCGGCCGGGTTGCCCCGCAGCAGGTCGATGACCACGGAGGTGTCCAGCAGGATCATCACCTGTTGGCTGCAGCGAGGCGTTTGGCCATGCCCGGACGGATGCGTTCGACGTAGGCCGCCCCATCCTCATCGTGCGCCTCGTCGTCCCATGCTCCGAAGCCGGCTTCGATCGCGGCGAGGCGCTCCTCGCGACCCATCGCACCGTAGGACGAGTCGACCGCCCGTCGCACCAGTTCGGCGAGCCCGAGCCCGGTCTTCTCTGACCGGGCACGCAGGAGGGCGTACTGCTCGTCGGTCAGGGTGATCTGGGTACGGTGACTCATAGTGATGGAAGGTTACATCACTCAGCCGGGATCACGTAGACGGTGCCGTCCATGCCGGGGTGCAGGGTGCAGACGTAACCGTAGGCGCCTGGCTCCTCGAAGGTGTGGGTGAAGGTGCCCGTGCCTTGCACCCCGCTGTCGAAGCCCTCGCCAACGACATCGTGGGCGGCCCGACCCTCCCAGACCCAGGTGACCTCGGTGCCGACCTCGACGACCACCTCGACGGGGTCGTAGACGTTGTCGAGGACCGCGACGACCGGTTCGGTCGATACGGGTCCGACGTCGTCGGGAACCTCCGCGACCGCCGGTGCGGAGCTGGCACAGCCAGCCAGCACGACGGCCGCCAGGGCCAACGGAGCCAGCAGCGGACGCAGCAGGGAACGACCGATCATGGGGCGACCTCGGGAGCGCGGTCGGATGGGGCCTGCCCAAGGTACGGCCGGTGGCAGGAGCCGTGGACCCGCGACGTACGCTGCGCCGGTCCTCGTCCGAGGGACCCGGGAACGGAGTCGGGATGTCGCGTGGAGCCAAGCTGGCGCTGGCCGCGCTCGTTGGGCTCGCCGCGCTCGCGGGTGGGGTGGTCTGGTACCTCGGGCCCATCGCACCGATCGCCACGGGATACGCCGCGAAGACGGTGTGTTCGGGACACCTCGTCGCGGAACGCGGGGTCGAGGACGTGCTCGGGGATCTGCCGGACAACCCGCTCGTTCCGTTCCTGCGGGTGGACGCCGACGACCCGACGGCTGTGACCGCCACGCTGTTGGGTGCGTGGGGATCGACCGCCTACCGCACCGAAGGGCTCGGCTGCACCCTCGCTGACGAGCGTCCCGCCTTCACGGCCCTCGAGCCGCTGCCGTCTCCGGAGTCGGGGCAGCCGTGGCCACAGGGCTCCGGTCCGGCGCAGGCGACCTCGGGGATCAGCGCGGCGGAGATGGATGCGGCGATCAACCTCGCGTTCGTCGAGGGCGATCCGTCCGGCCGCGCCCGCAACACCCGTGCGGTGGTGGTGATCAAGGATGGCCGGTTGGTCGCCGAGCGCTATGCGCCCGGGTTCGGTCCGGACACACCCCTCACGGGGTGGTCCATGGCGAAGTCGGTGGCCAACGCGATGGTCGGCCGGTTGGTCGCTGACGGCACGATGTCCACGGAGGCGGATGACCTGCTCCCGCTCTGGGCGGACGACGACCGCCGCTCGATCACCGTCGAGCAGTTGCTGACGATGACCGACGGCCTGGCGTTCGAGGAGGTCTACGACCCGGACACCGACGCGACGAGGATGCTGTACCGGCCCGGCGATGCCGGCGGGTACGCCGCGCAGCAGCCCCTGGAGGCGGACCCGGGCACCCGGTGGGCCTACTCGTCGGGGACGACCAACATCCTCTGCGACGTGGCCCAGGAAGCGGCTGACGCGGGACCGGAGCTGGCGCGGTCGCTGATCTTCGAACCGCTCGGCATGAGCACCGCCGTCATGGAACCCGACGCCAGTGGTGGCCTGGTGTGCTCGTCGTACCTGTACGCGACCGCGCGGGACTGGGCACGGTTCGGGCAGTGGTTCCTGCAGGACGGGGTCTGGGAGGGCGAGCGCCTGCTGCCGGAGGGCTGGGTCGAGCGGTCAACGACACCCGTCGACCTACCGACCGAGAACCCGTACGGATGGCAGTGGTGGCTCAACACCGGATCCGATGGCGAGCGCCGGATGCCGTCGGTGCCCTCCGACGCCTACTGGGCCTCCGGGAACGAGGGCCAGCAGGTGGTCATCGTTCCCTCCGAGGACCTGGTCGTCGTGCGCCTGGGGTTCAGTGGGGGGTTCTCCGGGATCGCCTGGGGCCTGGAACCGATGCTGCGTGACATCATCGCGGCCGCCCGATGAGGCACGGCCGGTGATCCGGACCTGCGTCTCTTCAAGTCGAGCACCCCAGCGCGTCGATGCGGTGGGTGGGGTCGATGCCAGAGGGCCTCGAACCACTTCGAGGGACCGATGCACAGTCACGCCATGAACGAGGCCCGGGCGGAACAGCTGCGCCTGGAGTGGCGCAAGCGTGTCGTCTACCAGGTGGCCAGCGCGTTCGCTGCGGTGGTGACGGCCCTGAGCTGGGTGACGCGGGAGCCCGGCGATGTCATCGTCGAGCGTGGGTACCCGTTCCTGCTGCTGGTCCTGTTGGTGTTCGTCGCCCTGCTGCGGCAACGACACCTGCGGTTGTGGCCCATCGAGATCACGATGTTCGGGATCCTGACCTTCGTGGTCCTCGGGCGTCTGGCATGGCATCTGCACTTCGCCGGCTCGTTGGACGAGCACCTGCTGGTCCTCGCCGGCGCGCACTACTGGTCGGTCGGCGCGCTGGTCGTGGGATCCTTCGTGATGCTCGACCGCCGGGTCGGCGCGATGGCGGCCACGGGGGTCCTGCTCGTCTCGCTGCTGCTGGTCGTGACGAGCGTCTGGGTCGAGGTCACGACGACCGGGACGATGCCGACCGATGCGGTCCTCTACCTCGTCCGGGTCCATGGTTTCCTGGCCGCCCTGTTGGCGTTGACGGCCGCGGTCAGTGGTATGCGCAGGGACCTGCACCGGGCGCTTGCGCGCGCCGAGATCCTCAACGAGCGGGCCACGACCGACCCGATGACGGGGCTGGCCAACCGGTGGGCCGGGCAGGAGCGCCTGGCGCGGGAGCGATCGGCGGCGCATCGCTACAGCCGACCACTGGCGATCGTCCTGGTCGATCTGGACAACTTCAAGGCGATCAACGACCAGCATGGACACGTGGTCGGTGACGGCGTGCTGGAGGTCGTTGCGGACGTGCTCCGCCGCACCGTCCGTGAGGTCGACCTCGCCGTGCGGTGGGGTGGTGAGGAGTTCCTGATCATCGCGCCGGACACCGGGATCGAGGCGGCGGGGCAGCTCGCTGAGCGCTGCCGGACCGCCATCGCTGACGAGCAACCCGACGGGTTGCTCGTCACCGCCACGTTCGGTGTGGCGGAACTGCGGCGCGGTGAGGAGCTGGACGACCTGATGCGGCGGGCCGACCGGCACCTGTACGGGGCCAAGGACGACGGTCGCGACCGGGTCGGTGGGATGTCGTGACCACGTGAGCTGTGCCCGGTTAGATCGAGGGTGCGCGGATCAGGACGCCAGGCGGTCCAGGACCTGTTCATGGACCTCGAGGTCACGTGGGCTGAACAGCACCAGGCGGACGAGTCCGACGCTCGTGAGGTTGGCGGTCTCGTGCACGATCGTGGTGAGTGCCACCTCGGTGGCGGGTTCCAGCGGATACCCGAAGGCGCCCGTCGAGATCGCGGGGAAGGCGACCGAGGTCAGGCCGGCGTCGTCCGCGATCCGCAGGGCGTTGCGGTAGCAGTCGGCCAGGTAGGTGTCGGACGGCTCATCGACGCCGTAGACGGGACCGAGGCAGTGCAGGACATGGGGGTTGGGGAGCTCGTGTCCTGCGGTCAGGACGCACTCGCCGGGACTGATCGGAGCCAACGGTGCGCACTCCTCAGCCAATCCGGGCCCCGCCGCGCGGTGGATCGCACCCGCGACGCCGCCACCGATCTGCAGTTCCGCGTTGGCGGCGTTGATGATGGCGTCGATGTCTGGCTGGTCGGTGATGTCTCCGCGGAGCAGTTCGATGGTCACTCCGTTGAACGCCTGTCGCATCGTTGCGTCCCCTGGCCGTCGGGCTGGTCGTCCTCTCGACGGTACGGGGTCGCGTGCGCTCCGGCGGTGTTGACGGTCGACGGCAGCCTTCCCGCGGGCGGTCGGCGATACGGTGGAAGGTGTCATCGACGATCTGCGGGGTTCCATGACCAGTCAACGCATCCTCGGTCTGTTGCTGATCGCGATCGGTGCGGCGCTGCTGCTGGTGTTCACGACCGACGTCGGGGGCGAGGTGGTGGTCGGTTTCCTGGGGCTCGGGTTCCTGGCGGCCTACGCCATGACCCGTACCTACGGGTTCCTCGTCCCGGGTGGGATCCTCACTGGTCTGGGCGCTGGACTGGTCATCGAGTCCCAGGTCGGCCCGCGTGGATGGGCCGTGTTCGGGCTCGGCTGCGGGTTCCTGGTCATCGCGGTGATCGACCGCTTGGTCAGCACGCCCGGGGGTGTCTGGTGGTGGCCGCTGATCCCCGGTGGGATCCTGGTCGTTGCCGGCGCGTCGAACCTGACCGGTGTGCCGAACCTCGAGCGCTACCTCGTTCCGGCCGCGTTGATCATCATCGGCGTCGCCCTGCTGCTGCGGCGTCCGTCGTCCGATGGGGAGGAGACGGCCACGGAGGTGTACGATCCTGACGGGTCGTGACCCGGAGGGCAGCCGCGACGGGTTGTCCATCGTCGGGCGCTTCGGCGTCGCCGGTGGCTGAGCGGTCCGGTACGGTCGTGGCTCGCGGGGTCGGAGTTCCGACCCGGCGCGGTGTGGAGACGGACGTCCGCCGGTGACGTTCCCCGGTGAACCGGGTCAGGGCCGAGAGGCAGCAGCCCTAAGCCGTTCTCGAGCGGGTGCCGATCACGGGCGTCCGTCGCCAGACCGCGTCGGGGGATTCCGGCCCCGTTGCTCTGGGTTCCCGCCGGTGGCGCGGGGCATGACGGCCCGAAACCGGGCTCATCCCGCCGATGGGTGCCGGTCGGCCGGAGGTCGCATGGCGCCGCTACGGTGCCGGTCGTGACGGAGGCAGCTCGTGGCGTACGTGTCGCTGTATCGCAAGTACCGGCCCCAGACGTTCGATGACGTCGTCGGTCAGACCCCGGTGATCCGCACCCTCGCGAACGCGATCGCCGAGGACCGGTTGCACCACGCGTACCTGTTCACGGGGCCCCGGGGGACCGGCAAGACCTCGACCGCGAGGATCCTGGCCAAGGCCATCAACTGCGAACAGGGTCCGACGGCGACTCCCTGCAACACCTGCCGACAGTGCGTCGAGATCACGGATGGTTCGTCGGTCGACGTCATCGAGCTGGACATGGCGTCACACGGCGGGGTCGATGATGCGCGGGAACTGCGCGACCGGGCGCTGTTCGCCCCGGCCAGCGCGCGTCGGAAGGTCTACATCCTCGACGAGGTGCACATGGCCTCGACGGCAGCCTTCAACGCGCTGTTGAAGCTGATCGAAGAGCCACCCGCCCACGTCATGTTCGCGATGGCGACGACCGACCCGCAGAAGGTCCTGCCGACGATCATGTCCCGGGTCCAGCGCCTGGATCTGCGCCGCGTCTCCGCCGCCGAGGTGGCGGGCAACGTCCGTCGGCTGTGTGAGCTCGAGGGCTACACGATCGACGCCGGGGCCGTCGAAGCGATCGTGCGTGCCGGTGACGGGTCGTTGCGTGACACCCAGTCGGTGCTCGAGCAGGTGTTGGCGTTCGCCGGCACCGACGTCGCCGTCGGGGACGTCGCCCAGGTCCTTGGACAGACACCGGTGCAGCGCGTGGTCGAGGTGGTCGACCTGCTGGCCGCTCGTGACGTCGCCGGGCTCTTGGCCGCCGTGCAGGGCCTGGTCGACGAGGGCCACGACCTGCGCCGGTTCACGCTCGACCTCGTCCAGCATGTCCGGGACCTGCTCGTGCTGGGTGCCGCTCCCGACCGGCCGGACCTGGTCGATGCCACCGAGGAGCGCCGCGGCCAACTGGAGTCGCAGGCCGCGGCCATGCCCCCGGAGACCCTGTTGCGGGCGGTCACCGTGTTGGCCGCGACGGTCTCCGAGCAGCGACTCGGATCACCGCGTCTGCCGTTGGAGTTGGCGTTGGCGTCGCTGGTGGTGCCAAGCGAGTCCGCACAGTTGCGGGAACTGACCGACCGTGTCGCCCGACTCGAGGCGGGCATGGTCCCCGCTGCTGCGGTCGCCCCGCCGGTCGC
>SLHP01000026.1 GCA_007136095.1 Nitriliruptoraceae bacterium
ACGGTCACGCTTCGTCCTTCCCGACGACGAACGCGGCGGACGTGGTGCACGATCCGCCGATGTTGACGGTCAGCGCGCGCCGCGCCCCCGCCACCTGCATGTCCTGCGCCTGGTCGGTGACCTGGCGTTGCACATCCACGAGCATGCGGACCCCGGTCGCCCCGACCGGATGGCCGCTGCCGATCAAGCCGCCACTCGGGTTGACGGGCAGGTCCCCATCCGGACCGATCAGCCCGCCCTCGATCACCTTCCACGCCTCCCCCGGTGCGGCGAGCCCGAGGTGCTCGAGCGTCGCGTACTCGGTGATCGAGAAGCAGTCGTGCAGTTCGACGACATCGAGGTCGCGCACATCCGCGACCTGCGCCCGGTCCAGCGCATCCCGGACGGCGCCACGCAACGACGGGAACACGTACCCGTCCCCATCGGGTGTGGCGAGCTTCTCCTCCAGCACGATCCGGTCGGTCCGCAGACCGAAACCATCGATACGCGCGGCATCCTCCACGCGTCGGCCCCGCGCCGCCGCCCACCGCTCGGCACCACGTTCGCTGGCCAGCACGATGGCGGCTGCCCCGTCGGTGATCCGTCCGCAGTCGGTCTTGCGCAGGCGCCCCTCGACGATGGGGTTGACCTGGTCGTCCTCTCCGAAGGCGCCGTCGGGGAAGTCCCAGTCCCGCGCCTGCGCCAGAGGGTTGCGGTGCGCGTTCGTGTGGTTGAGCTCCGCGATCGCCGCCAGGTGGGCGTGGTCGAGCCCGAAGCGCTCCGCGTAGTGGTCGGCCAGCTCCGCGAACAGTGCCGGCCACACGAACTCCGCGTCGACCGCCTCCCGTCCGACCCAGGCCGCCGAGCCGAGGAACCCGGCCGCGGTCGCCGCCGGCACCCCCCGCATCACCTCGACGCCGGTCACCAGGGCGAGGTCGTGGTGGCCGGCTTCGAGTTCCGCGATCGCCGCGAGCACCGCGATGCTCCCCGACGCGCAGGCGGCCTCGTGGCGGGAGATCGGCCTGCCCGCGAGCTCCGGCACCGCCGACGCCAGGACCCCACCGAGGTGGGCCTGCCCCGTGAACAGCTCGCCGGCCAGGTTGCCGACGTGGGCGACATCGACGTCACCGGCATCGAGTTCCGCGTCCTGCAGGGCGGCAAGACTGGCCGTGGACAACAGGTCGGCCAACCCGTCGGTCGACGTCGGCCACCGCTGGCCGAAGTCGGTCTGTGAACCTCCGAGGATCCGCACGCTCATGTGGCTCTCCCTCCTACCCGGTCGCCCGGGTCCGCCCTCACGCTGATGGCTCGCGGACCTGTGCCACGCGGAAACGTCCGGCGATGAACGCCTCGTCGGTGAGACAGGCGTTGCCTGCCGGACTCAGGCCCGTCACGTGGTAGTCGCTGTAGGCCGCGGCGAAGTTCAACGGCATGGGTCCGGTCACGTTCATGGTCAACGATGCGCCGGCGTCGAGGTAGGCATCGGCAGCACGGTCGAGGTAGTCACGATCCGTGGCGTAGACGTGGGAGGCGATCGCGCCGCTCGCCCGCACATCGCGGATCGCCTGGTCCAGGGCGTCGTCAGCGTCCGCGCACGTGATGGCGAACGAGATCGGCCCGAAGCGCTCCTCGCCGAACAGCTCACGGGCCGATGGGTCGACCGCGACGATCGACGGGGTGCAGGTCCGGGCCTCCGGGAACTCGGGGTGCTCGTAGGTGCCGGCGGGCCGGGCGACCCGCCCACGTCCGGTGACCTCTGCCTCGAGGTTGTTGATCAGTCCGACGGTGTGTGGCGATTGGACCGCCCCCATCACCCCGGCAGCGCGCCTGGGGTTGGCCGCGATGTCATCGACGGCCGCGACGATGGAGGCGATCGCGTCCTCCGCCGACACCTTGCCGTCCGGCGTGTCCACACCGTCCCCCGGGAGGTAGATGTTCTGCACGCTGGTGCACATCTGCGCCGTGAACAGCCCCAGCGAGGTCGCGATCGCTGCCGCGGTCGCCTGCAGGTCCTCGGTCCCGGCGAGGACCACGGTGTTGACGCCGGCGGTCTCGGTGAACGCGATGGCGGGGTGGGCGTTGGCTTCGATCCATCCCCCGAAGGCGGGGCTGCCCGTGAAGTCGACGATGCGGCAGTCCGGGTGGGCGATCAGGTCCTTGGCGATCGGAGCGTCCGTGGTGTCCACCGCCAACTGGACGAGTTCGGTCGGCAGCCCCTCCTCGCGGAGCACCTGCTGGGCCACCTGCGTCGCCATCGCCATGGTCAACACGCTGGTCGGGTGGGGCTTGATCACCACCGGGTTGCCGGTCGCGAGGTTGGCGAACAGTGCCGGGTAGGCGTTCCAGGTCGGGAAGCTCGCACAGGTGATCACGACCGCCGTGCCGCGGGGGAGGATCCGGTAACGCTTGTGGAGGCTGACCGTGGTCCGGCCGAAGTCCTTCTCCCAGTGTCCGGTGGTCGGCACGCGCCGCATGGCCTCCGCGGCGTAGGCGACCGCCTCGATGCCGCGGTCCAACGCGTTGGTCCCGCTCCCGATGCAACTCATCGAGAAACTCTGGCCGGTGGTGTGCTGGTTGGCGTGGGCGAGCTCGTACCACCGGTCGTGCAGCCGGTGCACCATCTCCAGGCACAGGTCGACACGACGCTCCGGCTCGACCCGGCTCCAGATCGCGCGGGCGCGACGCGATGCGTCGAACATCGCGTCGATATCCGGCGCCGGATAGCGGATGTCGAGCGCCTCACCGGTGTACGGGGACACCTCGTCGCCCGGGAGTTCCCCGGCTGACGGCTGGTCCAGTGGGAACGAGCCGCCCAGCATCCCCTCGTAGGCAGCCCGGGCCTCGTCGATCGCAGCCAGCGACGCGTCATCCTTGCCGGGGCGATCCGGGAAGGGGCTGAAGTGCTCCCGGGTCCGACAGGCGGTGATCGCCTCTTCGAGCAGGTCGGTGTGACGGTGCGACATGGATCCTCGTCTCGGTCTTGCGGGCTGTTGGGACGTCGATCACTCGACATGCGGCGCGGGGACGTTGCGCCGCCAGGTCAAGCGATGTCGACGCGAGGTCTCGCCGATCGGTTCGGTCGCGCTGAGAACGAGCAGGTCCCCGTCCAGGTCGACGTGGCGCCGCTGCTCCGACCCGACGAACCCCGGGTCGAGGGCGTGCGTGACGTCGTGGACGACCACCTCGCCGTCGAGGTGCCACGGACCCGCGTACGAGAAGTACGTCCGGGCGGCGTCAGCCACCTCGGCGTCCGGGCTACGGCGTGCACTCGGTCCCGTGTAGGGCTCGCGATCCGCCGCAGCGATCGTCGCCTGCATCATCCCGTCCGCGGTGTAGGTGATGACCCCGGTGGCGCCGGACCCGAAGGGCTCGTCGTGTTGCCCGTCGGTGAGCACCTCCCAGGCCACCAGGTGCCACGCACCGACCAGGTGCTCCGCTGCCACCATGCTCAGGCGCCGTTGGAGCTGAGCTGATCGGAGCGGATCCAGCAGGCGTGGAACCCGAGGGGTACCCGTTGGGGCAGCAGCACCCGTCCGACCGGCCCCGCGGCGACATCCGCCGCATCCAGGATCACCAGCTCCGAACGGCCTTCACGCTCGTCCTGGACGAAGGTGACGAGGTAGCCGTCATCCTCGCCCGTCGACCCGTCCCGGGGCGCGAACGGCGACTCGCTCCCCCAGCGGCCAGGGCCGAAGCGGTACTCCTCCTTGGCGCCGGAGACGGTGTCGTAGCGCACGATCCCGTCGAACATCAGGGTCTCTTCCGGCGAGATGTGCACGTTGTAGGCGTACCGGTTCTTCTGGCCGGTGAGCCGCGCATCGATGCTCGGGAACTCGGTGTTGTCGTCGTCGACCGGACCCTCGGTGGTCTGCCCGGTGCGCAGGTTGAACCGGTAGCGCCAGATCTGCGCATCGAGGCGCAGGTAGGCCAGCATCTGCGCGAGCTTGGACCGACGATCGCTGATCGGGGCCGGACGCTTGACGCGGCAGACGTCCAGCACCACCTCGTCGCCCTCCTCCCAGGAGTTGACGACGTGGTAGATGTAGCAGGGCTTCGCCTCGAACCAGCGGATCGTGCTGCCGTCGCCCCGACGGGGGATGACACCGAACCGCGACGCCATGTCGCGGTCGAAGATCAGCTTGTGCCGACCACGCTTGGCTGCCTCCGGATCCTGGTAGAGCGGCAGATCCATGAGGACCGCGTAGTTGTCGGTGATGGCCATGTCGTGCGGGAGCCGCGGCCCGGGAAGGTCGATCGGGGTCTCGTGCTCGATCGTGCCTTCGGGGCCGACGACGCCGTAGCGCATGTAGGGCGGCTGCGGGCCGTAGTCGAACCAGAAGAGTTCACCGGTGCGTTCATCGACCTTGGGATGGGCCATGACGTCACCGGTCAAGGTGCCGAGGAAGTCCTCGGTGCCGATCGTCTCCAGGCTCAGCGGGTCCAGTGCGTACGGCGTCCCGCACAGGTACCAGGTGGCCAGCACCTTGCCGCGGTGGAAGATGACGTCGGTATTGGCCGAGTCCTTGAGGTTCAGCCCGTGGGTGTTGCCGAAGGGGTTGTCCCTGGGGTTCTCCATCACCCCGGTCCACAGCGCGCGGCCCGCTTCGGACTCGGCCTCGAAGGCCTCGGTGCGCACCCACCGGTTGCGGTACCGGGCCGTGCCGTTCTCGAGGTGGACCCCGTGGACCATGCCGTCACCGTCGAACCAGTGATGGCGGGCACCGGACTCGTACCGTGGGTTGGGTCCGTTGCGCAGGAAGACCCCGTTGAGGTCCCTGGGGATCTCTCCGATCACCTGTAGGTCGCCCTGGTCGAGCTCCTCGTGGACCGGCGCGTAGACCCCGTAGAGGTAAGGGTTGTGTTCGTCGGCGTCATCCAGTGAGCGGCCGACCGCGATCAGCCCCTCCGTGGTCGATCCGGTGGACATGACGTACTCCTCGTCGGGATTCAGGCTATGTTACGCGAAGTCAGATTGCTGCTGGTTGCTCATGGTCGTCCCGGACGGGGCGGCGTGACCGGTTCGGTGCAGGCCGCCCCGTCGGGATCCGGGTGTGACGGCGACGGACTAGAGGACGGGCTCAGTGAACAGTTGGCTCGCTTCCGACTCGAAGTAGTCGGTCAACGGCACCATGCCCGCTGCCGGACCAGCCTCGGGCTGCCAGATGCGACTCGCGTGACTCGGCACGCGCGGTGCGTCCGGGTACTGCCCGTAGGTCAGCTCCGGCAGCAGTCCGTTGGCGTCGAATCCGGACACCTGCTGCGACGCCTCGAGGATCCCGTGCAGGGACAG
This sequence comes from Nitriliruptoraceae bacterium, assembly GCA_007136095.1. GTDB lineage: Bacteria > Actinomycetota > Nitriliruptoria > Nitriliruptorales > Nitriliruptoraceae > CSSed11-175R1. The sequence goes on from SLHP01000026.1 coordinate 5,270, forward strand.
GTCATCGTTGGCGCTGGCGATCCGCAGCGCCTCGGCGACGACCAGGGCCGACGAGTAGCCGATGATCGGGCCCTGTCCAGGTGCGACGTCGGGTGCATGGGTCTCGATCTCCTCGCGCATCTGCACGCGGCCGGGCTCATCCCCCTCCCACTCGCTGTACGGACCGGAGATGAACACGTTGGCCTGGACCGCGTCGGCTGCAGGACTGCCGAGCACCGCCGGCACGAAACCCGGGGTCGCGCTGATGAACTGGACGTCGCTCTCGGCGGCCATGGCGCCGGCCGACAGGAACGCCAACTGGTTGGGAAGTCCGCCGTACACGATGTAGTCGGGGTCTTCCGCCAGCAGGGTCTGCAGTTGCGCGGTCAGATCGGAGTCCTGCGGCCCGTGGCTGGCCTCGGCGACGTACTCGAACCCGTAGTGCTCAGCGCCGAACGCCGCAGCCTGACGGACCGCTTCGCCCAACGCGTCGGACTGGTAGGCCAACGCGAAGGTCGCGTCGGTCTCTCCCCGCTCCTCGATCACCCACCCGATGATGTTGAGGATCTCGTGCCCGTAGGTGGTCGTCGGCGCGAAGATCGTGTCGTAGTCCTGGGCGAGCTGGCCGCTGGAGCCGCTCTGGAAGGACACGAGGCAGTCATCCACGAGGTCCTGGGCGATCGCCTGCAGCGGCGGGCTGCCGAACACGCTGGCGATCATCGCCGTCTCGGTGCGTACCTCCTCGTACCGTTGCGCGGCATCGACGGGGCTGTAGGCGTGGTCGAGGACCTCGACCTCCACCATGCGGCCGTCGATCCCCCCGTCGGCGTTGATCGCGTCGAAGTGGGCACGGAACGCCTCACCGATGTCCGGAGCGCCGAGCGCTGCCGTCGGTCCGCTGAGGTCGTTGAGCATCGTGATGCTGATGGTGTCGTCGGTGACACCCTGGGTGACATCGCACTCGGCGCGGATGTCCTCGGCGGGCTCGTCCGACCCGTCGGCCTCGTCCTCGGGTGCCTCCTCGGCCGCGTCATCCTCCTCGGCGTCGTCGTCCGGCGCCTCGTCTTCCTCAGCACTCTCCGGTGCAGGTTCCTCCTCCGGGTCGTCTCCGCCGCAGGCGGCCAGGACGAGCGCCATGGCCGCGAACACCGCGGTCACGCGCGTGATCGTCCGGGGTCGCATCCTTCGTTGCATCCTCGTCTCCCTTGTCATCGATGTTGCTCCCTCTCCCGGGGCTGCCAGGTCGGCTCGGGCCCGCGGGCCCGAGCGGTGGTGCCGATCAGTAGGTGAACGGCCAGGTGGTCAGGTACTTGCGCACACGGAGCCACAGCCCGTAGAGGCCGAGCGGCTCCGCGACGATCACGATCGCCAGGAGCAATCCGAACAGGATGGCGCTGGCGCGAGGTGGGGTGAGTCCGGCACCGGACTCGGTGAGCCATGGGATGCGAGGTGCCAGGTGGTCGAGGATCTCGGGCACGGCGGTCACGAACAGCGCACCGAGCAGCGCCGCACCCAGGATGCCGGTCCCGCCTAGCGCGACCATCACCAGGAACTCGACCGACAGCAGCAGGCTCCACTGGTCGTAGTTGATGAACCGCAGGAACCCGCCGAGCAGTGCACCGGACAGCCCCGCGAACGCGGAACTGATCACGAAGGCACGCACCTTGGCTCCGAACACCCCGACCCCGACGACACCGGCCGCCAGGTCGTTGTCGCGGACCGCGGCGAGATCCCGGCCGGTGCGCCCCCGGACGATGTTGCGCATCACGAGGTAGCTCACCCCGGTGATGACCAACATGACGAGGTAGTAGCCCTGGTTCTGGGTGAGCGTGACCGGCCCGACCTCACCGCCGCGCACCAGGTTGACCCCGAACAGTGTCGGCGTCTCGATCCGTGCCCCACCGACCCCACCGGTCACCGTGGTCCAGTTGCGGAACAGGTGTTGGCTCAGGAACACCAGGCCGAGCGTCACCACCGCGAGGTACAGCCCACGGACCCGTAGCGCGATCGGTGACAGGAGCAGGCCGGCCAGACCGGCGACCAGGACGGCCGCGGGCAGCGACCACCAGAAGTTCGCCTCGAGGTTGCCCGTCACGAACGCTGCGGTGTAGGCCCCCATCCCGACGAAGGCGGCGTGCCCGAGCGACAGCTGGCCGGCGACACCGGTCAGCAGGTTGAGGCTCATCGCAGCGATACCCAGGATCAACGACACGACCAGGACCCGGAGCCATGCACTGCTGAGGACCGCCGGAGCGGCCAGCAACAGCAGGACCGTCACCAGCATCGTCATGCGCTTGGCCGTCGAGTTCCACAACCGCAACTCGGACCGCCAGGAGGTGTGGAAATCGCTGTGCGCCAACCGCGGGCGCAGCATCGCTCCCCCACGCGGGGGGAACGGGAAGCCCGTCGGCGCCTGCTTCGTGGGCGTCACAACCGCCTCACTTCTGCGGTGCCGAACAGCCCTTCGGCCCGCCACAGCAGGACGGCCAACATGAGAACGTACGGCGCGACCAGGTGGGCGTTGACGCCCAGGCCGGCCGGCGCGAGCGCGGCGGTGTACATCTCGATGGTCCCCACCACCAGGCCACCGACGATCGCGCCCTTGATCGAGTTCAGCCCGCCGATGACCACCGCGGGGATGGCCCGGAACGCGAACTCGGCGCTCGCCGGCTGCAGCAACCGGGGGAACGTGCCGACCATCGAGCCGGCCAGTGCCGCCAGGAGCCCGGCCAACATCCACGCCAAGAGCAGCACCCGTCGAACCGGGACGCCCGTCGCCGCAGCCGCCTCCTCGTCCTCGGCGACGGCGCGGAACCACAGACCCCACCGTGATCGCTCGACGGCGAAGATCAGACCGACCACCACGACGGCGCTGACGGAGATCACGTACAGGTGCGAGGAGAAGACCGGCACCCCGAAGACGGCACTGGTCTCCGCGCCCCACGGTGACCCGACCTCGATGCTCTCCACCGCCCAGGGCCGGTAGGCGCCGACCGCACTGCGCAACGCGATGTCGATCCCGATGGTCGCGATCGCGACCGCCATCACCGGACGGCCGGCGAGCGGACGGGCAACGGTCAGGTAGATCAGCAGCGAGACGCCAGCAGCGACGATCGCCGCAACGAGGATCCCGGTCGCGTAGCCGAGCTCCCAGATGCGCGACGCCTGGAAGGTGACGTAGCCACCGAGCAGCATGACACCGACGTGCGAGAAGTTGAGTGCCCCGGACGCGCGGAACACCACGACGAACCCGAGCGCGATCAGCGCGTAGATCGAACCGATCGCCAGCGAGCTCACGATGAGCGAGATGTGCCCGCTCACGCTGCGCCCTCGGACACCCCGGATCGAGCCGCGTACATGCTCTCGATCAGATCGGTGTACCGCTGCGCGATCACGCTGCGCCGGACCTTCTGCGTGGCGGTGAGCTCGTCATCATCCTGGTCGAGTTCGCGCGGGAGCAACCGGTACGCCTTGACCTGCTCGACCCGTGCCAGGTCGCGGTTCGCCTCCTCGATGGCCCGACCGACGAGTGCCACCACCTCGTCACGTTCGGTCAGATCGCGGAAGGTGGTGAAGGCGATGCCTGCACGCTGCGCCCAGTTGGCGACGGTGTCGTGCTCGATCTGGATCAGCGCGGTGATGTAGCGGCGGCCGTCGCCGATGACGATCGCCTCCTTGACGTAGGGCGAGACCTTGACCCGGTTCTCGATCTCCGACGGCGACAGGTTCTTGCCTCCGGCGGTGATGATGATGTCCTTCTTGCGGTCGGTCAGGCGCAGGTGACCGTCGTCGCTGAACTCGCCGATGTCCCCCGTGTGCAGCCACCCATCGGGATCCACCGTCTGGGCGGTCGCTTCCGGCTGCTCCCAGTAGCCAGCGAACACGGTGTCCGACCGGACGAGGATCTCGCCATCGGGCGCGACCATCACCTCGACCCCGGCAACGGGGCGCCCAACGGAACCGAGTTGCAGGTCCGCGGGATCATCCAGCGTGATGGTCCCCGTCGCCTCGGTCATGCCGTACGCCTCGATGACCGGCACGCCGAGGGTGTGCAGGAAGCGCAGGACCTCCGGGGCGACCGGTGCACCTCCGGAGATGGCCACGCGCACGCGCGACAGCCCCGTGTGCTTCCGGAGCGAACGGGTCACCAGGACCCACAGCAGGGCGCGGATGCAGCGTTCGTGCAGCCGGTAGCGGGTCGGGCGGCGCGCCAGCCGCCGGTCGATCAGCCGATCCCCGATCCGGCGGGTGAGCCGGTAGGCCGCACGCTTGACCGGCGTGGCCTCGGCCACCCGGTCCTCGATGCTGGAGAGCAGCTTCTCGTTGATGCGGGGTACCGCGAACAGCAGCGTCGGTCGTACCGCCCGCAGATCAGCCTGGACGGTCTCGATCGACTCCGCGAAGTTCACCTTCGCACCGCAGCCGAGCGGGGTGTACAGGCTCATCACCTGCTCAGCCACGTGGCAGAGCGGCAGGTAGGACAGCACCTCATCGGCGGGCGTGACCTGGAGTTCCTCGGCCTGCAGACGGATCGCGCCGACGACGTTGCGCCAGCTGAGCATCGCGCCTTTCGGCTTGCCGGTGGTCCCCGAGGTGTAGATCAGAACGGCGAGGTCGTCGGGATCCGCCGGGGTCTGCTCATCCCACCAGGCCGGCTCCGAGGCCAGCCGCTCCGCCCCGAGGGCGACCACGTCATCGAAATGCAGGACGCGTTCATCGGTGGTGGTCACCGACTGCGTGCCGCGGCGTTCGAGGACGACCACGGCGACCAGGCTGTCCCGCCCATCGATGACCTCGAGTGCCTTGTCGAGCTGTTCCTGGTCCTCGGCGATCAGCACCTTCGCGCCCGAATCGTCCACCTGGTAGGCCAACTCCGTCGCCGGGTTCGTCGGGTAGATGCCGAACGGCACCGCACCGAGCCCCTGTGCGCCGAGGCAGGCGTAGAGCCACTCGGGGCGGTTCTCGGACTGGATGGCCACCCGGTCACCGCGCTCGACACCGAGCTGCGCGAGCCCGGCCCCGAACCGACGCGTGACGTCCGCCCAGATCCCGTAGGAGATCTCCTCCCACCGACCGCGTCGCTTGACGCGCAACGCCACCTTCGCCGGCGCCACCTGTTCCCAGCGCAGCAGCAGCTGCGGCAGGGTCGGTGTCCCGGCCTCCCAGCCGTCCTGCTGCCAAGCATCGACGTCGTCGACCGACGACACCGTCCTCGTCGACGAGGGTGCTGTCCCGAGCTCTCCCAAGCTTCCCGCTCCCGATGGCGACCGCACCGCCATGTCGCTGCTCACGACGTGCGTTGCCCTGCACGTCGTCGCCGTTCCACCCTGACCGCGTCGTCCCCGATCGTTCCACCCGGTCAGGGTGCTCGATCGGGGGGTCGACCAGGGCCGAAAGGCCCGAAGATGTCCTACCGAAGAAGATACTAGAGGCGAAGTCAGGTAATGTCCACGTCATCTTGACTAGGGTTCTGCGTGGGACGCGGGAAGGTGGAGAGGGTGTCGGGAAGCCCGGGAGCGACAGAGGCGCCGAGAGACGGCCGTCGTGGCCGTACCCGGTCGTCACTGCTCACTGCGGCCCATGCTTCGATCGCCGCCACCGGCGACCTCAGCCCCGAGCGGGTGGCTGGGGACGCCAAGGTCTCGACCGCGACCTTCTACACGCACTTCGCATCGAAGGACGAAGCCATTGCGGCGATTTTGGATGTGGCCCTCGCCGATGTGAACGGTCGCGGGACGCAGGTACTCACGATCGAGCACCTGCTCGATCACGGGCTCGAAGCCACGATCCGGGCGGCGCTGACCGGCGGCATCGCCGGCTTCCGCGAACAGCACCGGGTGTTCCGCCTCGCGCTGTCACGCCTCCCGCATGCCCGCAGCATCCGGGATGTCTACCGCCGCCACGAGCAGGAAGCCCACGCGAACCTGCGACGGTTCCTCCAGTTGGCAACCGCTGCGGATCAGATCCGTCCCGGCGACCTCGATGCGATGACCGCCGTGCTCCTGGTGACGCTCCAGGGCCTCAACAACCCTCTGTTGCGCCGCCCGGAGGGCGAAGAACTACTCGACGAACTCACGAGGCAGGTGACCGGATGGCTGCAGCCGACCACACCGTGACCCCGGCGTCCGATGCGTCCAGCGGATCGCTGGCCGCGAGCACCGAACGGACACCGGCGTTGCTCGAGCTCACCGGGGTCGAGGTGACCTACCAGAACGTGATCCACGCACTGCGGGGCATCACCATCCGGGTGGAGGACGGCGCCATCGTCGCGATCCTCGGGCCGAACGGGGCGGGCAAGACCACCGCCCTGCGAGCCCTCACGGGGCTGCTCGACTTCCATCAGGGCGACATCGTCAAGGGCGACATCCGTTTCGACGGTCACGACCTCACCGACCTGGCACCCGCCCGCATCGTCAACCTCGGCGTCGCGCAGGTCATGGAGGGGCGCCGCATCTTCGCCACGATGACCGTGGAGGAGAACCTGCGGGCCGCCGGCTTCGGGGACAGCGATGCGCTCGACGAGGTGATGACGCGGTTCCCGCGGCTCGCCGAACGGCGTCGGCAATCGGCGGGCTTCCTGTCGGGTGGTGAGCAACAGATGCTGGCGATCGGTCGGGCCCTGATGACCCGGCCGAGGTTGCTGGTGCTCGACGAACCCTCGCTCGGTCTGGCGCCGCTGCTGGTCGCCTCGATCGCGGAGGCCATCTCCGACATCCGTGCGAGCGGAACGACCGTCCTCCTCGTCGAACAGAACACCGCCGTGGCGCTCGACCTGGCCGACCACGGCTACGTGATCGAGAACGGCCGCGTCGTCATGGATGCCGACAGCCGGACGCTACGGGAGGATCCCGACATCATGGAGTTCTACCTGGGCCGGACGGAAGGGGGTGAGCGTCATCACTACGCCGACGTCAAGCACTACCGACGCCGCAAGCGCTGGCTCTCCTGAAGGCCCGGAGACGCTGCCCGATCCGCTGCTGGACGTCGAGCGGTTGACCCTCGGTTTCGCAGGGCTGACGGCGCTCGACGAGGTCTCGATCGCGGTCCGCCCCGGCGAACTGCTGGCGGTCATCGGCCCGAACGGTGCGGGGAAGTCCTCGCTGTTCAACTGCATCAGCGGCGTCTACCGGGCCCAGAAGGGCACGATCCGTCTGGGCGGCACCTCGATCGACGCACTCAAGCCTCACCAGCGCACCGGGCTCGGCATCGCACGCACGTTCCAGGAACTGGCACTGTTCGAACACCAGTCGGTCCTCGACAACCTCATGACGGGACGCAACGTCCGCATGAAGCACCACGCCTGGGCCGACATGCTGCGCCTCGGCCCTGCGTTGCGTCAGGAACTGGAGGGCAGGGGTGTCGTCGAGGACGTCATCGACTTCCTCGACCTGGCCCACGTCCGGCACCAACCTGTCGCCGCGTTGCCCTACGGCTGGCGGAAACGTGTGGTGCTGGGGCGGGCGCTGTGCTCCGAGCCCCGGGTGCTGCTCCTCGATGAACCCGTCGCTGGCATGAACCAGGAGGAGACCGAGGACATCGCCCGGTACCTGCTGGATCTCAAGGAGGAGCGGGGTCTGACCCAGATCCTGGTCGAACACAACCTGGGCGTGGTGCTCGATATCGCCGACCGCGTCGTCGTGCTCAACTTCGGCCGCGTCATCGCTGACGGCACGCCGGACGAGGTCGCCGATGACCCCGATGTCCAGGCGGCCTATCTAGGCTCACACGCCAGGGACTGAGCCGGCGACCAGAGAGGCCACGGTGACCATGCCGCTGTTCGAGGGCGACGGTGAGCGATTCGCGGCGACCGGGCTGGCCGCAGGGCCCTGGGATCCCGATCACTGCCATGGTGGTGCCACCTCGGCGTTGCTGGCACACCTGGTCGAAACGGTGGATGCCCTCGCTCCGATGCTGACCGTCCGGCTCACGGTCGAACTGCTCCGCCCGGTTACGCGAGCGCCCGTGACCGCTCGCACGGAGGTCCTGCGCCAGGGGCGACGGGTCCAGTTGATCGGAGCGAGCCTCCTCGATGAGCAGGACACCGTCGTGTCGACCGCGACGGGGTTGCGGATCCGTCAGGACGACCTCGAACTGCCTACAACCGAGGCGGCGGCCGTCGCCCCACCCCGCGTCGGCCCGGACGATCTGCCTCGGTTCCAGGGCAACCAGGCGTGGCAGGCAGGCTTCTTCGACGCCGTCGACCTGCGGGTACCCGAGGGGGCGCTCGGATCCCCCGGTGCAACCAGCGGATGGGTACGCCTGCTGGTGCCGGTGCTCGACGATGAACCGGTCACCGCCCTGTCCCGGGTGGCTGCGGCCGGGGACTTCGGGAACGGCATCAGCGCTCCCCTGCCGATGGACCGCTACCTGTTCATCAACCCGGACCTCACCCTCGCGATCGACCGCGAACCCGTCGATGCGTGGGTCGGCGTGTCCAGCCGCTCCACCGCCCAGCCCACGGGCATCGGCCGGACAGTCACCGAACTCACCGACCGACGGGGCCCGATCGGCACGGCCCTACAGAGCCTCTACGTCGCGGACCGCTGAGACGCGACGGCCCCGGACGTGTCATCCGGGGCCGTACGGGGTGGGGCGTGCAGGAGTCGAACCTGCGACCTCTTGCGTGTCGAGCAAGCGCTCTAACCAACTGAGCTAACGCCCCGAACGGATACGGACCCTACTCCAAGGAGCCGAATCTCGTCGATCCCTGCGCCTCGGAGCCGGTCTGCTGGGTGCGAACGGATCCGCACCGGCCGGTCTGTGTTTCGATCGCGGAGCGTATCGAGCCCCCACCCCGGGAGCGAACCGGCGATCCCGTGCCGCCTCCAGAGTGCGGGTCGCCTGCCGGGCGCTGCGGCCGGACTGCGCAGTACCGCATAGCCGGCCGGGGCTCGGTGCGAACAGCGACTCGCCGACAGGCTGCCGCGGATCAGCAGGCGACGTCGAAGTCGACGGTCACCTCGCTGTCACCATCGTCGTCCTCGTCTTGTCCCAAGTCGGCTCGATGCTCGAGGGCCAGGTCGGACGCGGATGCGCTGTTGCACCCGTCGGACCCCACCTGGTCAGGACCCAGGTTGACCTCTTCCCAGGTGTGTCCGTCCCAGGCGATGTCATCGGGATCGGTCCGGATGACGTCGACGCTGGCTCCGCCCTCGTCGATGGCGCGAACGCTGAGCCGCAGATCGACCGCTTCATCGCTGGGATCGGGCCCCCTCGCAACCATCCGAGGCCCGTCCTCCTCCATCTGGGGCTCACACTGCACCGAGTCGAGTGCGAGATCCTGCCCGTTGACGACCACGCTCGAAGCGTCGATGTCGGTGACATCATCGACGGTGTCGGTGCCGTCACCGCAGGCCACCAGCAGTAGCGCAAACGCCAGTGCCGTCACCACGATGATCGCACGTGTCCGGTACGTCCTCAGCCTCATGGATCTCCCCCTACGCGTAGGGGGACGCGGTCATGGGCCCACCTCTCCCCCGGCCGCGACCGAGTCGATGACCCGACCGCAGCACATCCTGTCCCCTACGCACGGCCGACGCTATCGAGCCGCTGGCATCTGGCGACGTCTGGGACCGACCGGGCGGACAACCCACGAACGGTCAGGGGCGATGCGCGCAGACCCGCCGCTCGAACACCGGGAACGGACCGGCGCTGGCCGTTACGCGTCCACCAGCGCCAGTGCCGCGCGGACCATGTTGCTGGCTCGACCGATCACCTCGCGGTCGCCGTGCTCGACACGGTCGAGGTGGTCCATGGCGGCCAGCAGCAACGACCGCTCACTGGACTCGGCAAGTTCGGCTGCGCACTGGTGAGGATCCAGCCGCGCCTCCGCCATCCCGAGGGCCAGGGCAGCAACGCAACGGTGGCTGGTCAGGCGTTCCAGCGGAGCCGGATCTTGCTCGGCCCAGAGACCAACGCGGGGCACCGATTCGCTGACGGACGATGATCGTCGGGTCATGATCGTGCCTTTCAGGAGGTTCGTGCCAGTTCCGCCCGTCCCGTCAGGTAGTAGACCGCAGACCGGTACGAGCGACACTGCGGCCGATCGGGACCATCGACGGCGAGCAACAACTGCATCGCGATGTCACCGATCGTCGCCTGCTCGGACAACCCGAGCCTGCTGCGGACGTCGGGCGGTAGACGGTGCCGGGACGTCGTGAGCTCCCGAAGCAACCTGTGCATCGACGGCCCGTCCCGAACGGGAGGCGTCAGAGACGATGTATCCGACCCGTGACAACGTTCCAGCCAGCCCAACAGGTAGCGCTCGGCGTCACTCGGCTGCTCGGCGTCACTCGGCTGCTGGTCGTCCGCGACGAGATCGTCTTTGGCCGAACCCCCCGGGTTGGCTTCGACATCCGAGCCGACCAGTACCTGGTGCCCGATCATCTCGAGCTCTTCCTCGACCGCAGCCAGACGTTCACAGACGCCTCGGTCTTCTGGCAGGATGGCGCGAAGGCCGTGCAGCCGGCTGACCACGGCCGACAGCCGCGTCAGGACCAGTGCGGTGTGGTGGCCCGGGGGCACCAGCGGAACGTCGGAGGGTGCCTGGCGTTGGTCCGTCATGCGTCTCTCCCCGTTGCTTGGCCTGCAGGACCTTTCGTCCTGGAAGCCGCCGGGGTCTCGGTGGGATGCGGTTCCCGCTCTTACGCTTCGGATCTGCTCCTCCATACCTACAGCAGCGGACCACACATGGCAAGACCCAGTTCCTGTGCGGAACGCTGCGAGGTGTCGCAGACGGTCAGGGCGCCGCCTCACCTTCGAACCGCAACGGATCGCGCAGATGGGTCCGGGTCGTCGGGTAGGCGATCTCCACGGTCGGCTCGGCCGCGATCCCGTCGAGCAGTGCACGCCACACCTGCTGATCCACCGACCGGCGTCGACGGGTGTCGACCAGGATCCGTCCGGTCAGCATCACACCGCGGTCCCGCACGCTGATGTAGACGGTCGGGGTCAGGTGCGTGAACCGGATCTTGTAGGTCTTCGCGGCCTGCTGGATGCGGCGGGCGGCGTCTTCGCGGGTGTGTCCACCTGCTTCGTCGAGAGCCTGTTGGAACAGCTGCTCGGCCCGGCGCCAATCCGACTCGAAGGTCACGTGGAAGGACAGTTCGTGCCACAGGTAGGCGAACCCCTCGGTGGCGTTGTAGACGTGGTGGGTGAAGACCTTGCCGTTGGGGATGTGCACGATCCGTCCCGTGGACTGGTCCGCGTCCACCCAGTTGCCGATCTCCAGCACCGTGGTGCGGAACACCCGGATGTCGATGATGTCACCGATCACCCCGTCGATCTCGATGCGGTCATCGACGTGGAACGGCCGCCGCAGCGTGATGTAGATCCACCCCACGAAGTTCATCAGCACGTCGGACAGCGCGATGGCCAGGCCCGCGGACGCCACCCCCAGGATCGTGGCCGCGTTGCGCAGTGCCCCGAACCACAGCCCGCCCAGACTCAGCAACGCGATCGTGGCCACCACGTAGCTCAGGGTCTTCAGTGAGCGGTACCGGACATCGGTGTCCTCGATCCCGCGCGCCAGGATCCGAGCAGCGATGAAACGCACCAGGATCAGACCGACAACCAGCACCACGCTGGCCACGACCTTGGCCTGGTTGACCGACAACTCGAAGGTCAACTGCAACCACTCGACCACGACCGACACCCTTCACGGCAACGGCCGCACGCTACTCGCCCCACCCACCTCGATGCTCCATCCGCGACGCCGCGACGCCATTGTGCCCCCCGACCCCAGGCAGCACGTTGGACGAGCCCATCTTCGCCCGCCACGACGCCACGCTGCGCACCGCGATCGACGCGGCGCAGATCCCGGCGGGTACCACGCTGATGCGCTGCCGTGGGGCGCGGGTCCGCGCCGGGCCGGCTCGACGAGGTCGGTCCGGAGGTCGCGTGGACGCGGCTGATGCGGCCCATGGTCGAGGGTCTGGCAACGAACCCGCTGGCGCGCGCAGCGGCGACGGCGGACTTCAAACGGTGTTGGCTCGACGCTGTTCGATCAGGACGGGCGGATCGGCAGCGCATCGCAGAGCCTGCACATCGACGCACGGCCCGACGGGACGTAGGCGTAGGCGCGGTCACGGCGTGGTGGGCACCTGGAGGTGCGGCGCTTCAGTTGCTCACGGCCGGTGCGGTCCCGATCGTGGCGTCGTCGGTGACCGCGTCGAGCAGGAACGTGGCCAGGTCCTCGCGCGTCAGCTTCGACGAGGTGCCCTGCCCGACGTGGGGCCGGCTCACGACCGTGCCGGTCGCGGATCCGTCGAGCAACCGGGGCGCCCGCACGACCGTCCAGTCGGTGTCGCTCGTGCGCACGGCCTCCACGTAGGCGACGCTGTCCGCCAGCAGCTTGCCCTGCAGGAGCTTCAGCGCGGTACCGAAGACCCGGTCCACCGCCTTCGGGGTGTCGCCGGTGAGCCGGACGCCAGCGCCGGTCAGGGTGACGATGCGTCGCACGCCGTGCTCGTCCATGGCGGCCAGGATGTGGCCGATCGCCCGCTGCTGCAGATCCTCGGGCGCACCCTTGACCTGCCCGGCGACGTTGTGACGGCATCGGTACCGGCGACCGCCTTGCTCACCGCGGCGGCGTTCAGCAGGTCACCCTCGACGAGTGTGAGGCCGTCCGCGTCCGGGGGCAGGACGGCTGCGGCCTTCCCGGTCGATCGGACCAGGGCCGTGACCTCGTACCCGCGGGTCAGCGCCTGCGCCACCAGGGGCTGTCCGCTCCGGCCGGTTCCACCGAAGATCGCCAGTCGCATGGTCGAGTCCTTCTAGCCGCCGTTTGGCGGTCTGGTCGATAGCTGTGTTCGTCAGCTGCGGTCGTCAATCGGGTTGACGGTCAGCGTACCACGGGTCGTCAACCCGATTGACGGCCTGGGGTAGGGTGTCAGGATGGAGACCGATGTGGACACCCTGGCACCCGGGCGGCTCGCGGGGGCACTGCTCGATACTTCGGACTGGTTCGACACCGCCCTGCGAGCACGCCTCGCGGCCCGCGGGTGGCCACACCTGAGCCGCACGCGTTCGTTGGTGTTCCTCAACCTCGCGCGCGGGGTCGTGCGTCCGGCCGCCCTCGCGAGGGAGATCGACGTGTCGCGTCAGGCGATCCACAAACTGCTGGCCGGCCTGGAGTCGGCGTCGTTGGTCGAACGCTCCCCCGATCCGGACGACGCGCGCTCACAGGTGGTGCGTTTGACCGAGCACGGTCAGGCGTTCGTCGACGAGGCTTCCGCGATCCTGTGCGACCTCGAGGTGGAACTGGCAGAGCGGCTCGGTCGTGATGCCGTCACCTCGCTGCGACAGGCCCTGGCGGGCGACCCCGGTCCCCCACCGACGACCGCCCCGACCGACTGAATGGTCAGGGCGGCCCTGGGTGGGTCATGGTGCTTCGGCGGAGCGTGCCGGTCAGCCGCTCGGTGGCGGCGGCCGGTTGTCCCGAGGCTCCGGTGCAGCCGGTGGCGGTTCCGGCGCTGCCGGCGGAGGTGACGGCGCAGCAGGCGGGGCTTGTGGAACTGCCGGCGGAGGTGACGGCGCAGCAGGCGGGGCTTGTGGAACTGCCGGCGGAGGTGACGGCGCAGCAGGCGGGGCTTG